>NZ_SJFM01000027.1:0-70291 GCF_029478545.1 Vibrio sp. 1180_3
GACTTCAAGGCGGCAATAGACCAATTTTTTTCTGTGACTCTTCCAGAGATCGCAGGCTCTTTGACATCTCGAATTAATGATCATTTTCAGGTTCTCAAGCCTGCATCTTCAAGTTGATTCGGTATAGTACTAGCAGAGAAAGCGCTACATTTACAGTGAAGATAAATAAAGCGGAAGCACCTTATTCTCTAAAGCTAGATAAGCAATCTGTAGTGTTTGAGGAAGAAAAGCGTCTTCAGCCAAGCTTCAATGGTAGTCCTGAATCTGTAAGCTATTCTATCGCTGATGGTCAAGATGTATTGAGTATAGACCCGTCTACTCATTTTCCTCAAATTAATAATACAGGAACTATTGATGTTACGGTAACTGTTCCAGAAAATGATAGATATAAAAAATACCAAGGCGTTATCTCATATAATGTAATCAAAGCTCCACACCCTGGATTGAGAAATGATTTTATTAAGTCAGAATATCATGAAGATTTGTCTTTACCTTTTCATCTTGTTGGCCAAAAAGGTAATTTATCTATTATATCGAGTGAGCTATCAGGAATAACTTTACGTGATGAACAATTTAAAATACCTAGTGTTGGTTATTATGTTTTAAGTATATCTGATGATGGTGGACGTAACTACCAACCTGCTGCTAATAATGCAACCGTAATAGTTGATATAAGCCAAGGTGTTCAACCACAGCTAGAAGAGTTAAAACCGATTACTGTGGTATATGATAATGACTTACTAATTGATTTATCTAAGTACTATAGAACTACTACTAACAGTGATCTGGAAATCATTAACATAAGTAATAAAGAAGTAGTAACTACAGTAGATGCAAGTATTCTGAAAGTTATTAATTCTGGTACCACAATGGTTACAGTCAGAAAACCTGAAAGCTCTAATTTTAAAGCATCAAATATACGTGACATTGTGATTACCGTTCAACCAGTTAAATCATCATTAACGTTAAGCCCTCAATCGGTTGTTTCAGCATCTTTGGACCAGAAAAGTCTTCCTGCCCCAGTCATTATCGGAGCAAATGGGCAACTCTCTTATTCGTTAAATTCTAATTCAGCGATAGATGTTATTAAGGTAAATAAAGATGGGAGTATGGATATATTAAATGCAGGTGTTGCTATAGTTAGAGTCATCGATTCAGGTCGTGGTGGTTTCTCCGAAAGTGAAATGACATTTAATGTCATGGTTGCTCAAGCGGATAATCCAATCAAATTTAGTTATCCATCGATTGAATATCAAGATAATTTGACATTGTCTCCTAATATTTCTCAGCCGATTGGTTCTAACGAGATAATTACAACTAATTATAAATTGCTTAGCTCAAATAATAACAATGTAGAGGTTAACAAAAGCACTGGTGAACTTACTGTTAAGGGGGCGGGAGATTACAATATAGAAGTAACTTCAAGTTCCAGAAATTATAAGGAGTCAACCCAAATAATCAACGGCAGTGTAAAGAAAGCGACCCATCCAGGTATTGTTATTGACAACATCAGTGTTGATTTTTCTCCGTTTAAAAAAATAAAACCAGTTGTGTCTTCAGCACAATATGGAAAGAGAATCTATATGATAAGTACTGAATCGCCTAGTATATCAGTAGATGTAAATAGTGGTGAAATATCACTTAATGATTATGATTCAGGCGCGGGACATTTCAATATATTTGTTTATGAAGAGGAAAGTGATAACTATTTCGCATCAGAGAAAAAGCATTTCATAGTTCAGGTTAACTCTCCACAAGAAACAGATGCCAATCAAGTATTTTCTCCTTATTACACCATAAATCAAAATATCCTTACACTTAAGAGCGATTTAGGTATTAAGAACAAACTAGGTGTGGGTACGACCTATAATTTAGAAGGTAGTCGATTTAGTGTATTAGGGCATCAAGCATTAGAGAGAAATCAACTCGTTAAGGTTTCAATGGAATCGAAAATAACGGGAGAGCAAGGAGCTGCAATTTTTAGGCTCGTGCGAAGTGATAGCTGTATATCTGAAGATAAGATTATCAATTGGAATGAAATCAGCTCCTGTGAAGGTGAAGGGCTTTCTTACAATGTTACTTTAACACTTATCGATGCTTCTGATAATATCAAAGCTGGTGGGGTCTGGCTCTCTACTGGACCTATTATTATAGCCCGTTATGGAGACAGGAAGTTTTATAGTGGTCCCGATGGTGGTGGTTATAGTAATACCGGAGTTTTTGGTAAAGGCTACTCTGAACCGAGTAATCTTTATTGGTGGGAGTTGGTTAACATTACTTTAGATGGCGGGGATTGGATAACATCACTTTAGAGTCCTATTTTTCAAATGGTGACCGATAACCGGTCACCATCTTTATTACGGAAGATCAACTTACTTTAGTATGAAACTGTTCACACGCAAGCATCGTATTTTCTATCAGACTTGCCACCGTCATTGGGCCAACGCCACCAGGGACTGGTGTGATAAAGCTTGCTTTCGCCCTAGCGACATCGTACTCCACATCACCCACTAGTTTGCCTGATTCCAAGCGGTTAATGCCAACATCGACCACAATCGCACCGTCTTTCACCCAAGCACCTGGAATAAAGTTGGGTTTACCAACAGCAACAACCAAAACATCAGCTTGGCGCACATGGTGCTCTAAGTCTTTAGTGAAGCGATGGCATGTCGTTGTCGTACAGCCCGCAAGCAGTAATTCAAGTGTCATTGGGCGGCCAACAATATTGGAAGCGCCTACAATCACCGCGTGTTTACCGCGTAGTTGAATATTGTAGCGATCGAGCAGTGTGATAATGCCTTTTGGTGTACATGAGCGCAGTTTAGGAATGCGTTGCGCTAAACGGCCTACATTGTATGGATGGAAACCATCCACATCTTTCTCAGGAATGATGCGCTCAAGTACATGAGTTGTGTCAATACCAGCCGGTAGTGGCAGTTGTACTAAGATGCCATCAATTTCTGGATCTTCATTAAGTTGATCGACTAACGTCAGTAACTCTTCTTCACTGGCGGTGGCAGGAAGGTCATAAGACTTCGATACAAAACCAACTTCTTCACACGCTCTACGCTTGCTGCCAACATAAACTTGCGATGCAGGATCTTCACCGACTAATACAACAGCAAGGCCTGGCGCGCGCAACCCTGCTTGAGTACGAGCTTTTACTCGTGCTGCGACTTCTGAGCGGACTGTTTGTGAAATAAGTGTTCCATCAATATTTTGAGCTGTCATGACTTTCCTTACACATTCGTAGCGAAAATTTTTGCGCGCATTGTCGCAGATATTTTGAATAACATCTATAAGCAAACGTTTGCTTTGTTTTGTTTTTCATCAGTATATTGCTGGGCGACTCTTTTTTAGGCATTTGAAACAAAATGTTAGAGAAAGCGATTGATTTACCGAGTTCAACTCGTATAATCCTTTCCCTGTAGCGCGCCCTTAGCTCAGCTGGATAGAGCACGTCCCTTCTAAGGATGTGGTCGTAGGTTCGAATCCTACAGGGCGTGCCATTTCTTCTAGAAGCCTGATAACTTATTTAGTTATCAGGCTTTTTTCGTTTATAGAATTTAATTCGGCTCCGTTTCAAAACGTTGCAACGGAGCTGTATTTTTCGATCGCGTTTGATAACGCTTTGGCTTATGCCTAAGGCTAGCCTCAGAAGGTGGTCTGTTAAAAAAGAAAGCCTCACTAGGAGGCTTTCGTTGATACCAATTTTCGCTGATTACCTATACTTAGGTAGTCCGCCAGTTTGGCTGTATTACCTATTGGTTAGGTACTGATGTAGCTCCACTGGCAGTCTCGATTTTAATACCTCTATCTCTCTCTTGAGTATCGGTTTTTGCTCTTGGTAATATTGAAAAGCTTGTGAAGAACTGCCCCGGTCCATATTTTTGAGGTTATCAATCGTGGTGTTTATATCGTTTATTATATCGGCGTGCTCTTGAGAGATAGTCGGGGTAACCCTTTTTGGGTCCACTACTGTAGCTGCCAATTCAATTTCTAACTCTTCTATCCGTCTCTTGAGCCGACCTGCGTTATTTTGATAGTCTCTACCACCTTGTCCAGAACCACTGACGTTCTCTCTCAAAGTGGCGAGATCGTATTCCAGTACTTGTAATTCCAATATTCTTGGATCTGCCTTGCCACTAGCCTTGTTAGTTTTAGGGGGAGCCTTAGGGGCAGGGGTGATACTACCAGCCGGTTTAGGGCGGCTGGTAGTATCACGCGTCTTTATAGGAAACCCGTCAGGATCATACACTTTAGAGGGGCTGCTTGCCGCACCCGTCTGGGTTCTTGCCACACGCGTCTTTATAGGAAACCCGTCAGTATCATACACTTTAGAGGGGCTGCTTGCCGCACCCGTCTGGGTGCTTGCCGCACCCGTCTGGGTGCTTGCCACACGCGTCTTTATAGGAAACCCGTCAGTATCATACACTTTAGAGGGGCTGCTTGCCGCACCCGTCTGGGTGCTTGCCACACGCGGTATCGTGTACATCGGAGTAGTGGTGTTACTACTAGCCGGTTCAGGGCGGCTGCTTGTCCCACGCGGTATCATCTGCATAGGGGGTTTCTTAACCCCAAAATTATCATAGTTTTTTATCTCTATATTGATATCTTTTTTGAGTTTGTCGACACGAGCTCTTTTGTCTTTATTATTCGTCTTATTATATTTATCCAGTGTTACACTTAGCTTTTGGAGTTTTTTCATTTTTTTGTGTCGTCTTAGCGCCAGAAATATTAACTCTCCGCTTCTATCCGTATGTCTAATGCTAGCGATTGTTTTGTCTATGTTTTGTACATCACTAATCCGACGCTCGCCTTTAGATAGGCTTGCACTGCTGACGCTACAAGTCCCTACGCTGCTACTACTATTATTTATCATATTACATCCTATTGAATTGTTAGAATTAGTCTTCGTTGAATAACGCCATTAGATTATTCCCCGTTTTCAAATTGTTATCACGAGACTAATTCTGAATAGTTAGGAATGCTCGCTTAGTGGTTGAGAGCTAATTTGTTCACTGAGCTTAAATAATAATGCACTGGCTTCCATATGTTGCGGATAGTTACTAAACAATTGGCGCGTTTCTTCGGTCATATCCAATAAATCGCTCGGCAGTTGCCACTGTAAGGCTGTGGTGTACAGCATGGCTTTGAGAGGTTTATAAACTTGTTGTTCATAAGCCTGCATTAATTGCTCTAAAAGACATTCACGCTCCGATTCAGTGCGAAGTGGTGATTTACTTTGATCAAGAAACTGACGGTAGATTTCACTATCAATCAGTATTTTCATCAGAGGAATGTTATCTTTTGCTCGTTCGTTGAGTTCATCTTTTATGATGCTTAGCCAATGTTCTTTGGTTAAATCACTAGCAACAACATCATCAAATTGGTTTCGTATTTTTGTTTCGATAGAAGCTTGTGCCTGCTTAAGAACGGAGCGAACAACTTGGAAAGGTAATTGGAACTCTCTACATAATTCAACGATAAGCGCATGAAAACCACCGCCAGGAAGATGGAGGCTGTGTTTGAAGGTGGCTATTGCATCGGTTTGTTCTGTTGTTAACTCGCACATGTCATCACCTTGTTGTCTGTTAAATATAAAAAATCAGCTCGATAGGTGAGTGACACTACCGAGCAATGATGCATGTTAATCTTTCATCCAGAGTTATGCGATAAAAAGGGTAGCAATCGCGTCTCATGGCTAATATTGATGCCCGTTCACTCTATTAGTAATTTCAGGGCCTCGTTCGAATATTGTTCTTGATATTTGATAGTAAATTTATCTAACGGAAGGGGTTTTGAATAATAGTAACCTTGTAGTAGATCGACGCCTAATGAAGACAATTGTTTTACATGCTCTTTGGTCTCTACACCCTCAGCAACGACTCGATAACCTAAACTTTGTCCCATTAAAATCATTGAAGATACAAATTCCAGGTTGGATTGATCTAATGTCATGTCGAGTATAAAACTGCGGTCTATTTTAACTTCCGACAGTGGCAAGTTTTTTAGCAGTGATAGTGATGAAAAACCGGTCCCAAAATCGTCTAATGAGATAGAAATACCTACACTGCTTAGTTTTTTTAACGAACGTAACGATTGATCATAATCTGTGAATGCGGCGGTTTCTGTAATTTCTAAACAAAATAGCGATGCAGGTAATTGATAGTCATTAATGGTGTTGATGATTAAGTTAGCAAAATCTGGCTGGGTGAGTTGGCGAGCACTGATGTTTATTGATATCTGATTGAGGCCCTGCAACAATTTTGAATGACTTATATCTTCACAAACTTTGGTAAATACTTGTTTGCCTAGTTTTTCAATCAACCCAGATATTTCAGCGACTGGTATAAATTTGCTAGGAGGTATCTGCCCATTGATCGGGCAAAACCAACGGGCTAAAACTTCAGTAGCAACGATTTTGCCACTTTTGTTGCACATTTGAGGTTGGTAGTAAATATCGATTTTATTGTCATCAATTGCTTTCGATAGCCGTTGCTCTAGAGCAATAAATTTACTCGATTCCTTATGCATATCAGGGCTGAATCTGAGGTACTTTCCACCACCTTGTTGTTTCGCACGGTACATGGCAATGTCTGCATTTTTGATCAGTTCCTCGGTAGATGAAGCATCGGAGGGATAAATTGCCATCCCTAAACTTCCTTGGCTACTGACTTTTATTTGATTGTGACGCATCGGTTTTTCAATACTGCGCAGTATTTTTTGTGCAATATCATTGGCTTGTTCTACATTTGCAACAGAGCAAAATAGCAAAAACTCATCTCCTCCAAGCCTTGCTATGGTGTGCTTTGAACCCAGAACTTGGGTTATCTCTCTGGCAACATGACAAAGTAATGCATCGCCGACATGGTGGCCGAATGAATCGTTGACCATTTTAAAACGGTTTAAGTCCATGAGCATTACAGCTTTAAGTTGTGTTGGCTTATTGTCGATGTGAGCGGTAATTTCTTCGATCGCTTTACGTCGATTTGCAACGCCAGTCAATGAGTCAAAATAAGCCATATGATGAATTTTAGCCGCTGACTCTCTTTGCTCTGTTATGTCGGTCATGGACCCAATAAAGCGCACTGCCTTGCCATTTGAGTCGCGTACTGCTGAACCATTCGCCTGTACCCAAATGTAAGTATCATCAAACTTACGCATTCGAAATTGGGTTTTAAAGGGCGTGTTGTTTAGGAAATGTGACTGTATTTGTTTTTCTAACTCTTCCAAATCTTCAGTGTGAATATGTTCAAACAGTTGGTCACAATCAAAATGCTTTGTCTCTAGGTCATCATCCATTCCCAACATTTTGATGAGACGACTATTCCAATGAAGAGTATTGGTTTTTAAGTCCCAATCCCAAATGCCGTCATTGGAACTGTTTGATACGACTTTTAACTGTTGGAGTAGTTGTTGTGCATTTTTTTGGCGCAATTGGCTTGTTTTTAATAATTCATCTCGTTCGATGAACAAGGACAACATATCGAGGTAATTGTTAAACATGGCTTGAGAAGCAACGCAATATTCACCTTGTAATGAATCAACGATGGCCAGTAATCGCCAATGGCTCTTTTGCCCGGTTGAAATCGGGATGATGGTTGCCATGAAATGTTCGTCAGAATTGAGCTGTGGAAAGGCACTCAAACCGTAACTGTCGCTTTCTGCCTTTAACGTTATTTGTGGTTTTATATAACCGCGTTCTGCCCAATCCGTTACTTCGAGTTGTCCTGAGTGATAGGTAGCCATGCAGGCCCAATCAAATCCAGAACCATATAACCCGTGAGTATCGAGTATTGAATTAAAGCCATTTTTAGCTTGTGCATAGAAACTTTCAAATAGTTCTGCTGGAGATAGACCTCGAACATTGGTTAGAGCGTGTCTTATTGATCCTTGCGTTTCATTCGTTCTGTTGTTGGTATTGGTGTTTCCACAGGATTCTCTAACCACCAATTTTTGTGATATGTGATGAATCTCATGTTGAAATGGATCACCAGCAATTCGTTGGAGGGCGCGCTGGAATGCTTGATTAGCCAAAGATTCAAGCTGTTGATCGACAGTGGTTAGCTGAGGATGAGTTTGTTTACCCAAAAAGATGTTATCGACGCCAACGATGGCAACTTGCTCTGGAACTTTCCAGCCTAAATGTTGCAATTGTTCAATCATACCAATCGCATTTTGATCGGTGGCACAGATCACGGCACTACAATCGGACTTTCTCTCAATGAAAGCTAACGCGGCCTCTCTTCCTCCGGATAAAGCACAATTCTCGACGCAAAAAACGTGTTCAGACTGATAGATATGGTGATATTTACTTAACGAATCTTGATAAGCCTTAAAGCGTGAGCGTATATCATTGACCGATAAATCTCCGCAGAAGCCAATTTGGGTATGGCCATTGGTGTAAAGCCAATCATAAAGTGCTTCAATTCCAGCGCGTTGGGTGCTGCAAAATTGTTCGACAGGTAGTGGTGAATAACTCGCTGCTAATGAGATTACTGGAATATTTTTAGCTAATGCTCTTTTTACCAAGCGGTCGGAAGCACAATGAAGAACCACCAGTAATGCATCAAGGTGGTTTAAGCTAACTGCAAGGTCAAAATCTCGTTGCTCGCCAGAGCGAATGATGACTAAATTAGCATTATGCTGCTTGGCGAGTTGACGAAAGGTTGCGCTCAACTCGCCCATATAGAACCCACTTAGCATTGGCATGATCACACCAATTGTTGGACGGCTTGTTTTATTTTTAGGCATATCAATAGTCGTCAGTGTTAATGTTAGTAATTGTTTACAGGGTAAGTTTATTACCCCTAAATCAGTTCGATAAAATGCGTTGAAAGTGGTGAAAACTGAAGTGGTACGTAGGCTGTATCTTCTTTCTCATTCACTATCAATACCAGTGCTTGTTGGGTAAGGTGATCAAACAGTGGATATTCCCCCTCGCTTAATCCCCAATACTTAATCAATGCCATCGGAATACTTAGATGTAATAATTTCGAGTGAGTGTCACTGAAGTTCGCCGCCAGGATCAATTTTTGAGTGGTATTCCCTCGAGCAAAAGCAAATAGGCTGTCTTGCAGAGGAGCAAAGTTGTCAACGTTTTGCGCATACAAATCATGATATTCGCCCATCAACGCTGGGCTCTGTTTGGCTAAATTGAGTAATGTGCAATAAAAATCGCGAAGTTGCTTTTCGCTATCAGTTAACTGGCCACCATCAAATAGGCCGTTGTTCATCCAGCGTTGATGACTTGGCACACCAATGTAGTCGAAGATAGAAGTGCGAGATGGCTGACCAAAGCCTGCATGTTCGGCACCCGCTTCACCCACCTCTTGTCCGAAGTAAATCATGGTTGGCGCGGTGGATAAGCACGTTGAAATCAACATCGCGGGGAGCGCTTTTTCAGCACTTCCTGCAAATTGTGGTGATGCAATACGCTGCTCATCGTGATTATCGAGAAAGTGCAGCATGTGATGTTCAATATCACGCAATTGATATTCAATGCGGCCAATCTCTTTGGTCGAACCATGGCCTTGCATGATGGCTTTTAATGAATCGTAAAGGTCTACTTTATCGTAGAGATAATCCATCTTTCCTAGCTGAATATAATCTCGGTATAACTCCGGTTGGTAAACTTCGGCTAACAAAAAAGCGTGTGGATTTTGTTGTTTAATCGCCGAATTCATATAGCTCCAGAACTCAATAGGCACCATTTCTGCCATGTCGTAGCGAAAGCCATCGACGCCTTTATTGATCCAATACAGCGCGATATCACGAAATTTAACCCATGAATCTGGCACGTTTTTATCTTGCCAGAATAGCGCGTGCTCACGGTGAGACTTAAAACGGTACTCTTCTGGTAGCGTCACAAAATCTTTGCTGCCATCAGGTTTGATACCGTAATTTACTTTGACGGTTTCATACCAGTCATCCGCATTGGGTTTGGCGAGTCGTGAGCCATTGCCTGTCCATTTTGCAGGATATTCATGGTATGGCGTTGCTAAATCAGGGTGCTTTTCGCCACCGAGTGGCAAAAGGGAAGTAGGTATATCAGGCAGTTCAAATGGCTGCTGTGGTATGTAATAGAAGTTGTTGTTTTTTGCATATTCGACACTAGTGTCATCATTGGCTCCGAAATCATTCACGCCAGCAGGGTTATTTAAGCCGTGATACTGTCTTGCAACATGATTAGGGACGATATCGATGATGACTTTCATCCCTGCATTGTGCGTCCGGTGAATTAGCGCTGCAAACTCTTCATTTCGCAGTTCTGGGTTGTCGGCTAAATCTGGATTGACCGAATAGTAGTCTTTGACAGCATAGGGTGAGCCTGCACGGCCTTTGACCACACTTGGGTGATCGTTGTGAATGCCGTATTGAGTATAGTTACGAACCAACGCATGGTGGGGTACACCGGTATACCAAATATGGGTGATGCCCAACTTTTGAATTTCAGCCAGCGCTTGATGAGTAAAATCACTGAATTTACCCAAGCCATTTTGTTCGGCGCTGCCCCACGGAGTATTGACACTTTTTTTATTACCAAATAAGCGCGTGAATACTTGATAGATATTGTATTTATTAGTGGTCATAACGGTTGAACCTAAGCCATCACGTTGATATCAATATTGGATGAGTTTTAGGCTAGTTGAAGCGCAATGAGACAAAATCCTCCTTGATGCATTAATTGGGGGCGTAGATGGCAAGGAGTGAGCGGAAGTGTGATGCGGTTTGAATTATTTGGAACGGTAATTAGCATAGACCCCACTAACTTGTGAGGTCTATGGATAGAGAGTCAACGTTTACGAGCGTTTAGCTTGCTTAGGGCGAGAAGGGGGACGAGACGCATTGGAGCGGTCGTTATCACGCTTTTTCAAGTGGTAATTTAAAATCGAAATAGGTACGTCTTTTTTCGGGGTGAAGCCTTCAATCTCTTTGCGTACCAATAAATGTCCTAAGCGGCTTTCAATCATACATAAGTTTTTAAAGTCATCTCTTGATACCAGTGAGATTGCTTCGCCTGTAGCACCTGCGCGACCAGTACGGCCGATACGGTGAATGTAGTTTTCAGCCGGGTAGGGTAGGTCGTAGTTGATAACACGCTCTAAATTGTCAATATCAATCCCGCGAGCCGCGACGCCAGTGGCAATCAGAAATTGAAGCTTACCGGCTTTGAAATCGGCCAATAACTTTTCTCGAACTTCTTGGCTACGGCCGCTATGAAATGCTTCGGCAGTGATGCCGCGTTTTTCCAATTGACTGGCTAACTTGGCGGCGCCATGTTTGGTTTCAATGAAAATCATCGCCTGCTGCCATTGGTTTTCATTGATCAAATGGCTAAGCAGAGCGGATTTTTGATCTTTATCGACCGTGATGATCCACTGCTCAATTTGATTTGGTGTTTTGTTGTAGCCCGCAACATCAATTTCGATTGGGTTATTAATCGCTGATTTTGCCAGTTCGCGTACTGGGCGAGAGAGTGTTGCAGAAAACAGCAGGTTCTGACGATCAAGCGGTAGGCGATCAACAATTTTATTGATGTCTTCAATGAAGCCCATATCCAACATGCGGTCGGCTTCATCCATGACTAACACTTCCAGCTCGTCAAAATGGACGGCACGTTGTCCATACATATCAAGCAAGCGGCCTGGTGTGGCGATCAAAATATCCACACCTTCAATCAAGCGTTGTTTCTGTTTTTGAGAATCAACACCGCCGTACATTGCAAGCGATGTCAGTGAAAGATATTTCGCATATTGCGTAATGTTTTCTTCTACTTGCAGTGCTAACTCACGAGTTGGAGCAAGAATTAATGCACGTACGCGTTTGGCTCGCTGTGTTTTTCCTTGGCTGAGCATTTGTAGAATAGGCAATACAAAACTGGCCGTTTTACCGGTACCGGTCTGCGCCGCCGCTATCACATTTTTACCCGTTAAAATGGCTGGAATCGCCTTTTCTTGGATGGGAGTGGGGGCGGAATAACCGAGTTCGGTAACGGCTTTTAAGATTGGATCGCTCAATCCAAGATTGGAGAATGGCATGCTGACTCTCAGAATTATGATAATTTGGTAGGATTAGCCCAACAAGGCTCAACCTGTGTCGATAAGAGCACATTCTAGCATGAAGTCAGCAAACGCGAACGAAGATCGCACATTTTAGCGATAGCTATTTTGTTGTTCATGAAAGGCAGTGATACCGCTTGAGTATCACTGCTGCTAGTCGAAGTTATTTAGCTGAACGTTTTTGAGTAAATCCGCCATATAGGTCCAATCGTCGGTGACGTAAGTTAGTGACGGAGCCTTCCATGTTAAGCTGCTTGAGTTTGTCTAAATCAACGTCTGCAAAAATGATCATTTCAGTGTTAGGGCTTGCCTCTGTGATCGTTGCATCGTGTGGAAAATAGATATCAGAAGGGGAGAAAACCGCCGACTGAGCATATTGAATGTCGACATTATCCACCCTTGGAAGGTTTCCAACACTGCCGCCAATAGCAACATAGCATTCGTTTTCGATGGCACGGGCTTGTGAGCATAAGCGTACGCGTTGGTAACCATTTTTGGTATCAGTCCAAAATGGCACGAAGATGATCTGCACATCTTGTTCTGCCATCATTCTGCCAAGTTCTGGAAACTCACTGTCGTAGCAAATCAAAATGCCGACACGTCCTGCATCGGTTTCAAAAACCTTCACCTTATCGCCACCATCAATCACCCAGTCTCTTTTTTCATGTGGAGTGATATGAATTTTATACTGTTCGTCTATCGAGCCATCTCGATGCAACACCAACAATGCGCCCATCATCTTCAATACAAATTTGCCCGTCAGGAAACTGATGTACAAGGTCCATGATGGTCATCCGTGGCCATGATCCGCCAACGTCATGAAAGACCAGATCCATTAACGCCGCCAGTTCAGAATAATCACTCGTCTCTATGACTCTTAAGGTTAAGCGTGGGGTTGATTTTCTCATTGAATAAGTATCCTTTTTTTATTTATCTGGATTGCTCGTTAGAAATCAGCTGACTGATAGCCAGGAAAAAATAGCAACGAGTAATACGACATTTTTACTATCTCTTAACCTTCTAAAGATTACTAGCACGGCTTCGTTAATTTTTTATCGAGGTAAAAACAATATTGTTAACAACTAATGTGGGGAGTTAGATTAGTGTCACAGAGCTTTTCGGATAAAAAATATCCATATCCGATATATTAACCCTACGGTTTTGTAAGGGAATTCATTCATGGAAGATCAACAGTTACCCGTCCAATATACGGTGGTCAGTGCGCTTAAACTAGTAAGAGCAAACTGGCTGACGCTGCTTTTTCTGTCTGCTCCTTTTTGTGTAGTGAATGGCTATTTTGTTTTAGGTTGGGCTGATATTTCACAGCCTCAAGTTATCTTTACACCATTGAATATACTGATTGGTTTACTTTATGTGGCGACAGCAGCAATGGCGGCCGTTCGGATTCACCGTTTGGCACTGTTAGATGAAAAGTCATGCAGTTTGGAGGCTATTTTTCATATCAGTATCCGTGAGTGGCGATTTGTGGGGTGGTGGTGTGTATTGGCGAGTGCGTTGTTTGGTGTGATGTTTATCCCTTTGTTTCTGGTCGGGTCACTTGCAAGTTCCATCGGTGCTGCACAGTGGGTGCTGCAGCTTATGACTTATGGTGTGATACTTCCTATTTGCTGGCTATTAGCACGTTGGTCACTGGTGTTACCTGCAACGGCTTTAGACCATCAACCAAGAGGGTTAACTATTGCGTGGCGCAGGTCGAAGCCACACAGTAAATCGCTGTTTATTTTGATTGGTGTGATCCCGACATTGATCAATATCGTGTTGCAACCATTATTTGCGTCCAATATTTTGATGATGACACTCTTAGCCTCTGCAATTTGGCTGTTTGTTTGTGCAGTTGAAATTTGTATTTTGTCATTGAGTTATCAATGGATCATTCAACGCGAAGCGGCAGAGCAGAAGCTAGAAAACCGCGTGCCAGAATTTAATGCTTAAAGCTTCACTGGTATATACCCAAACCACTTGCAGTTGCAGGTAGGCGGCAAGTGAGTTCATCCCCATTAGCATAGATACACTATGTGATTGGGGTGAGTGAACGTAGCCAACACCGCTGCAAATTCAAGTCGGAAGGGTATAAGGTTTATTTTTATCAGAGACCGTTTATTCACAGGGTGGAGCTAAATGAATAAGTGCCAACCCACCTAATGACGTTTCTCGATATTTTTTGTTCATGTCTTTACCAGTTTGAAACATAGTATCGATGACTTTATCTAAAGATATTAAACATTTACTGGTTCGTTTTAATGCCATTCTAGAGGCGTTTATCGCTTTCATTGCTCCCATGGCATTTCGCTCAATGCATGGCACTTGGACTAAACCACCAATCGGGTCACAGGTCATACCCAGAGAATGTTCCATCGCGATTTCTGCAGCAATGCATATTTGTTCGTTACTGCCGCCTCTCAGTGCGGTTAACCCTGCCGCAGCCATTGAGGAAGACACGCCAATTTCACCTTGACAACCCACTTCAGCGCCAGATATTGATGCATTGGTTTTGTACAAAATTCCAATCGCGCCAGCAACGGCTAGAAAATCTTTCAACTGTTTGGTGTCGAGTGGCTTAATGAAACGATGGTAGTACATTAACACCGCAGGAATAACGCCAGCGGCACCGTTAGTTGGTGATGTGACCACTTGTCCACCCGCTGCATTCTCTTCGCTTACTGCAAAAGCAAATAAATTAATCCAATCCATGATTTCCATTGGGTCATTCTCTATTGCCGCATTTGCTTCCAGCTTTTTTAATAGCGCAGGTGCTCGGCGAGTGACATGCAGCCCTCCTTCTAGTATTCCTTCTGTTTCTAAACCTCGTTGCATACACAGCGACATTACCTTCCAAATTTGGTCAGCTTTTTTATTGATCTCTTCAACGCTTTGAAAGGCAAGTTCATTGCGTAGCACTAAACCACCTAAACTGAGCCCATTTTTTTCAGCTTTGAATAGGAGCTCGTCGGCAGAGGAGAAAGAGAATTCGACGTCTACTGTCGGTTGACTGCTGCCATGTTGCAGCTCTTGCGCTGTGGCAACAAATCCGCCTCCGACTGAATAATAGGTTTCAAAGGCAAGCTGCTGCCCTTGTTTACCAAAGGCCGTAATAGTCATGCCATTTTCGTGCAGTGGCAGGTTGGTCGATTGGAAAATAAGGTCGGTTTGAACGTCAAAAGCGATATTGTGAGAGCCTGCTAAGTTGAGTATTCCCTCTTCGAAAGCAACGGCTAGTGATTGCTTGGCACTGGTTATTTTGATGGTGTCGGGCTTATTGCCCAGTAAACCAAGAACGACCGCTCGGTCGGTATGGTGGCCCTTACCGGTTAACGATAAAGACCCATAAAGATCAACTTGTACTCGCTTTACTTCAGAAAGATCAGCAATAAGGCGTGTGAATTGATAACCGGCGATCATCGGACCGTTGGTGTGTGAACTTGAAGGGCCGACGCCAATTTTAAAAATCTCAAAAATGGATAACATGGCAATACCTACGATAAAGAGAGTGACTGTTAGCAATAGTAGCGTTTTTCGTTAGTGAAAGAGAGAGAAGATTGAATGCTTTGTAACAAAAATTTAATATCTTAACCAGTTGAGTAAATATCAAAAATTCATCATATTGTAATCACGATGTAATAATTAGTGAGGGTAACATGCAGCATCAAGAAATGATCCAACCTGCTTTTCTCGGGGTGATAGGTAAAACCAGTCTTTTTTCGTTCGTTATCGTTATGGGTATATTTGCCTTTATCTAAATAGAGCCAACTAGGGTTGGGTTACACTCATATACCCTAGCAACTTGGTCGGGTATTTGTTAACGTGCGAGTGTCATAGCATTGTAAACAAAGGACTTCGCATGTCGATTTGGGATGAGGTAAAGCTACACAATCGTTACGATCAGTTACCCACCGCTTTTTATTCTAAGGTTGATCCTACGCCATTAAAAAATGTGCGTTGGGTGGCTTGGAATAAACAGCTAGCTTCGTTTTTGTCTTTACCAGAGTCGGCTAACGATGAGTTATTAGTCAGTTTATCGGGTCAAGCACTTCCTTCTCAATTTAAACCGCTTGCCATGAAATATGCTGGCCACCAGTTTGGAGTGTACAACCCTGAACTGGGTGACGGGCGCGGTTTACTGCTTGCTGAAATTGAAAGTCACTCAGGGGAGGTCTTTGATCTCCATCTTAAAGGAGCAGGGTTAACACCTTATTCTCGAATGGGCGATGGCCGAGCAGTGCTGCGTTCAACCATTCGTGAATATTTGTGTAGTGAGGCAATGGCAGGTTTAGGAATTGCCACCACCCGAGCACTAGCTATGATGAGCAGTGATACGACAGTTTATAGAGAACAACAAGAACAAGGTGCTCTGTTGGTGAGAGTGGCACAAAGCCATATCCGCTTTGGTCATTTTGAGCATTTCTTTTATACCAACCAACTTACGCAGCAAAAGTTACTCGCCGATAAAGTGATCGAGTGGCACTACCCAGACTGCCTCGCTGAAGAAAAACCTTATGCCGTTATGTTTAACCGCATTGTGGAGCGCACAGCCAAGATGATTGCCGATTGGCAAGCGGTCGGCTTTGCTCATGGTGTGATGAATACCGACAATATGTCGATTCTTGGTCAAACTTTTGATTATGGCCCTTTTGCATTTTTAGATGATTACGAGCCCAGTTTTATTAGTAACCATTCTGACTATCAGGGGCGTTATGCGTTTGATCAGCAGCCTAGAATTGCCTTGTGGAATTTGTCGGCGTTAGCACATGCGCTTTCTCCATTGGTTGAGCGTGCTGATCTTGAAGCCGCTCTTTCACAGTTTGAAAGACAACTTGGGCGTTATTTTAGCCAGCACATGCGCCATAAACTTGGCTTACTGACACAACAAACCGGCGATTCTGCTTTGTTTGAGCATATGTTCGAGCTGCTAACTAAAAACCATACCGATTACACACGATTTTTTAGGCAATTATCTAACCTAGATACTCAAGGATCTCAAGCGGTTATTGATCTATTCCTTGACAGGGGGGAGGCCAAAATTTGGCTCGATCACTATCTAGAACGTTGTCATTTAGAAACGGATCGGTTTGGAAATTTGACCTCGCTTGAGGCGCGCTGTGAAGCAATGCGAAAAGTGAACCCTAAGTATGTTTTACGTAATTACCTTGCTCAGCAAGCTATCGATAAAGCGCAACAGGGTGATTATCAAGAAGTGCAACGTTTGGCACAACTACTGGCTCACCCTTTTGATGAGCAACCTGAAAACGATCACTATGCGCAACTTCCACCACAATGGGGGAAAAAATTAACGATCAGCTGTTCCTCATAACCATTCCAATTTGTGATCTTCATCCAGTTTGAATTCAAATTTTACATAAATATCAATAATCAAAAAAATGGTCGATCGATACACTGTGGCGATTAGTGGTAAAAAATCAAGTTGTGGTAAAGGCGGGAAAAGGGTATGCAGTCAAGAACGCGCATTGTTGTAGTAGATGATGATAAGGAAATTCGTGAGCTACTCGACGAATATCTGACCAAATCGGGCTATGAAATTATTACGCTCGCTGATGGTGTGGCATTGCTGTCTTATTTAGAGCAAAACACGTACCCAGATCTTATCCTGCTTGATGTGATGATGCCGGGTGACGACGGTTTTACGCTATGTCAAAAAATTCGTCGCAATTCAAATGTGCCAATCATTATGCTAACAGCGGTTTCCGATGAAACCGATCAAATCATTGGTTTGGAGATTGGGGCTGATGATTATGTCGCGAAACCTTTTAGCCCGCGTCAGTTGATGGCTCGTATCAAAGCGCTGCTTCGTCGAGTGCAAGTTTCTGACGATAAGCCTACCGATAGTGCGTCTACCAAGCAGATTACTTTTGGCGATTGGCAACTTGATACCTTGTCGCATCGCATCATGCATCTTGAACGTGATGAAGGACATGATCTTTCAGGCAGCGATTTTGCCTTATTGATGCTCTTTTTAACCCACCCTAATGAAGTGCTGGATCGTGACACTATTTCGTACGCAACGCGTGGGCGCGAAGCTTTGCCTTATGAGCGTGGTATTGACGTTCAACTGAGTCGCTTGCGACAACGACTAGGCGATAGCGCTAAATATCCTCACTATATAAAAACGATGCGTGGTAATGGTTATATTCTCTCGGTTCCGGTCACATATGGTAGTTAAACGATGCCATTGACGCCTTTATTCTCGCGACTTAAACCCAATTCTTTAGTTTCTCGCACACTACTACTGACGCTGTTAGCGGTGGTGATTGCACAAGGGATCGCCACAGCCATTTGGTACAGCCAATCGAAACAGAAAGAACTCGAGGGGATACACTCGGTATCATCTAGTATGGCGGGTATGTTTGCTTCTACAGTGACATTTTTTCAGTCGCTGCCAGTGAAATACCGTCATATTGTACTCGACCAAATCCGTAATATGGGTGGCACGCGATTTTTTGTCTCTTTCAATAAAGAGGCGTTGTTGGTGGAGCCGATTGAAGAGACGCGCTTAAAGCGAGCTTCGGTTGATGCTGTCACTGAGGTTCTCATGCAAAAATTAAACAATGTCGCTAGCATTCAAGTGGAATTTACCAAGCCTGAGCACCTACGTTTATTGAAAAATGACATTTTACTTAGTGATTTACCAAAGTCCTGGGCATACCATACGTTAACACTGGAACCTCTTAATCCACCTATTTTGGTGGTGCAAATTGAGCTTTCAAGCCATGAGTGGATCTACGTTGCCGCCTTGTTGCCCGCACCGTACGTGAAGTTAGACGATACGATTTTGGGCAAGGAGCAAATGTTATTTTTGTTCTTTTCCACCACCATATTGCTGCTACTCACTTACTTATTAATGCGCCGCCAAGTTAGGCCGTTGAAAAACCTCGCTAAGGCCGCTAATGAAATGAGCATGGATATTGCCCAACGTCCTTTACGTGAAGAGGGCGCAACGGAGTTGATCACGGCCACGCAAGCCTTTAATCGAATGCAGCAACGTATTCGCCGTTATATTGCTGATCGGGAGCATCTATTCTCTGCCATTTCTCATGATTTAAAAACGCCCATCACCCGTTTACGGCTAAGAGCTGAATTGCTCGACAGCGATATAAAACGTGAGAAGTTTAACCGTGATCTGGACGAGTTAGAGATGATGGTCAAAGGGGCATTACAGTGCGTACGCGATACCGATTTGCATGAGAATAATGCCAGCATTGATCTCAATGAGATGATTATCACTATCGCTGAGGGCTATAACTTATCTCAATCTGTGGTGCACTTCTCTCCGATTGAGATCGCTCCCGTTATCGCAAAGCCGCTGGCTATCAAGCGCGTGTTAACCAATTTAATTGGTAACGGTGTTAAATATGGTCAGCAGGTGTGGGTTAAGTTGGAAGAAACACCAGAATGGGTGGTAGTGACAATCCAAGACAAAGGCCCGGGTATTCCGGCTGATAAATTGGAGGCGGTATTTGAACCTTATTTTCGCTTGGCCGATGATGATCAAGGACACGGCTTAGGGTTGGGTATCTGCCGCAGTATTTTACATGGACACGGTGGTGATATTATTTTGCGCAACCCAGCGCACGGTGGGTTGGAAGTGCAAGTGTTTATCCCGCCTATGCTTGAAGTGTGATCTAGGATGCCAGACAATTTCTTTTTAGCGCAAAGCAAACGATGGACGTTGATATGAGTACCAACACGAGGTTATCTATCAAAAAAATACTCTTGGTTTTATCGTTGCTGTTCACTGCATCGGTTGATGCCGCTGATGTTGAAGTTCTTCACTGGTGGACTGCTAATGGAGAAGTTGAGTCGATTGATGTACTGAAAGGGATGCTAGAAGAGCAAGGTCACAGTTGGAGGGATTTTGCGGTGGCTGGTGGTGGTGGTGACAGCGCGATGACCGTGCTAAAAACCCGCGCCGTTTCGGGTAACCCACCCTCTGCTGCGCAAATTAAAGGGCGTGATATTCAAGAGTGGGCAGGGCTTGGTTTTCTGACCAATTTGAATGATGTTGCCAAACAAGGCCATTGGGATGATGTTCTTCCGCCCGTGGTATCCGAGATCATGAAATGGCATGGCCAGTATGTTGCTGTCCCAGTGAATATTCATCGTGTAAATTGGCTATGGGTCAACCTTGCACTATTGGATAAATTCGGTCTGAAAGTACCTACTAGCTTGGATGAGTTTTTTGCAGCCGGCGATATACTTAAGGCCGCAGGCTTTATTCCACTTGCTCATGGTGGTCAACCGTGGCAAGACGCAACGTTGTTTGAAGTCATTGCTTTAGACGTATTGGGTCCTAAAGGCTACCAGCAGGCATTTGTTAATCTGGATATGGATGTACTATCGAGTGATAAAATGGTCGAGGTGTTCAGAAAATTCCAAAAAATGCATGATTATATCGACGTTAATGCTCCCGGTAGAGACTGGAACGTAGCAACATCGATGGTGATAGGTGGTCAAGCTGCGATGCAGATCATGGGGGATTGGGCCAAAGGTGAATTTACCGCTGCCGGTAAAGTTGCAGGTAAAGATTACCTTTGTGTTGCTGCGCCCGGTACGGAAGGGCAGTTCATTCATAATATCGATAGTTTTGCCTTTTATGAGTTAAGCGACACCGAAAATAAGCAAGCGCAACAAGCATTGGCAACGACGATTCTTGCTCCTCAGTTCCAAGAGATATTTAATCTCAAAAAAGGCTCCATTCCTGTGCGAGTTGACGTAGACATGTCTAAGTTTGATCTATGCGCTTTAGATTCAATGAATGCCTTTAAAAACACGGCAGCATCCGCTGGGTTAGTACCTAGCATGGCACACGGCATGGCAACGACCAGCTATGTGCAAAGTGCAATGTTTGATGTAGTTACTGACTTCTTTAACGACAGCCATGCTGATCCTAAACAGGCTGCGCGTAAGCTAGCCAAAGCAGTAAAAGCGGCGATGTAACGTTCGAGGTTGATATCCTCATGCTTTACTCGCTTACCATCTTGCTTAGTGTCATTTTCCACCCAAAATGCCGTTTTATGTGTGTCATTTCCCACCCATTGTACCAATAAGTCTTGTAGGACTTTGTCTGTTTACAAACCGCGTAATCGTTGAGAACCTTGTGGTTAAAGGCTTGTTAAATAAATGTACAAAGTTGGCTTGGTAATTGCCTTGTATAGCCTATACAGCACCCATTGATGGGGCTGATATGTTCACTCAAGGAGAATAATAATGTTAAAGCCTCTAACCCTTCTTTCTGCCTCAATTCTTGCCGTAACGAGTTTCAATGCCGCTGCAAACTGTGACCCTGGTGAAATGGTGATTAAATTCAGCCATGTAACCAATACCGATAAACACCCTAAAGGTATCGCAGCTTCATTGCTTGAAGAGCGCGTCAATAAGGAAATGAATGGCAAAGCCTGTATGCAGGTATTTCCAAACTCGACACTCTATGATGATGACAAAGTGTTAGAAGCTTTGCTCAATGGCGATGTTCAGCTTGCTGCACCTTCTCTTTCTAAATTTGAGAAGTTCACCAAAAAGTTCCGCATTTTTGACCTTCCTTTTCTTTTTGATGATGTTGATGCCGTTGACCGTTTCCAAAATTCTGCTGACGGCGAAAAACTGAAAAACTCAATGGCACGTCGTGGGGTGAAAGGCCTAGAGTTTTGGCATAACGGCATGAAACAGATGTCAGCCAATAAGCCATTGTTGGTCCCAGGCGATGCCAAAGGGTTGAAATTCCGTGTTCAAGCCTCCGATGTGCTAGTGGCTCAGTTTGAGCAACTTGGTGCAAACCCGCAAAAAATGTCTTTTGCTGAAGTATATGGTGGCTTACAAACCAAAGTTATCGATGGCCAAGAAAATACTTGGTCTAACACTTATGGGAAGAAATTCTTCGAAGTACAAGATGGTATCACAGAGACGAACCACGGTATTTTGGATTACTTGGTCGTGACCTCAACCAAATGGTGGGACGGTCTACCAACGGATATTCGCGATCAGTTTGCCACCATTCTAAAAGAAGTAACGGAAACGCGTAATTCCGAATCAAATCGGGTTGAGCAACAAAACAGACAGTATGTATTAGAAGCGGGCGGCGTTATTCGCACCTTGACCCCAGAACAGCGTCAAGAGTGGGTTACTGCACTTAAACCCGTATGGAAGAAGTTTGAAAAAGACATCGGTACTGATTTGATTGATGCTGCGTTGGCTTCAAACCAATAACGTACCATTTGCCCCATCAAGAGTGATGGGGCTTTCTCAATACGCTGCACCTAACTCTACCGCTGGTTTGGAAGTTAAGTAGTACAGCGCTTTGTGTCTATTCCGATAATAACTATTAGAGCGATGTATCAAATGGAACACTCTTTTTTCTCTAAAGTCGGCAAATTTACGGATGCCATAGAAGAAATGCTGATTGCATTTTTCCTTGGCAGTATGACCTTACTCACTTTCGTTAACGTCGTGCTGCGTTATGTGTTTAACGAAAATATTTTATGGGCATTGGAACTGACAGTATTCATGTTTGCTTGGATGGTGTTAGTGGGCGCTTCCTACGGTGTGAAAAAGCATTTTCATATTGGTGTTGATGTCATTATTAACATGGTTCCTGCCGGTATGCGTAAAGTGTTTGCTTTGCTTGCTGTTGGCAGTTGTTTAGCCTTCTCTATCTTATTGCTCATTGGTTCGTGGAACTATTGGTATCCCTTTGCGACAGAGCGCGCATGGTATGAAACAGACGATATTCCGATGCCAGAGATGCTGCAATTTCTCGCAGATTTGATGAATGAAGGCGAACGCTATGAAAAGCTACCACGTTTCATTCCTTATATGGCATTGCCGATAGGAATGGCATTGTTAACATTCCGCTTTTTACAAATTGCCTACCAAATTGTAACAGGCAAGCTAGACCGTATGATTGCAGGTCATGAAGCCGAAGAAGATTTAGAAGCGCTGAAAGCCGAAATGGCGCAAGCCGCTGACGATATGGCCGAACCATTCCGTCAACCTACCGCCTCGAACGACAGCAGCAAGGAGCGCTAATTCATGGAAATTTTACTACTGTTTGTGATGGTGATCGGTTTTATGCTGGTGGGTGTACCCATTGCTATTTCACTTGGCTTATCGAGTATTCTTTTTCTTTTGTGGCACTCAGATACGTCGTTAGCATCTGTGGCTCAAACCTTATTTAATGCCTTTGAAGGGCACTACACCTTATTGGCGATTCCATTTTTCATTTTAGCCTCCAGTTTTATGTCTACAGGCGGCGTTGCAAAACGCATTATCCGCTTTGCAATTGCGATGGTAGGTTGGTTCCGCGGTGGTTTGGCGATTGCCTCTGTTGTGGCATGTATGATGTTCGCTGCGTTGTCTGGGTCATCACCTGCTACCGTGGTCGCTATTGGTAGTATTGTTATCGCTGGTATGGTGAAAAATGGGTATACCAAAGAGTTTGCCGCTGGTGTTATTTGTAATGCGGGGACGCTCGGAATTTTGATCCCTCCGTCGATCGTTATGGTTGTTTATGCGGCGGCCACGGACGTATCGGTTGGGCGAATGTTCTTAGGGGGAGTGATCCCTGGGTTGCTTGCCGGGCTGATGTTAATTATTGCCATTTATATCTTTGCCCGTGTGAAAAATTTGCCCAAGCAGCCATTTGTTGGTTGGAAAGAAGCGATGTCGGCTGCTAAAGAAGCTAGCTGGGGGCTGCTACTTGTGGTCATTATTCTTGGTGGTATTTATGGCGGAATATTTACACCTACAGAAGCGGCAGCCGTTGCCGCGGTTTATTCATTTTTGATCGCTAACTTTATTTACAAAGATATGGGCCCATTTGCAGATAAAGAAAACACTAAGCCTGCGGTTGTCAAAGTGGTACAAGCCTTTTTTCATAAAGACACCAAGGCGACCCTGTTTGATGCAGGTAAACTGACCATAATGTTGCTGTTTATCATTGCCAATGCCTTGATATTAAAGCATGTATTAACTGAAGAGCGCATCCCACAAATTATCGCAGAATCGATGTTGTCGGCAGGGCTTGGTCCAATTACCTTCCTCATCGTTGTGAACGTACTGCTGTTGTTAGGTGGTCAGTTTATGGAGCCGTCAGGTTTGCTGATTATCGTCGCTCCACTGGTCTTCCCTATTGCTATTGCGTTGGGAATTGACCCAATTCATCTCGGTATCATTATGGTGGTTAACATGGAAATCGGCATGATAACGCCACCCGTGGGCTTAAACCTATTTGTCACCGCCGGAGTCGCCAAAATGTCGATGATGAGTGTGGTGAAAGCGGCATTACCATGGGTTGCTATTATGTTCTTATTCCTAATTATCGTTACTTATGTGCCATGGGTCTCAACCTGGTTACCGACCACGCTGATGGGGCCGGAAATCATTACCAAATAAAATCCAATGCCCAGCGACGCTGGGCATTTTTATGGTATTAAATCTTATAATTGTCTTTGTCTAACCCGTAGCGCTGCATTTTGTCATATAAGGTTTTACGCGCCACATTCAACGTTTCCATCGTCTCTTTTATACTTCCACCGCATTCAATTAACGCTTGTTCAATTGTCGATTTTTCAAATTCAGCCACTAGGTCTGTCAGGTTACTGGTTGTTTGGATGGTTGGTTGGGTGGTTCCCAATTGAACGAGTTTACCGAGTAGAACAAAACGCTCTGCGGCATTTCTCAGTTCGCGCACATTGCCTGGCCAGTCATGGCTAATCAATGTTTGCATGTCTGATTTTGGTAGTGCGGTGGCGGCCTTACCATAACGCGCAGCAGCCACCAAAAGGAAATGGTGAAATAAGGCTGGAATGTCTTCTTTTCTATCGCGCAGCGGTGGAATATCAAGCGTAACAATATTGAGTCGGTAATAGAGGTCTTGTCGAAAAGTACCTTCTTCAGCAGCCTGTTTTAGGTCGATTTTGGTGGCAGCGATAACGCGAATATCTAAAGGAAGCAGCTCATTGGAACCAACGCGTTCGATGACTCTTTCTTGCAACACACGAAGTAGGCGAATTTGAGCTTGCATCGGCATGGATTCGATTTCGTCTAAAAAAAGTGTTCCACCTTGCGCGTGTTCAAACTTACCAATACGTTTTGTATCTGCGCCAGTAAACGCGCCTTTTTCATGCCCGTATAGCTCACTTTCAATCAAATTTTCAGGTACGGCACCACAATTAATGGCAACAAAATTTTGCTCGCGGCGTGAACTTTGCTCATGCAGGGAACGTGCAACCAATTCCTTACCAGTCCCTGTTTCGCCAAACAGCAAAATGTCTGCATTGGTATCAGCAATGTGCGTAATCGTCTCGCGTAATGACTCAATACTATGAGCAGCACCGATAATGCGAGGCCCCAACGTTTGGCTAGCTTTGAGAGTGCGTTTTAACTGTTGATTTTCAAGTGTTAGCTGGCGCTTTTCTATGGCTCGTTGAACGGTTTCCATTAATCGTTCAGTGGCGAAAGGCTTTTCAATGAAGTCGTAGGCTCCATCGTGCATCGCTTGTACGGCCATCGATATATCGCCGTGGCCAGTGATTAATATCACAGGGATATCAGGGTCTTGATGGCGAATAGAATTGAGTAGGTTTTGCCCCGTGAGACCTGGCAAACAGATATCGGTGACGACCACAAGAGGCAGGCCATCGCTTTTCACGGCAAGCAAGGCTTCTTCGGCGCTAGCAAAGAGGCGAGCACTAATGTCGGCTAATTCAAAACTTTGCTCGATGGCGATACGGATATCATCTTCATCGTCAATAAAAAACACATCACACATATGGTGTCCTTGTGATTATTGTGGTTCTGCGATTCGTGGCAATGATACGGAAAAGCGAGCCCCTGAAAGCGTTGATTTCGTCATGCTTAACTTGCCATCCATACTTTGTATTATTTGCTGTGAGATAGAAAGACCAAGCCCCAGTCCATTTTTTTTAGTGGTAAAAAACGGTTCAAAAAGGTGGCCAATTTTTTCTTGTGAGATTCCTGGCCCGTTATCATCAATATGAATAGTAACGTAATCCTGATGGATTTCTGTTGTTAAGTGAACACACTTTTCTTTTTGTTCATCAACAGCTTGAACGGCATTGGTGAGTAAGTTAATCAATACTTGTTCTAATTGGATAGGGTTTACTCTGACTAGAATGGGCTGGTTGGGTAATTCACTATGAAACTGAATTAAGTGCGACTTGAATTGAGGCTGCATCAACTCTTTAGTCGATAAAATAATCGGTAATAATTGTGCAATAACTTTTTCATCCGTTGCACTTTTGCGCGCAAACGATTTCAGCTGTTCGCTGATTTTTGCCATGCGTTCAGTTAGCGCAGAAATGCGAGCAAGATTATCATCGGTTCTTTCGGGCTTGCCCGTTGCCAAAAAGCGGCGTCCATTGTCGGCAAAACTTCGAATGGCGGCGAGTGGATTATTGAGTTCGTGGCTAATGCTGGCGGACATTTCTCCTAATACCGCAAGCTTAGCGGCTTGGATCAATTCATCTTGAGTTTGTCTCAGCATTACTTCGGTCTTACTTCGTTCGGCAATTTCTGCGTGCAGCTCTGAGGTTCTTTCCATCACTAAAAATTCGAGTTTTTGCTTGGCTTCTGATTGCAAGTGTTCGATCTGGCGCTGTTTGAGTTGACGGTGATGGATGAGCAGGAGCGCTAAATAGATGATGGCAAATACCATGCTAGAGATCAGGGCAAAGGCAAAGCTATCCCAAAAAATATTCATCTTCGGCGATAACACGCGGATATTGAGCGAAACATTAGGCAAAGCACGTGTAGAGACAATGAAGTCGCCTTTGAACCAACCTTGATGTGGGTTTTGCCACTCAGAAACTGGAGCGGTAAAGTCACCCACTAAACCGAGAGAACGAATCGAAGTTTCAAGGTACTGGCGACTATTTTGTACTAATAATCGTTGACTATCGGTCAACGTATCCACGCTTTTAAACAGCCATTGTGGTTTACTGGACATAAAAATAATGTTGTTGCTGTCGGTTGCTACAAAGTAGCTTTGCTTGCTCTGCCAGTTTTCTTCAATGGCCGATAGATCCATTTTAACCACCACTACACCTATTACATCCGCCGCATAGATGACAGGGTAAGAATAATAGTAACCGCGTTGGCCAGATGTTGAGCCTAGCGCAAAATATTGACTCTCCTGGCCCGTAATAGCCGCTTTAAAATAAGGCCGCCAAGCAAAATTGCGATCGATAAAAGAGCGATCAAGGTTCCAGTTACTTGAAGCTATGGTATTGCCATATTGATCGATGAGATACGTATCGGCCGCTTGAATGACTTCATTGACTTGCTCCAAGTAGCGATTAGTGATTTCTATCTGGGCACTATTGTTAGGGCTGTTTAATGCATCGATTAGCTCCTTATCTTTAGAGAGTAATCTTGGTATGTGCGCATATTTATCGAGTTTAGCCGTGATATGGCTAGAGAAACGATCAAGTTGAGCTTGATGTTCAATTAATAAGTTTTGATAACTGTATTGCCAGGTAAGGTGAGCACCCAGTGCTGTTATCAACACGAACAGTATTACAAAAATTAGACTGACACGGCGAATCGCTAGCATCCTTGGTTACTCTTTTATTGCAGCTGCGGTTGTGATTAAGAAAATCCATTTCTGAACACGATAAGTCTACTGGTTTTCGATGTTTTTTTGTTTAAAAAGAGTTCAATAGTGCGGCACAAAACAGGAGCAAGATCTCTTTTTACACTTCTGAGATAAAAAAAGCCTCGATTCCCTTGAAAAAGCCTTTATTGTCCCCATTTCAAAACTGTGCTTTTCCATGTTGATGGAATTTTTAGCACTCGATAGGCAATTTAGGGCATTGAATCATCTCCAAGCGGTGATTGGCTCGACAGCACTGGTTCAGGTCGGTAGAATGTCGCGTCTAAATTTTCTGTCCTGAGACTAATCGGAGATACCTTTTTGACCTAGGTTGGTAAAGATATCGCTCATTAGTCCGATGTTTGGGTGTTTTCGCTTCAGATGTCGACGCTCATTTTAATTGAAGTGTTCGGATAGAACACAACACAAGGATGCAGCCAAGCACCAGGCGATAGCCTAGCTTACGGCTCATGATGCTCAGAAATACTGAGCCAGTTTTGAGGTTTATAAATAATGCAAGTTACTGTTGAAACGCTAGAAGGCCTAGAGCGCCGTCTGAATATTACTGTTCCTGCTGCTAACATTGAAGATGCAGTTACAGCTGAACTACGCAACATCGCGAAAAATCGTCGTTTCGATGGTTTCCGTAAAGGCAAAGTTCCAATGAAAATGGTTGCTCAAATGTACGGTAAAGCGGTACGTCAAGACGTGATGGGCGAAGTAATGCAACGTCACTTCATCGAAGCAATCGTAAAAGAAAAGATCAACCCAGCAGGTGCTCCGACTTTTGCTCCAGTTGCTACTGAAGAAGGCCAAGATCTTGTTTTCACTGCAACTTTTGAAGTTTACCCAGAAGTTGAGTTGAAAGGTCTAGAAAGCATCACTGTTGAAAAACCAGCGGTTGAAGTTAAAGAAGAAGATGTTGTTGAAATGCTAGAAACGCTACGTAAGCAACAAGCTACGTGGGTTGAAGTTGATGCAGCAGTTGAAGACGGTTCTCGCGCAACTATCGATTTCGTTGGTTCAATCGACGGTGTTGAATTTGAAGGCGGTAAAGCTGAAAACTTCCCACTAGAAATGGGTGCAGGTCGCATGATTCCTGGTTTTGAAGACGGTATCGTTGGCAAAACTAAAGGCATGGAATTCGAAATCGACGTAAACTTCCCAGAAGATTACCACGCTGAAAACCTAAAAGGTAAAGCGGCGAAATTCGCAATCAAGATCAACAAAGTAGAAACTCGTGAGCTACCAGAATTAAGCGATGAGTTTGTTGCTAAATTCGGTGTTGTTGAAGGCGGTGTTGAAGCGCTTAAAGCTGAAGTTCGCAAAAACATGGAGCGTGAGCTTAAGCAAGCTGTTAAGAACCGCATCAAAGAGCAAGCGATCGAAGGCCTAGTGAAAGAGAACGACATTGACGTTCCTTCTGCACTTATTGACCAAGAAATCGGTGTGCTACGCCAACAAGCTGCACAACGTTTTGGTGGCAACCCTGAAGCGGCAGCGCAACTTCCACGTGAATTGTTCGAAGAGCAAGCTAAACGTCGTGTAGTTGTTGGCCTTCTTCTTGGCGAAGTGATCAAAACTGAAGAGCTAAAAGCGGATGATGAGAAAGTAAAAGCGCTAATCGAAGAGATGGCGACTGCTTACGAAGATCCTGCTGAAGTAATGGCTTACTATGCTCAAAACGAGCAAATGATGAACAACATGCGCAATGTTGCTCTTGAAGAGCAAGCAATCGACGCGATCATCGCTAAAGCACAGGTTTCTGAGAAAGCCGTTAGCTTCAACGAGCTAATGAACCAACAACCTGCTTAATAAGCAATATGTAGCGTAGGTGGTTGACTTAACGTTAACTATTCTGCTAACAATGGTCCGCGTGATACCCATCATCCGGGCCATTTATTTTAGGGACATAACAATATGAGCTACCAAGAAAAAAACGCAATGTCGCCAATTATTGACGCGCTAGTACCCATGGTGGTTGAGCAGACTTCCCGTGGTGAGCGCTCATACGATATTTATTCCCGCTTGCTTAAAGAACGAGTGATTTTCTTGACAGGTCAAGTTGAAGACCAAATGGCAAATCTTGTCGTTGCACAATTGCTGTTTTTAGAATCAGAAAACCCTGACAAAGATATTTTCTTATACATTAACTCCCCAGGTGGTAGTGTAACCGCAGGGATGTCAATTTATGACACCATGCAGTTCATTAAGCCTAATGTGAGTACGGTATGTATGGGTCAAGCTTGTTCTATGGGGGCATTTCTATTGGCGGGGGGCGCGCCAGGTAAACGTTTTGTGTTACCTAATTCACGAGTGATGATCCACCAACCGTTGGGTGGTTTCCAAGGTCAAGCCTCTGATATTCAGATCCACGCTCAAGAAATTTTGACCATCAAACAAAAACTCAACAAACTATTGGCTGAGCACACAGGTCAACCACTAGAAGTGATTGAACGTGATACTGACCGTGATAACTTTATGTCAGCAGACCAAGCGGTTAAATACGGTTTAGTTGATTCGATTTTAAGCAAACGTGGCGAGTAACAGTTATCATAATTATTCACGCATTTTGGCTTAATTTGAGTTACACTCAAACCATTAAGAGTAAAGGCTAAGAGGTTAGCGAATGACAGACAAAAGCAAAGAGAGCGGTAGTAGCAAGCTGTTGTACTGCTCTTTCTGTGGTAAAAGCCAGCACGAAGTTCGCAAGCTGATCGCCGGTCCTTCTGTTTACGTTTGTGATGAATGCGTTGATTTATGCAACGACATCATCCGTGAAGAGATTAAAGATGTTCTGCCTAAAAAGGAATCTGAGGCGTTACCTACGCCACGCAAGATTCGTGAACATCTTGATGACTATGTGATTGGCCAAGAACACGCGAAAAAAGTGCTTGCAGTTGCAGTATATAACCACTACAAGCGTTTACGTAACGGTGATACGACAAGTGAAGGGGTTGAGCTTGGCAAGAGTAATATTTTGCTTATTGGCCCAACGGGTAGTGGTAAAACACTACTGGCAGAAACACTGGCTCGTTTCCTAGATGTACCGTTCACGATGGCAGATGCAACCACACTAACAGAAGCGGGTTATGTAGGGGAAGATGTCGAAAACATCATCCAAAAACTACTTCAGAAGTGTGATTACGATGTTGCTAAAGCCGAACGCGGTATTGTGTACATCGATGAAATCGATAAGATTTCTCGTAAAGCTGAAAACCCATCGATTACACGAGATGTATCGGGTGAAGGGGTTCAGCAAGCGCTATTGAAATTGGTTGAAGGTACTGTTGCTTCTGTACCACCACAAGGTGGACGTAAGCATCCGCAGCAAGAATTTCTGCAAGTAGACACATCTAAGATTCTATTTATCTGTGGTGGTGCATTTGCTGGTTTAGATAAAGTAATTGATCAACGCGTTGCTAAAGGTTCAGGTATTGGCTTTGGAGCGGAAGTTCGTTCCAAAGATGAAACTAAGACCATTGGCGAGCTGTTCACTCAAGTTGAGCCAGAAGATTTGGTGAAATACGGGTTAATCCCTGAATTCATTGGCCGTCTTCCTGTTACGGCTACACTGACTGAACTTGATGAAGAAGCGCTGATTCAAATCTTGTGCGAGCCTAAAAACGCACTGACTAAGCAATACGCTGCACTATTCGAGTTAGAGAATGTCGAACTTGAATTCCGTGAAGATGCATTGCGAGCGATTGCGAAAAAAGCAATGAACCGCAAGACTGGTGCACGTGGTTTACGTTCAATTTTAGAAGGTGTCTTGCTCGATACCATGTATGAGCTTCCGTCTGTATCGGATGTTAGCAAAGTGGTAATCGATGAATCGGTAATCAATGGTGAATCTGAACCGCTGCTAATTTACAGCGCAAATGAGAACCAAGCTGCAGGCGCAGAGTAAAACACAGAGATAAATATTTAAAGGAGGTAGCAAATACCTCCTTTTTTTTATTCTGTTATTGAATCCAGTTAGTTAGCCCCCATATACTCGGTAATAAGTTAAAGCGGAAGAGAGAATAATATGAACTTGGAGCGTTCCGAGCGTATCGAAATCCCCGTACTGCCTCTACGTGATGTGGTGGTTTATCCTCATATGGTTATTCCTTTGTTTGTTGGTAGAGAAAAATCTATCCAATGTCTTGAAGCGGCAATGGACAACAACAAACAAGTTCTATTAGTGGCACAGAAAAAAGCAGAAACTGATGAACCAACGATAGAAGATCTATTTGACGTTGGAACTGTTGCTACCATTTTACAGCTCCTCAAACTACCTGACGGCACTGTCAAAGTATTGGTGGAAGGTCAGCAACGAGCGAAAATAGACCGCTTTGTTGAAGGTGATTTTTTCTCAGCTGAAGCACAGTATCTTATTACTCCTGAGCTGGACGAAAGAGAGCAGGAAGTCATAGTACGTAGTGCTATTAACCAGTTCGATGGTTTTATTAAACTAAATAAGAAAATTCCACCAGAAGTACTTACCTCATTGAATGGTATCGATGAAGCCGCTCGTCTTGCTGACACCATTGCTGCGCACATGCCGTTAAAGCTGGTTGATAAACAAAAAGTCTTAGAAATTATTGATATCAGCGAGCGTCTGGAATTCCTAATGGGGCAGATGGAGTCGGAAATTGACCTACTACAGGTTGAAAAACGAATTCGTGGCCGCGTTAAAAAACAGATGGAAAAGTCTCAGCGTGAGTATTATCTCAATGAGCAAATGAAAGCGATTCAAAAAGAATTGGGTGATATGGATGATGCACCTGACGAATTTGAAACGCTGAAAAAGAAAATTGATGAATCAAAAATGCCGCAAGAAGCGCGCGAGAAGACAGAGCAAGAGCTTCAGAAATTGAAAATGATGTCTCCAATGTCTGCTGAAGCGACAGTGGTACGTAGCTATATCGACTGGATGGTTAATGTCCCGTGGACAAAACGCTCTAAAGTTAAGAAGGACTTAACGAAAGCAGAAGAGATCCTCAATTCTGATCACTACGGTCTAGAACGAGTGAAAGAGCGTATTTTAGAGTATCTTGCGGTACAAAGTCGTATCAACAAGTTAAAAGGTCCAATCCTTTGCCTTGTTGGGCCTCCTGGTGTCGGTAAAACCTCATTGGGTCGCTCTATTGCTGCTGCCACTGGGCGTAAGTACACGCGTATGGCTCTGGGTGGTGTTCGTGATGAAGCTGAAATTCGAGGCCATCGCCGAACTTACATTGGTTCACTACCAGGTAAATTGATCCAAAAAATGGCAAAAGTTGGTGTTAAGAACCCGCTATTCCTATTGGATGAAATTGACAAAATGTCTTCAGATATGCGTGGTGATCCTTCATCTGCATTACTTGAAGTGCTTGATCCGGAACAAAATAGCACCTTTAACGATCATTACCTTGAAGTCGATTATGATCTCTCGGACGTTATGTTTGTTGCCACGTCAAACTCAATGAACATTCCAGGACCACTTCTTGACCGTATGGAAGTGATCCGTCTTTCTGGTTATACCGAAGACGAAAAACTGAACATTGCTAAGCGTCACCTGGTTACCAAACAGATAGAACGCAATGGCTTAAAAGCGCATGAGATCGTCATTGAAGATTCAGCAATCATTGGCATCATCCGTTACTATACTCGCGAAGCTGGCGTGCGTAGTTTAGAGCGTGAGATTTCAAAAATCTGTCGTAAAGCTGTTAAAAATATCTTGTTGAATAAAGAGATAAAAACCGTTGTAGTAAATCAAGAGAATTTGAAAGAGTTCCTTGGTGTACAACGTTGTGACTTCGGTAAAGCTGATGACAGCAATCGTATTGGTCAAGTAACAGGTCTTGCGTGGACTGAAGTGGGTGGTGACCTCTTAACGATTGAAACTGAATCCATGCCAGGTAAGGGTAAACTCACCCAAACTGGTTCTTTGGGTGATGTGATGCAAGAGTCGATTCAAGCCGCGATGACTGTGGTTCGAGCTCGTGCTGAGAAATTGGGGATTAACCCAGATTTTTACGAAAAACGTGATATTCACGTTCACGTGCCAGAAGGTGCGACACCGAAAGATGGTCCAAGTGCTGGTATCGCTATGTGTACTGCGCTTGTTTCAAGCCTCACGGGGAACCCAGTTAAAGCTGAAGTGGCGATGACAGGGGAAATAACCTTGCGTGGTGAAGTGCTTCCGATTGGTGGTTTGAAAGAAAAACTGTTGGCAGCGCATCGCGGTGGTATTACCACGGTACTGATCCCGAAAGATAACGAGCGTGATTTGGAAGAGATTCCTGACAACGTTATTGCCGATCTAAAAGTCATTCCAGTTCAATGGATTGATGAGGTTTTAAAGGTTGCACTGGAGCGAGACCCATCAGGGGTTGAGTTTGACGCTAAAAAATAGTGATGTGTAGCAAAAATAAGTAAAAGATTGCGCTGATAGGCTTAAAAAGGCTTGTCAGCGTTTTTTTTGGGCGCTAACGTAACCCACTATAGCTTGTAGCCCAGACACGATAAGGCTTCAAGCTAGTTTAGGAACTTAATGGAACGGAAAAGTCACCATTAAAAAATTATAACTGGTGACACTAAGGGGAAACACAGTGAATAAAACACAATTAGTAGAAAAAATCGCAGATAACGCTGACATCTCTAAAGCATCTGCAGGTCGTGCTCTTGATGCATTTATCGAAGCGGTAAGCGGTACTCTTCAGTCTGGTGACCAAGTTGCTCTTGTTGGCTTTGGTACATTTAGTGTTCGTACTCGTGCCGCTCGCACAGGTCGTAACCCAAAAACGGGTGAAGAAATTCAAATTGCTGAAGCAAAAGTTCCTGCATTCAAAGCAGGTAAAGCTCTTAAAGACGCTTGTAACTAATCAAAATCGTCTTTTTTTGCCACTGGTAGGCAAAATTAATTCGAACCTTTTGAAATTATGCGCATCCTACTGATGCGCATTTCTTTTTCTGATATTATCGCGCTATTCAAATTTTTAGGCTGAAGTGTGAAACTTCTTATCCGGAGAGCAGTTAGATTATGATGGATCGATTACGCGAAGGCGTGAACAGCATCGCGGTGAAAATTATTTTAGGAATGATTATTTTATCATTCATCTTCGCAGGTGTAGGTAGTTACCTCGTCAGTGGTAGCAACAATGCTGCAGCAAAAGTTGGCAATACTGAGATTGGTCGTGGAGACTTTGAGCAAGCATATCAAAATGAGCGCAATCGCATGCAGTCCCAATTAGGTGACTATTTTGCTAATTTGTTGGCTGATCCAAGCTATGTAGAGTCTTTCCGTAAATCTGTACTTGACCGCATGATCAACGACCTACTACTTGAGCAGCATGCTCAGTCGTTAGGTTTACGAGTCAGCGATGCTCAGGTTCGTCAAATGATTATTGATATGCCTCAGTTTCAAGTTGATGGAAAATTTGATCAAGAAATCTATCAAGCAGCGCTTCGTCGTGCCGGTTTTTCGCCAGAAAGTTTTGCTGAATATCTACGTCGTGACTTGGTTCGTAACCAACTATTGAGCGCCATTCAAGGCAGTGAGTTTATTCTTCCTGGTGAAATTGATGAGCAAAGTCAACTTATCTCTCAAACACGTAATATTCGTTCGTTAACGCTATCTCTTGATGAGTTTGCTAAAGGAGTAGAATTAACAGAAGAAGACATTGAACAATATTACCAACAGAACCCAGAGCGTTACACTCGACCTGAGCAAGTAAAAGTCGCGTATATAGAACTTTCGGCTGAACAGTTGAAAGAGCAAATGGCCGTTTCTGAAGAGCAGGCGAAAAAGTATTACCAAGAGCATCTGGATAAGTACTCAACACAAGCTCAACGTAAAGTGAGTCATATTCTGGTACAAGGTGACGATGAAGCCAAAGCGCAAGCAATACTTGATGAACTCAATGCAGGTGCGGATTTTGCGACGTTAGCAAAAGAGAAATCTGAAGATATTGGTAGCGCAGAAGAGGGGGGATCCCTAGGCTGGATTGAACGTGATGTGATGGATCCTGCTTTTGAAGAAGCAGCATTCGCACTTCAAAATGTCGGAGATGTAACAGGTTTAGTTAAATCTGAATTTGGTTACCACATCATTCGTTTAGATGAAGTGAAAGACTCGGTTGCCCAACCTTATGAGCAAGTTGCTTCTGAAATTAAAACAGAGCTAAAAGATCAAAAAGCGGTCGATAAATTCTATGAACTCCAAAGTGAATTAGAAAAAGTAGCGTTTGAATTTCCAGATTCTTTAGATGATGCCGCTAAAGCGATTTCTGCAACCATCCAAACTACTGACTTTATTTCACAACAAGATGCGCCAGAATTGTTGTTGACACCAGCGGTGCTACAAGCGATTTTGAGCCCAGAAGTAAAAGAGGATGGCCTAAATTCTGAGGTGATAGAAGTTGCGCCTGAGCACGTTATTGTGGTTCGTGTTAACGATGCTCGTGAGCAAATGGTACTGCCGTTATCTGAGGTTAAAGAACAAGTGGTTACTCAACTTTCAAAAGTGAAAGGTGAGCAACAGGCAACGGAGTTGGGCGAAAAACTCGTCGCTTCACTACAAAATGGAGATCGATCTCTGCTCGAACAGAACGCTCTGGAATTTGGTGAGGCAGAAATGATTGATCGCAGTTCACCACTTGCTAATACCGTTTTCTCATTACCTAAACCAGTAACGGATAGCGTGATTTACGGGCAAGCAAAAGCGGCAAATGGTGATGTCGTCATTATTGAGCTTGATAAAGTTGAGTCAAAAGTTACACCAGAGTACAACGATCAAATTGGTGCTCAGCTAGAACGAATGGGTAGCCAACAAGACCTTGCGGGAATGCTAAGTATCTTACGTAAGAATACGGATATTGAGTACTATGTTGTGAGCCAATAGTTACTAGCAATGTAACTGATATGAAACTCAAAATGGGCTGTAGATGTAGCCCATTTTAATTTTTGGCTTTATGCATCTGAATGTGTTTTTTAAGTCGTTAGTATAGAGGTGACTGAACTGACAACAAGGAGATACTCAGATGAAATCGAAACTATGGTTACTCGTTTTAAGCTTATTACTGCCACTTACACCTACCTTTGCATCCGAAGAAGTTGCAGACACTTATCAAGGTATAGAAATTACCGTCAATATAAACCAAGCATCCGCCCAAGAGCTCGCTGATTTATTAAAAGGTGTTGGTTTGAAAAAAGCACAAGCGATAGTCGACTATCGAGAGCAAAATGGAGCGTTTAAAACGAAGGAGCAACTGAGCCAAGTAAAAGGAATCGGTAATGCCATCGTTCAAAAAAATGAAGACAGAATTTTATTATAGTTTGGCATAAATTAATAACGAGGGGCTATATGAAGAGCTCCTCTTCACTACTTTTTATTGCACTATTTCAGACACATCAACATTCCTTCCTAGCACCTTTACTGGATAAGCACTATAATTTGTCGCCGACAAAAGCGAGCAATGTGTCGCACTAAAACGAATTGGAGTAAATCATGTCCTCTCATACACCGGTTATAACCGTTGATGGACCAAGTGGTGCTGGTAAAGGCACACTTTGTATGTTGTTGGCTAAAAAATTAGGCTTTCATCTATTAGATTCTGGGGCAATATACCGTGTGCTTGCACTCGCCGCTATTCACCACGGAGTTGACACAGAATCAGAAGATGCTCTCGTGCCTTTAGCAACGCATTTGGATGTTCAGTTTTTGGCGGAAGGTGACTTAGTGAAAGTTATCTTGGAAGGTGAAGACGTATCTAAAGAGCTACGCAAAGAAGAAACCGGCATGGCAGCATCAAAAGTAGCGGCTTTACCTCGAGTGCGTGAAGCGTTACTGCGCCGTCAGCGTGCTTTTGCCAAAGAGCAAGGCCTAGTTGCTGACGGGCGTGATATGGGGACCGTTGTATTCCCACAAGCTGAAGTAAAGATATTCTTAGATGCGAGTGCGCAAGAGCGTGCTCAGCGCCGCTTTAAGCAGTTGCAACTCAAGGGCCTAGATGTTAAATTTGACGCCCTTTTAAGCGAAATCCAAGAGCGTGACGATCGAGATCGTAACCGCCCAGTGGCTCCATTACGACCTGCTGAGGATGCGCTATTGCTTGATTCAACTTCAATGTCTATCGACGAAGTTGTAGAAAAAGCATTACAATATACCGAATCTAAGCTAGCAGAATAGTTCTGTTAGGTAAGAGCGTTGGTCGCAAGGATGATGACTGGCGAATTTAATAACCCCATGCGGTAGGATACCCATGGAAGTTTAATTATTGAAGATTAAATAAATGACTGAATCTTTTGCTCAACTCTTTGAAGAGTTTTTAAACGAAACTGAATTTCAACAAGGTACTATCGTTAAAGGTACTGTAGTAGCTATCGAGAACGGTTTCGTTCTTGTGGATGCTGGTCTTAAGTCTGAGTCTGCTATCCCTGCTGAACAATTCAAGAACGCTGCTGGCGAACTTGAAGTTGAAGTTGGTTCTGAAGTAGACGTAGCTCTTGACGCTGTTGAAGATGGTTTCGGTGAAACTCAACTTTCTCGTGAGAAAGCTAAGCGTCACGAAGCTTGGATCGTTCTTGAGAAAGCTTACGAAGAAGCTGAAACTGTTGTTGGTATCATCAACGGTAAAGTTAAAGGCGGTTTCACTGTTGAACTAAACGGTATCCGTGCTTTCCTTCCAGGCTCTCTAGTAGACGTACGTCCTATCCGTGACACTGCTCACCTAGAAAACAAAGAGCTAGAGTTCAAAGTTATCAAGCTAGACCAGAAGCGTAACAACGTTGTTGTTTCTCGTCGTGCTGTTATCGAATCAGAAAGCAGCGTTGAGCGTGACGAACTTCTTGAAACTCTACAAGAAGGAACTGAAGTTAAAGGTATCGTTAAGAACCTTACTGACTACGGTGCATTCGTTGATCTTGGTGGTGTTGACGGTCTTCTACATATCACAGATATGGCATGGAAACGCGTTAAGCACCCATCAGAAATCGTTAACGTTGGTGACGAAATCCTAGTTAAAGTTCTTAAGTTCGATCGTGAGCGTACTCGCGTATCACTAGGTCTTAAGCAACTAGGCGAAGATCCATGGGTAGCAATCGCTAAGCGTTACCCAGAAGGTCACAAACTATCTGGTCGTGTAACGAACCTAACTGACTACGGCTGCTTCGTTGAAATCGAAGAAGGCGTTGAAGGTCTAGTACACGTTTCTGAAATGGATTGGACTAACAAGAACATCCACCCATCTAAAGTTGTTAATGTTGGCGACGAAGTTGAGGTTATGGTTCTTGATATCGACGAAGAGCGTCGTCGTATCTCTCTAGGTCTGAAACAGTGTAAAGCTAACCCATGGCAGTCATTCGCTGAAGCACAAGCTAAAGGCGACAAAGTTACTGGTAAGATCAAGTCTATCACTGACTTCGGTATCTTTATCGGTCTAGACGGCGGCATCGACGGTCTTGTTCACCTATCTGATATCTCTTGGAACGTTGCAGGAGAAGAAGCGGTACGTGATTACAAGAAAGGCGATGAAATCTCTGCAGTTGTCCTAGCAGTAGACGCAGAGCGTGAGCGTATTTCTCTTGGCGTTAAGCAAATGGAAAACGACCCGTTCAATGCATACGTTGCAGACAACAAAAAAGGTACTCTAGTTAACGGTACTGTTACTGCAGTTGACGCGAAAGGTGCTACAATTGAACTTGTAGACGGCGTTGAAGGTTACATCCGTGCTTCTGAAGTATCGCGTGACCGTATTGAAGATGCGTCTCTAATCCTAAGCGTTGGTGATAGCGTTGAAGCGAAATTTACTGGTGTAGACCGTAAGAACCGCGTAATCAACCTATCTATCAAAGCTAAAGATGAAGCTGATGAGCAAGAAGCAATGGCTACTCTGAACAAAACTGATGAAGGTGCGTTCGGTAATGCTATGGCAGATGCATTCAAGGCTGCTAAAGGCGAATAATCTAACTCGCTAGAAGGAGCCGAAAGGCTCCTTTTTTTTCGGTTAGTGCCTACTTTGATAAGCAAGTAATGAGGGAAACTATGACTAAGTCTGAATTGATAGAAAGACTCTGTGCTGAGCAAACGCACCTATCTGCTAAAGAAATTGAAGATGCAGTGAAAGATATTCTTGAACACATGGCATCAACTTTGGAGAGCGGAGAGCGAATTGAAATTCGCGGATTTGGTAGTTTCTCTTTGCACTATCGTGAGCCTCGGGTGGGACGTAACCCTAAAACTGGTGATAAAGTGGTATTAGACGGAAAGTTTGTACCTCATTTTAAACCAGGCAAAGAGTTGCGTGAGCGAGTTAATGAGAGCCTCTAAATTTGTTATTTAGAACCTATTTTGAGAAGCGGCATACAGTTGGTATGCCGTTTTTTTATGATATCAATCTATAGATAGACATGGTTTGTGAAGTCATTTTCCTGCATAATCAGACCAGATCAATACTGGATAGGTAATGGCTTATGAAAATTATAAAAATCGTTCTCATTGTTGCGCTTTTTTTGATTGCTTTAGCATTAGGTGCACAAAATCAAGTGGTTGTGACTTTTAATTACTTACTCGCTCAAGGTGAATTCCACCTATCTACTTTACTTGGTGTAGTGTTTGTCTCAGGTTTTGCTTTAGCTTGGTTAATTGGCAGTAGCTTTTATTTTAAATCTCAGTTACAGCTGCGAAAGCTAAATAAGCAGCTGAAGAAACAGACGGCTGAAAAAAATGCCGTTACAAGTAAAGCTTAGAATGGAATAAAGGCTGACTTAATGTTAGAAATTCTCTTCTTGTTATTGCCAATAGCAGCCGCTTACGGATGGTATATGGGCAATCGTAGTGCCCAGCAAGACAAGCAGAAGCATTCTCACCAAATATCCCGTCAATACGTTACGGGGCTTAATTTACTGCTTTCTGATCAATCAGATAAAGCGGTTGATCACTTCATTGAACTACTTCAGGTCGATAATGAAACCATTGATACTCACTTGGCGTTAGGCAATCTATTTCGTTCAAGAGGAGAGGTCGATCGTGCTATTCGTATTCACCAAAATCTGATATCTCGTTCGAGTTTAACCATTGATCAAAAAAATCTCGCTCTGCAACAGTTGGCAAAAGACTATATGGTGTCTGGTTTTCTTGATCGCGCTGAGAGAATTTTTGAGCAGTTAGTGGATGAACCTGAACACCGTGAAGGTGCATTACAGCAACTCGTCGCTATTTATCAACAAACCCGCGAATGGCATAAAGCCATTGATTACGCCTATGATTTGGTGAAATTAGGCCGCAAAAGAATGCGTAGTGTGATTGCTCATTTTTGGTGTGAACTCGCTATGCAAGAAAAAGCAGATGGTAACGATAGCAAGGCGATTCAGAATTTTAAGAAGGCATTAAGCGAAGACCCTAAATGTGTTCGTGCTACCATCTCTTTAGGGAAGTTATACCTTGAGCGTGAAGATTATCAGCATACGATTAAATACATGCAGATGGTTTTAGAGCAAGATATTGATTTTATAGGTGAAATCCTTCCTACTCTAGCAGACTGTTACCACCACATTGGCCAAGAACAGCACTTGGTCGAGTTCTTAAGAGAATGTATAGAAAAAGAAGCGGGTGTATCGGCTGAGTTGATGCTTGCACAGTTAGTTGCACAACATGAAGGCGTTGGTGCAGCTCAAGACTTGCTAACTAGGCAACTCGTAAAAAATCCAACGATGAAAGGCTTTTATCGTTTAATTGATTATCATCTAGCCGATGCTGAAGAGGGAAGAGCTAAAGATAGTTTGTCTACATTGCAGAAACTGGTGGGAGAGCAGCTTAAAGTGAAGCCCCATTATCGGTGTAGAAAATGTGGTTTCTCTACCCATTCTTTATATTGGCACTGTCCTTCTTGTAAAAATTGGGGGTCAATCAAACCCATTCGTGGGCTAGATGGAGAATGATTCATCAGAGTTAATCCGTTAACTCGAAAAAGAATTTGCAGCTAATAAGCTGCTTTTTTTTAGGTTCAATACTGTTAGGAGTAATAATGAAAGACCAGAAAGTGATTGTCGCGTTGGACTATGATAGACAAGATGAAGCTTTAGCATTTGTCGATAAAATCGACCCTAATTCTTGCCGACTAAAAGTAGGTAAGGAGATGTTTACACTGTTTGGTCCAGATTTTGTGCGCGAACTTCATAAGCGTGGTTTTTCAGTATTTTTAGACCTTAAGTTTCATGATATTCCTAATACATGCTCTAAAGCCGTAAGAGCAGCCGCCGAACTTGGTGTATGGATGGTCAATGTTCATGCAAGTGGTGGAGAGAGAATGATGACAGCTTCGCGTGAAATTCTAGAACCTTATGGTAACGATAAGCCATTGTTGATTGCGGTGACGGTCTTAACGAGCATGGAGCAGAGCGATCTGCGTGGTATTGGCATTGATACGACTCCACAAGAACACGTCATGCGACTTGCAAGTCTTACCAAAAATTCAGGCCTAGATGGTGTGGTTTGCTCTGCGCAAGAAGCCACAGTGCTTAAAGGTAGCTTTGGTCATGATTTCAAGCTAATTACTCCTGGGATCCGTCCTGTAGGGGCTGAAGTAGGCGATCAAAAACGCATCATGACACCATATGAGGCTATCAAAGCGGGATCTGACTACTTAGTTATTGGTCGTCCAATCACGCAGTCTGTGCAGCCTGATGCTGTTTTAAAAGCGATAAATGAAAGTATTCTTCCGCGCGGATGATAATAAAGGGATAAACCGTCGCTAAATTGATTGGTGGCGTAAATTACCGCGACTTTAGTTAATGAAGATTCAAAGTGAAAATTTTATCAGTGATAGCCCTACTTCGGTAGGGCTTATTATTATGCGCTTAATCAGTTTGAAGCGGGACGACCACTGTGAAACTTAAAATCATTATCTATTGTGGTGATCAAATCAGCTTCAACTTGGCCGAAATAATTGACTCGCTCGCTAATATCTTTACCTGCAACTTGCTCTGCTAGCGCTAGGTAATCTTGATAGTGTCTTGCTTCTGAGCGCAATAATGAAATGTAGAATTTTGCAATGTCTTCATCTAAATGCGGAGCAAGTTTTGCAAATCGCTCACAAGAACGGGCCTCAATATAGGCGCCAATAATGAGTTTATCAATCAAGGTATTAGGTTCATGTGTTGTCATATGCGATAGCAGCCCTTTTGCATATCGGCTCGCTGGTATTGACTCATATTCAATGCCACGGGAATGCATAATTTCGAGTACTTGATAGAAGTGGTGAAGCTCTTCTTTAATCAGCAGAACCATTTTGTCGATCAAATCTTGGCTATAAGGAGAGTTTGACTTAGCCATAATCATCTTGGAAATATTACTTTTGCCCTTAAGGGTTTCCATGGAGCCGATATGGCGATAAGCAAAATCTTCATAAGGTTTGAACCAATCTAAGAGGGTAAGTGCACTTTGTTGATCAACAGCGTATTTGCGAATCAGATACATCGCTGATTGCCCAGCCTTCAGCTCACAGAGTAAATGATCGAGAAGAATGATTTTCAAATTGCTGGGTTTACGAGCCTCTTCTACTCATTCATCGGGGGTTTCACATTGCAAAAATTGGTGTATAGGATCTAATAGGGATTGGATTGTTGTTTTGTTTATCATGTCGTTACTGTGTAAAAAAGGCCGCGATCGCGACCTTCAAAATTAGAATTAAATCGAGGTGGTATATTACCACTTTTTCTTTTCGCCAAAGAGAGCATCCATATCACTATTTCTCTCTTTGTCTTCCATGACTTGAAGGTCTGCGGCACTTTTAGTTTGGCGGCGTTTCTCTAAATCATCATACATTGACTGCAATTTTTCTCTTGCTTGATTAGAGTAAGCGTCATTTTTGGTACTCAGTACATCCAAACCTTTACGCAATAATTGTATTGCTGTTCCTGGCTGCCCACGCATGATTGAATCATTAGCTCGCTTAAGTACATTTTCAATATTGATGCGAACTTGTATAGTTTCTAGACGCGCATTTTCAGTGACATAAGCCTGAGTTTCAAAGCGTCCTTTATTGTGTTCACTGCGTACCGTATCTCTAAGGCGTTTAACCAACTTCAACATCATCAGGGCTTGCTTATCACTGGTTGGAACTTTGAACGTTGTACTGTCTCCCCCCGGGTGATTCTCTTGCAAGTTTTTGACCTGTGTTTTCATGTTTTCAATTCGTTGCACTAATTGTTTATTCTTGGGATCCAGTTCATGCATATTAAGCAGAGCATCAAGAATGCGGTTATTGAGGCAAACCAATAAATCCTTACTAAAAGGCATGTGGTGAGCGTTCCCGATAAGATCTTCAGTGGCATCAATAATCGCAATGTAGCGAGTCGATTCCTGCTTTTTTGCTGACTCGACCTTTACTTTGTACTGGAGCATGATGTTGTAGCCAAGGACCAATACCAGTAAAACGGCAACTAGAGCAATGATTAAACCTATATTCATAAAATCCGTATCTTTCTTAGAATTCAGCGGTTGATATTTAAGGATACACGATCCTCAGTTATCACTACACCTTCAAAACGACTATTTTCATTATTCCTGTTTTAAAACGTCAAAACTGCTTTTTATTTGTGAGATTGGGCGTTGCTTGGCAAAAATTTAGTCAACTGCACAAAATGCTCTCTTTTTTAGTTAAGTATTGACCCTACAGGCTTTGAATTGAGAGTGTTAAGCGTTATAACTAATTATTATAAACTATGATTGTATGATCTGGATCTTTGATAAGGGATTGCGGGGCCAATAATGAAGTTACAGCAGTTAAAATACATTGTTGAAGTGGTTAATCATAACCTGAATGTTTCAGCAACTGCGGAAAGTCTGTATACCTCTCAGCCGGGTATTAGTAAACAGGTACGTTTGCTTGAAGATGAGTTAGGCATTCAAATATTTGAACGTAGCGGTAAGCACCTTACTCAGGTGACTGGGGCTGGAGAAGAAATTATTCGAATTTCTCAGGAAATCCTTTCGCGTGTCGAGAGCATTAAAGCCGTTGCTGGTGAACATACCCACCCAGAAATGGGCACGCTGAATATCTCCACTACCCACACTCAAGCACGTTATGCTCTACCAGATGTCATCAAAGGCTTTACTGCTCGTTATCCTAAAGTTTCACTACACATGCACCAAGGGACACCAAGTCAGATGTCTGAAGCGGTTGCCAAAGGTACTGCCAACTTTGCTATTGCGACAGAAGCTTTGCACTTATATCAAGACGCCGTCATGTTGCCTTGTTACCATTGGAATCGATCTATTGTTGTACCTAAAGATCATGCTTTAGCCAAAAAAGAGCGCATTTCAATTGAAGACTTGGCAGCCTATCCACTAGTCACTTATGTATTTGGCTTTACCGGGCGCTCAGAGCTAGATACGGCATTTAACCGTGTAGGGTTAACTCCCAAAGTGGTTTTTACCGCAACGGATGCCGATGTAATCAAAACTTATGTTCGCATGGGAATTGGCGTTGGTGTTATCGCAAGTATGGCCATTGATAAAGCAAGTGACAGTGACCTAGTGGCCATTGATGCCAGTCATCTTTTCGGTGCCAGCACAACGAGCATTGGATTCCGACGCGGTACATTCTTGCGCTCTTATATGTTTGATTTTATGGAACGTTTTGCACCTCATCTCACCCGTCCAGTCGTCGAGCGAGCCATCTCTTTGAAATCGAATATAGAGATAGAAGAGATGTTTAAAGATATTGAATTACCGGTTCGTTAAATAGTTCGTTTGTTCGAGATTTCTCTTTTCAATGCGAAACGCTTTCTAATTAATGACTCTCCCCCTAAAATTAGCAACTCTAGGGGGATGAATGCGTACATTATTTAAACAGCTCGATGCTTTCTTAATCGAAAATCAACACTTTTGGCGATTTGAGCCTTTTCATCAGAGTATTGTGCCCGGTTCGCCATGGCATTCATTCAATGAACCTTTAGGTCAGTGGTTAAGCTCTCTGAGCTTTTCACAAATTGAAGCGTTGAAATTGTCGCCAAATGAACTGGTTATTCATTTATCTGAGTTCATTGAAGGGTTAGATCAAGTTCACGCTTCGTTACAACTTCGACCAGCCCGTCGTAGTCATCGACTTATTCGCGATTCCCATCTTGAAACAGGAATTCCAGGCCGAAAATTACAGCAAATTCGTTCGATGAGCGCAGCTTTATTGTATCAGCACCAAGGGACGGAATGGTTGGAATGGTGTTCAGGTAAAGGTTTTTTAGGAAGAATACTGGCAGCTCAATCAAAACAAAAAGTGACAAGCTTTGAGTATCAAATGCCATTATGTGAGGCTGGACAAACCATTGCGGATGCATTTGCTCTGCCGATGCAGTTTATACAAGGAGATGCCTTCCAGCCAGAGGCACTGTGTGCATTTCATCCAGCACAACACGCTGTAGCACTGCATGCTTGCGGTGACCTCCACGTTCGGCTTTTAGAGTATTCAGTAGCGAAAAAACTACCCGCTATTTCATTCTCACCTTGTTGTTATCACCTAATTCAAGCAGCCCTCTACCAAGCGATGTCGAGTGAGGGGCAAGCGTCATCATTAGCACTAAGTCAAAGTGAATTACGTATTCCCCTACAAGAAACTGTAACAGGGGGGGAGAGAGTGCGACGACACCGTCAGCAGGAAATGACGTATCGTTTAGGTTTTGATCTATTTTTGCGACTAGAGTTAGGCTATCAAGATTATTGTCCTGTACCGAGTATCAAAAAATCTCAGTTAGCCGCTGGATTTCGCCATTTTTGCCAATGGGCTTGCGCGCAAAAGAGCATTGAGTTGCCTGCCGATGTGGATTTAAAACACTATGAAGAAAAGGGAGCGGATAGATTCTGGCAGATGGAAAGACTGAGTCTTGTACAGCAAGCCTTTCGTCGCATCATTGAGCTATGGCTAGTGTTGGATAAAGCCATTTATTTGCAAGAGAATGGTTACAAAGTAACGATTGAGCAGTTTTGTGAACGGGAAATCACCCCTAGAAATATACTGGTCCACGCTTTCAAGAAGTAGCAGCTAAAAGAAAGCCAGGTGATTAGCCTGACTTTCTATCCATTTCAGCGGAACGCAACTATAAGAGCTCGCGATCAGTTGAACATTGCAATAGCTTCTTCAGGTGCAACATACTCAAGAGAGAAACTCTCGGCAACTTCTTGGCACGTTACTTTTCCATGGATAACATTGAGTCCTTCGAGGAAGCCTTTGTCATCAAGTAATGCTCGTTGATAACCTTTATTCGCCAGTTTTACAATGTAAGGCAGAGTAGCGTTATTTAAAGCAAATGTTGATGTGCGTGCAACGGCACCTGGCATATTGGCAACACAATAGTGCACAACTTCGTCAACGATATAAGTTGGGTCAGCGTGTGTTGTTGCATGAGAAGTTTCGAAACAACCACCTTGGTCAATGGCGACATCGACGACCGCAGAGCCAGGTTTCATGCGAGAAATAAGATCTTTGGTGACAAGCTTAGGTGCCGCTGCCCCCGGAATAAGAACAGCACCGATAACTAAGTCAGCTTCTAGAACATGTTGCTCAATAGCATCTTTTGTAGAATAAACGACTTTTGCACGGCCTTGGAATTCTTCGTCAAGTTTGCGTAATGTATCGACACTACGATCGAGAATGGTGACATCCGCACGTAGGCCAACCGCCATACGCGCAGCATTTGCGCCAACAACCCCACCACCGATAACGACCACTTTAGCAGGTGCTACGCCTGGTACACCGCCCATCAGTAATCCACTGCCACCGTGTGATTTCTCCAAGCATTGTGCACCTGCTTGAATAGACATGCGACCCGCAACTTCAGACATTGGTGCTAATAGTGGTAAGCGACCCATATTATCTGTTACAGTCTCATAGGCTATGCAGACAGCTTTGCTCTTGATTAGCTCTTCAGTTTGTGGAAAATCTGGAGCTAGATGTAAATAGGTAAATAAAATTTGGCCTTCACGGAGCATAGCACGCTCAACAGCCTGAGGTTCTTTAACCTTAACTATCATTTCTGCTTTCTCAAAAACGTCAGAAGCAGTAGGAAGAATGGATGCGCCTACAGCGATGTAATCATCGTCTGAAAAGCCGATGCCGGAACCGGCATTTGTTTCAATAAAGACTTGGTGGCCGTGTGAGATAAGTTCGCGCACGCTCGCGGGAATCATACCCACACGATATTCGTGGTTCTTGATTTCTTTAGGGACTCCAATGATCATCCTAACTCCTTAGATATTTTTGGTTGTTATAACTGCATGTTGGGTTGTTGTTGCGAATTTATGACTAGTATAGATGTGAATGTGTAAAATTTGATACTGAATATTAAAAAGTTGTAGTATATATTTTTGCAAGGAAGTAATAAGGTGGAATAAAAAATGGCAGACAACTATAAAAGGCCGTCCAAGGATCTAGACCGTATCGATCGCAATATTCTTAATGAACTGCAGAAAGATGGTCGTATTTCGAATGTAGAATTGTCTAAACGGGTAGGGTTATCTCCAACGCCTTGTTTAGAACGTGTGCGTCGCTTAGAGCGTCAAGGTTTCATTACCGGTTATACCGCGTTGTTGAATCCTCAATATCTTGATGCTTCGCTTTTGGTATTTGTTGAAATTACGTTGAATCGTGGTGCACCTGATGTGTTTGAGCAGTTTAATACTGCGGTTCAAAAGCTGGATGACATTCAAGAATGTCATCTTGTTTCTGGTGATTTCGACTACCTGTTGAAAACTCGTGTATCTGACATGGGGGCGTATCGAAAACTGCTAGGCGACACGTTGCTACGTTTACCTGGTGTAAACGACACGCGCACCTACGTCGTAATGGAAGAAGTAAAGCAAACCAACCAATTGGTTATAAAAACTCGATAATGTTTGAATAGTGGTACTTCTTTCCACATTCTGACTTTCGTCAATTGGGTTTTTAACCTTGATAGGTTAAATTACATAACAAACCGAGCGGCTTTTGCCGCTCGGACTGTTTCCACTTAAACCAATCGCTAAATTATTCATCAAATTTACGTATTGGCGCTAATCAGAATCTAGGTTTATGTTCAAAGAGAACCCGAATAAAGTTGAGACTATTATTAAAACGAGTGAAGAGCCTCAGTCTTCACGTTTGAATGGGTCTCAACGCCTTAAAGAATGCGGACTGATCATCGCTGTCCTTGCCTCTGCACTTCTTTCTGTCGCATTACTTACTTTTAACCCTGCCGACCCATCGTGGTCCCAAACGTCTTGGGGCAGTGATATACAAAACGCTGGTGGAGTTATTGGGGCCTGGGTTGCGGATACGCTGTTCTTCATATTTGGGTCACTGGCTTATCTTATCCCGCCTATTATGATGGTGATTGCTTGGGTTTTTCTACGAAAAAGAGATGCCGATGATCCTTTAGATTTTGTGTTGTGGGGTACGCGCTTACTCGGCCTAACTGTTCTGATTTTAACCAGTTGCGGATTAGCTGATATTAACTTTGATGATATTTGGTATTTCTCTTCGGGTGGTGTTATTGGTGATGTACTGACGAGCCTAGCCTTGCCTACATTAAACTTATTAGGTTCCACGTTAGTATTACTTTTTCTATGGGGAGCAGGTTTTACGCTGCTAACTGGGATCTCTTGGTTAACCATTGTTGAATCGCTAGGAGAGACGAGCATCCGCATGTTCTCATGGCTGCTTAACCGGATTCGTGGTGAGCGAGAAGAGACCATTGAACCTGTTCTCACCGCCGTTGAATTATCTCGTGCTGAACCCACAGTGCTTGACCAAGAGGTTGTGAATGATCGTGAGTCGACTGAGCCGACAGTGGAAGGTGCTCAACAGAGTGTTTTAGCAGATGAGGCGCCAAGGCGTTTTAATATTCATATGCCTGAAACCAAAGAACCTGTTGAGTTAACAACACCATCGAATTATATCGAACAACCTGAGTTTGATCGCAGCAAACAACTTAATGCAACGATTGAGGAGCTTGAATCGGTCGCTTTAGAAGATGATGATCTTGTATCTCAATCAGGGCAAGAATCGCCTGATCCCACGTTCATTAATAATACGATGGAAGAGATACCAGCACGGCCGTTGAGATCTGAACCATTGGATCAAGATTCAAATTGGCCTCAGCCTCAGGCAGATACCGAGGTTGACCCGGCATTTAGCTCGGTGGCTGACGTTGAAGTCGAAGTCGATGAACTGCGCGTTGAACCCGTTATTTCAGATTTTGATGTGGTTGATGAAGAAGAAGCACCAAGCGAAGTAGAGTTTGTTCACTCTGAGCCTAAACTTATGCCGCAAGTTGCAAGTGTCGAGCAAGAAGATCACGCAGAACAAACCGATAGCGACGTACTTGCTTTTCAAGAAATGGTGGCGTCGGCACAGGCAAATATGGCTGCGCAACAGAATCCATTTTTAATGCAACAAGAAACCAATCTTCCGAAACCTGCCGAGCCAATGCCAACGTTGCAGCTTTTATATCATCCAGAAAAGCGTGAGAACTTTATTGACCGAGATGCATTAGAAGAAATTGCTCGTTTGGTTGAATCCAAGCTCGCTGATTATAAAATTCAGGCGCAGGTTGTAGATATCTTCCCAGGTCCGGTGATTACTCGTTTTGAGTTGGATCTTGCACCAGGGGTTAAGGTCAGCCGTATTTCTAGTTTGTCGATGGACTTAGCGCGTTCTTTGTCTGCGATGGCGGTACGTGTGGTTGAGGTTATTCCTGGTAAACCGTATGTGGGCCTTGAATTACCGAATATGAGCCGTCAGACAGTTTATTTATCAGATGTTATTGATAGCCCGCAATTTAGAGAAGCAAAATCACCAACAACAATTGTATTAGGGCAAGACATTGCTGGTGAAGCTTTTGTGGCCGACTTATCTAAGATGCCTCATGTGCTGGTGGCCGGTACCACGGGTTCAGGTAAATCGGTTGGGGTCAATGTCATGATTCTCAGCATGCTGTATAAAGCAACGCCTGAGGAGGTCCGCTTTATCATGATTGACCCTAAAATGTTGGAGCTATCGGTTTACGAAGGTATTCCTCATCTTCTCTCTGAAGTTGTTACTGATATGAAAGATGCTTCCAATGCGTTGCGTTGGTGTGTGGGTGAAATGGAACGCCGCTACAAGCTCATGTCAGTGCTTGGTGTGCGTAATATTAAAGGTTACAACGATAAACTGAAGATGGCTGCTGAAGCGGGTCACCCAATCCATGACCCTCTTTGGCGAGAAGGTGACAGCATGGATAGCGAACCGCCATTGCTAGAAAAATTGCCGTATATCGTTGTGGTTGTGGATGAATTCGCTGATCTAATGATGGTGGTGGGTAAAAAAGTTGAAGAACTGATTGCTCGCTTAGCGCAAAAGGCTCGAGCGGCTGGTATTCACTTGATCCTAGCGACCCAACGACCATCAGTTGACGTTATTACGGGTTTGATTAAGGCTAACATTCCAACACGTGTTGCTTTTACTGTCTCTACCAAAACAGACTCACGTACTATTCTTGATCAAGGCGGTGCTGAATCGTTATTAGGCATGGGTGATATGCTTTATTTACCTCCGGGTTCAAGCCATACGATTCGCGTGCACGGTGCTTTTGCTTCAGATGATGATGTGCATGCGGTAGTGAATAACTGGAAAGCTCGTGGTAAACCTAATTATATCGAAGAGATCACTCATGGCGATCAAGGCCCAGAAGGTTTGCTACCTGGTGAGAAGATGGAAAGTGATGAAGAAGTCGACCCACTCTTTGATCAAGTGGTGGAACATGTCGTAGAGACGCGTAGAGGCTCAGTTTCGGGTGTTCAACGGCGGTTTAAGATTGGCTATAACCGAGCGGCAAGAATCGTTGAACAGCTAGAAGCTCAAGGAATCGTGAGTGCGCCTGGTCATAATGGCAATCGAGAGGTACTGGCTCCCGCACCATCAAGAGACTAACATTCAGTTTCTCAACGCCTAACTGCGTTTGGTCCATTATCAGGATAGAAAAAGATAAGGGCACTGCAATCCATAGCATCGAATATGGATTGCAGTGCCCTTAAAATTCAGTGACCTAATAAGCTTATCGATTGGTTTTTGCTAGTTGAGCTAATACTATCACCGCTAATACCAATAAATTACCTGCAAAAATAACCACTAACCACTGTGGCATCGAAAGCGATAAAAACTGCCATACAATTTTTGAACAATCTCCATAAGCTTCAAACATCCATGGTGCCCATTGATTCAGTGGCGCCCAGCTGGGGAAAGTAACAAAAAGATCACAAGTAGCGAATGGAGAAGGGTTAAATTGATAGTCCACATGTTGCATTGCTAACGTTAACCCCTTGTAGGCACTCGCTCCCCAAGCGATTAGGCCAACCCAACGTACAAATGGGTTGCTTGGCGCAATAGCCCCGATAACGGCTGCTCCTACAATCCCTAACATCGCAACTCGCTCATAAATACACATAACGCAAGGTGCTAGCATCAATACGTGCTGGAAAAAGAGTGCGCAGAGTTCGAAGAAAACCACAAAAAGCAAAAGTAAAAGCCAAGACTTTCTAGATTGTGAGAAGGACTTGAGGGTGGAAAGAATGTTCACTGATATTTCCCTATTGAGAATAAAAAAAGCTCTGAGTTATCAGAGCTTTTTAACTTGGATAAGTTTCATGTTCAACTGAAATTTTTAGTGCCCAATAGAAACTGCGTGCTCCACCGCTTTTGCTGAGTGATGTACTATCCAACCTAAATCATAAAAGTGAGCCGTCATTGGTTCGACTAAGAACACAATTCCCGCTAAGCCTACTAGGGCGAGTACGATAGTGTAGGGTAGAGCCATTAACACCATTCGGCCGTAGGAGAGGCGAATAAGTGGCGCAAGTGCTGAAGTCAACAAAAATAAGAACGCGGCTTGACCATTCGGGGTTGCTACAGAAGGTAAGTTAGTACCGGTATTAATGGCCACAGCTAACACATCGAACTGATCACGCGTGATCATACCTTCAGTAAGTGCCGCTTTAACTTCGTTGATGTATACCGTGCCGACAAATACATTGTCGGAGACCATAGATAGTAGACCATTAGCCACATAGAACAACGCGAGTTGAGTCCCTTTATCTTCAACATGCAGTACTGCATCAATCACAGGTTTGAATAACTCTTGATCAATAATGACGGCTACAATCGAAAAGAAAACGGCGAGTAAGGCTGTAAATGGCAAGGCTTCTTCGAATGCCTTACCTAACGAATGCTCTTCAATAACACCAGTAAACGCTGTTGCAAGAATAATGACCGAAAGGCCAATTAAGCCAACAGCTGCTAAGTGCAGAGCGAGACCAACAATCAACCAAATCGCAATGGCACCTTGAATCCAAAGTTTAGCAACATCTTGATTAGTGCGAGTTTTTCGCTCTTCGGTATCAAAATCGACCAAAATTTTACGGACGTTGTTTGGAAGTTCTGCGCCATAACCAAAAACTTTGAATTTCTCTACTAGTACGCAGGTTAAAATTCCGCAAATAAAGACAGGGACAGTAACTGGAGACATTCGAATGATGAATTCACCAAATAGCCACCCCGCTTGGTCTGCTATGATCAAGTTTTGTGGTTCACCAACCATCGTCATTACACCGCCTAATGCGGTCCCGACACCTGCGTGCATCAGCAATGAGCGAAGAAAAGCTCGGTAGTTCTCTAAGTCGTCACGTGTGAGTTCTGATATATGCTCATCCTGCGTGTGGTCGTGTGCAGAGCTTGTACCTTGACCAGAAGCGACTTTGTGATAAATCGAATAAAAACCAACAGCGACGCTAATAACAACAGCGATCACGGTTAGAGCATCTAAGAAAGCTGATAAGAAAGCAGCAGCGATACAAAATGCAACCGACAGCATAGGTTTAGATCGAATGCCAAGTAATATCTTGGTGAAGATAAAGAGCAATAACTGCTTCATGAAGTAGATACCCGCGACCATAAATACCAGTAGCAGTAATACTTCAATATTATTGACTAACTCGTGCTTTACTTGTTCAGCACTGGTCATCCCAATAGCAATAGCTTCAATAGCTAATAAGCCACCAGGTTGAAGAGGATAACACTTGAGCGCCATCGCAAGGGTGAAAATAAACTCAACCACTAACAACCAACCGGCAACAAATGGGTTGATCAAGAAAAAGACAATCGGGTTAATAATGAGAAAAGTGATAATGGCAACTTTGTACCAGTCAGGAGCTTTACCAAGAAAGTTCTTGAGAAAAGCGCTTCCGAGGGACATCGGCATGGGTAGTACTCTTACTGTTGATATGAATAGACATCTTCAGCTTATCTAAATTCATGTATTGGCATTATCAAATGTTGTAGTCGTAACCGTCTATTTGACAATGACTTAGTGAAACAATAATTCAAGTGTTGAATAACTGCTTAACTAAGACGCTCCTTGAGTGAGACAAGCAATCCTTACTTCGAACGCCACTCTACCTTGCACGCTTTTTTAGTCAATAAGAAACCGCTTATTGATAAAATACCTACCAACATTTTGGTCAAAAACGCGATCAAAGTAGTGTAAACATGGCTTGAGAATGATGATAAATGTTCATTGAGATACGATTCGAAGTGAAACTAAGTTAATAGCGTGCAAAGAAAGTAAAAAGAGCGAATTTCGCAAGATTAAATTACGCCTTATAAATCTATGAATGTGATTTATCTCTCTTTATCTTATAGTGAGTTATGAGTGGCAGGGATACATAAGTGATGGAAAATAGCTATTTTACTTATTATCTAAATGGAATCTCCATACTGAATGAAATGGAGTTTTTGCTCTAATTTTGCTTTGTGACGACTTTACTGAAGGGTGGTTTCCGATAACGAGTAAGTAGTGGTATGATGAGTGCTATTCGACCCACAAATAAATAGAAAACTGGAAAAGTACTTAATGGTCATTAAGGCAAAAAGCCCAGCAGGTTTTGCTGAAAAATACATAATTGAGAGCATCTGGAATGGTCGCTTTCCGCCTGGTTCAATCTTACCAGCAGAGCGAGAACTTTCCGAATTAATTGGTGTTACACGCACAACGCTTCGAGAAGTATTGCAACGCTTAGCCCGTGATGGTTGGCTAACTATACAACATGGTAAGCCAACGAAAGTAAACCAGTTTATGGAAACATCTGGCCTACATATTTTAGATACGCTTATGACGCTTGATGCTGACAATGCAACCAGTATCGTGGAAGATTTGCTAGCTGCACGTACTAATATTAGTCCAATATTTATGCGCTATGCTTTTAAGGTAAACAAAGAAAGCTCTGAGCGTACGATCACTAATGTGATTGAATCTTGTGAAGCCCTGATAAGAGCAGAATCGTGGGATTCTTTTATGGAATCATCACCTTATGCTACTAAAATTCAGCAGCACATTAAAGATGATGGCGAGAAAGATGAGGCTAAACGTCAACAGATACTCATCGCAAAAACATTTAATTTTTATGATTACATGCTTTTCCAACGTTTAGCATTTCATTCAGGTAATCAAATTTATGGTTTGATCTTCAACGGAATTAAAAAATTGTACGACCGAATTGGTAGCTACTATTTTTCAAACCCAGAAGCTCGTGATTTGGCTCTGAAGTTTTATAGAGAGTTATTAGCTGTGTGTGAGAGCGGCAACCGCGAAGAATTGCCCGTAGTTATTCGTCATTATGGTATCGATAGTGCCCACATTTGGAATCAGATGAAGACAACGTTACCGACTAATTTTACGGAAGATGATAGCTAGGCTATTCATTGTCGAGTATTCATAAAATAACAAAACCCGCAGAGCGGGCTTTGTTATTTATGGCAGTCGCTAGATTTCTTCGCTACCCCCAGCTTCTTGGAACCAAACCGCAAGGTGTTTTTTTAAGTCTTTCAGTTCATCAGGACCAATCAAGGCTAACCCCAGATCTTCAGCTCGGGTAATGTCGTTGTGGCGTAAAGGACGAAAGCTAACTAGCATTGCTCTTGCTTGTAATCCGCCAAGCAAATCACGTAATGACTCTAATTTATAGAGAGTATCATCGCCATCATCACGCATGCCTTTGGTTTTACATTCAATAATATGCAGCTTGTTGTTCACAACTGTCGCAACATCAAGTTCATTTCGAACTTCTCTTTCTCCTAATTGACGATAAACTTGTACATTTAGAGAACGGTCTTGAATCGTTGGCATATCATCTTGAATTTGCTTCACCGTGCTATGTACTAAAGTTTCAAGCCACTCCCCATTCGAGAAACGACGCGCATCTTCATTAGCAAAAGTTAAAACACCATCTTCATAGGTAGCAATTCTAGCTTCGACCAAATCAGTTAAAAGAAGGTTTAGTTCACGGTAGCCTTGTTGTTTTTCAGAGAGCTCAACATCGAGTTTCTGCTCTTTACGACAAGTCGTTGCTAAGTAATTTAAGGTAGCGAGGCCAGGGCCTAATTCTAATGCGTTGCTGGCCCAACGCTCACCGAGTTCATAGAGTTTTTTGTCGAGTTGAGGTGGGATATTATGTTCACTGAACTCACCTCTGGCACCAAAAATAGTCAGGTAATCAGAGATGGTGATATGGTCTTGAACTTGAGCATCTTGATTTCCATCAGGGTAGAGCCAACACAGACGATCACTACTCGGTTCGATCACAAAAATTGGCCAGTGGTAACTACGAAATACCTCATAAACAGACAACAGACGATGGCGCAGTCCACAGCTAGCGTTGAGCTTAACCTCTTCATTTCTTGCTTTAAGTTCTTCTGCTAACTCATAGATCGAGTTTTTAATCGCTGATGTATTTGAACCCGATGGGATCTCAAAAAACTCAGAGGTGATATCGCGTTGCTTGAGTACGGAGTGTAGACGTAAATAAATAGGTTCTTGGCTTTGATCACCAATAAAAACAATGTGTGAACTTACCGTTCGATTATCCAGTAGGGGTGTGACCAAGCGAATAGGGTCTTGGTCAATAATGCCAACATGAACAGCCATAAATCATCCTCATGTTTAGCTTGCAAAAATAAGAAGTAAAATGGTGTGCAAGCAATAGTTATCATATAACGATGCAATGCTTAAAAAACAAGGGCGACTTTAGATAAAAGCCGCCCTTGGACGATTATTGACACTTAACTTACAAACTAAAGTGAGTTAGCCATGGGTTTGTTACAATTTGAATTGATGGACCAATTCATTTTGTTGGCTGGCTAGTTGAGTCAAACTAGCGCTTGCTTGTGCAATTTGAGACATAGCTTGATAGCTTTCATCTGCGATCAAATTAATATCTTCAATATTACGTGCAATATCACTGGTGGTTTCACTTTGTTCTGCAGCTGCTTGAGTGATATGCGTGCTCATTTGGCTGATTTCGAGTATAAGCGCTTGAATTTCTTCCATCGCGCTATTTGCTGTTGACGCTTGTTCGACCGACATTTCCATGTCTGACATACAGCTTTCGATGACTGTACTTGCTGATGAAGAGCTTGATTGTAGGTTGCTGATCATGGTTTCAATTTCAGATGTAGAGTCAGTGGTACGTTTTGCGAGAACACGAACTTCATCAGCTACAACCGCAAAACCTCGGCCTTGTTCTCCTGCTCGCGCGGCTTCAATAGCTGCGTTTAATGCCAACAAGTTCGTCTGTTCAGCGATATTGCGAATTACATCCAAAATAGAACCAATTTGGCTACTCATTTTTTGCAATTCACCCACCGCATCTACAGATTGGTTCAAACGTGTTTCAAGCTGGTTAATGGTCGTGATATTGGTGCTCATGATGTTGCGGCCAGATTCAGAAGCCGACTCCACTTTCTGTACCATTTCTAATGAGCTTTGTGCACTTTGCGCGACTTCTTGAACAGAGTGCGCCATTTCTGTCATTGCAGTGGCGACATTCGCGGTTTGCTCACGTTGAGAATTGAGTTTCGATTGTGCTTGCGACGAAGTGGTTTGGTTATGATTAGCCGTGTCGGTTAGGTTTTCAGAAGCATCATTGAGTTGTACTAGGATGTTATGTAAATTGTCCGCTAATGAATTAACATGGCCACTTAAGCGGCTGAATTCGTTGTTATAGCGAATCTCAATACGTTGTGTCATATCCCCTTGAGTTAGCCCTTCGAGTGTTTTGAGTATACGAGTTAGCGGCTCACGAACACTTTGTGCAATATGATAACCAATACCAGTAGCAATAAGCACAACAGCGATACCAATGACAATCGCTTGTATCACACCTTTCTCATAAACATCACCTGCTTCTGCGAGAGAAGCATTTAGGCTATCAGTTGCTGTGCCATTGAATGAGTCTAGAATCGTCATTGCTTTATCAACTTCCACCGCAAGATTGGCAATGTTGTCGTATAAAGCGGCTTTAGCGAGTAAGTAGTTATTATGTTGGTCTAACACACCGCCTTTTTGGCCAATATCTATAGTGAATTTCTCTACTGATTCATCAAAGACTTTCTTAAGCTCTGGCAATTGTGTTACTAGCCCACGGTAGGCATAGTTTAAATGGGTAACGGCTTTTTTATTTCTCGCTACCGCTTTTTCAACAAAGGACACATCTGAACTGGCTAAAGCATCAGAAGTAATGACCTCAGCGTCTTTCAGTTTGATGAAATAGCTTTTTGCCATAACTTTCACTGAAATACTGCTCTGGCCGTCGACGTAATCTTTCATTCCAACGCTCAAATCTGCATGAAGTCTTTGAAACTCACGTGTTGATTTTTGTACTTTTTCTTGAGCCTCAAACATAGCTTGGTAGTTGTTCATTGCATCAGAAGCTTCAGAGAAGTAGCGTTGCTCCATTTGTTTTAATTGAGCAATACGCTCTGCTAAGTCAGGGTTACTCGAACTGGCTTGTGCGAGTTGATTTAGGATAGTGTTGAAGTCTTGTTTTGATGAGGTAAATTCTGCACGCATGGCATTCATACGATCTTGATTCTGCGTGGTTAAAAAATCTTTGAATGATTTGTCAGCAGAAAGCAATTGCACACTTGTTTTGTTTGATAGTGAAACAAGTGGTAAAGCGGTGGTTGATACACTTTCGAAATTGGAATGAATTTGATTCATTCCTCCCATCATGATAGCGGTTGTTACAGCAAACATAATGATGATCAGTGTAAAGCCAGCGTACATACGCCTAATCACTGAACCCTTCATAATCCTCTCCCTAGAAAAATCATAATAATCTTTTGTCTCAAAAAAATAACAAAATAATCGGCATTGTATTTAGGCTGGGGTGCACATTTTATGACGAGTTTGGCAAAATTATTTTTTTATATTAGTGAAATGTCATTTATGTTAAGTGAACGGTGTTTTTTATTGAGCTTTTTTTAGTGTTAGCGCATACTCAAATCCAACTAAACACCTATCACTATATTAACTCAATGGAGTATTTCATGGCTGAGGAAACCATTTTTAGCAAAATTATCAGTAAGGAAATTCCTGCTGACGTCCTATACCAAGACGACTTAGTCACTGCTTTTCGAGATATTAACCCGCGAGCTCCAAGCCATATTTTAATCATCCCCAACAAATTGATTCCAACAACGAATGATGTGGAAGCCGAGGATGAAGCTGCGTTAGGGCGTATGTTTACCGTAGCGAAGAAAATCGCACAGCAAGAAGGTATTGCCGCTGATGGTTATCGCCTCATTGTTAACTGCAATGCGCATGGTGGACAAGAGGTCTATCATATTCATATGCACCTGGTAGGTGGTCGTCCACTTGGCCCTCTCTTGATGAGCTAAATTTGGATTACCCAACTTTGGTTGGGTAATGACTGTGATCCATAGATTTCAGAAACGGAGTGTTGGGTGAAGCGTTACGTGCGACTTGTTGTTATTTTTTTATCGCCTATTTTTCTTAATGCATGTGCCAATCTCTCTGCGGGAAATTTGTTCAGCCACTACAGTGCGCAAAACAATGTTGTTTACCAATCAGTGAAAGTTGGTCAATACCAGCAAGCGGAAAGCGAACTTCCGGATTATATAGCGGGTGATATTCTTGATAACTTAGAGAAAGGACGAGTTTACTTTCTCAATCAAAAATATGTCGAAAGTAAAGCAACTTTTGAGCTGAGCGATGCAGCAATTAAAGTTCAACAAGATAAGGCATTAATTTCTCTTAGCGATACCGCTAGCAGTGTCGGCTCGCTTGCTGCTAATGATAATTTAACAGAGTACATTCCTGCGGATTACGAATTAGGATTCTTGCATCTCTATCTGAGCTTAAACTATTTACAACGCAATGATTTAGAAGGTGCGTTGGTCGAAATTAGACGGGCCAATCAAGTTCAGGAGCAAGCCAGAAAAACCAGAGAAGCTGACTTGGAAAAAGCGCAAAAAGATATGCAAGCTCAAGGTGTTACTCCAAATCTAGGTAGTGTGTTATCGAACTATCCTGATGCTGGTAAAACGCTGCAAGCGGTACAAAACGCATACCTTCTGTACTTGTCAGCTTTACTTTATGAAACCTCTAACGATTTGAATAGTGCGTATGTGGATTACAAACGAGCATTAGCTGTGATGCCCGATAACCCTGAAGTGATCGACGGTACATTGCGAGTTGCTAAACGTTTGGCAATGAAAGCAGACCTTGTTCAACTTGAAAAGCAATATGGTAAGGCTTCGGCCATGTCTGAATATCAAGGGCGAGTGATCATCCTTGAAGAACAAAGTATTGTTCAAGCGATGCAAAGTTGGCGTCAATCTTTGCCGTTGTATGACAGTCGAGGTAATGGCGCATTATATTCTTTGGCTCTGCCATACTATCCTAAAGCCCAGGCTGAAGGATTTGCACTATTGGCGATCAATGGTCAGCCTGTAGAATCAAATGTGCTAGCGGATGTAAATTTGATGGCCAATCAAAACTTGTCAGAACGAATGCCGTCTATTGTTATAAGGCAGGCGTTAAGAGTATTCGCCAAAGATCAATTACGCAAAGAAGCGGCTAAAGATAATGATGTAGGTAACTTACTGCTTAACGCGTGGAATTTACTGACTGAGCAACCTGATACGCGTAGTTGGATAACCTTACCGGGTCAAGTGAAGAGCACAAGCCTTTTAGTTGATGCGGGGGAGCAACGAATAGCGCTGAAGGGACAAGAGTACGTTTTTTCTGTTCCTGAAAAAGGAACAACATTGGTGTGGATTTCGCGCCAAGGGAATAATGCAACGATCTGGCATAAACAACTAGGAAGATTGTAATGAAAAAGTGGATATTAGGGCTTTTAACTGCCATAGCCTTAGTTGGCTGTGCTGCGAATACAGCTGGTTTAAGAGTCGACGGAGCATCACAAAAAGTGTTGTTTGGTGACAACGTATTAGGTCAACGACTTGTAGTTGAGGATATTGCGATCAAGCAAGTTGATGGTCATACACGAGGAATAGTTCGTTTAGTTAGCCAATACAAAGGTGACCAGAATATTGAGTACCGCTTTTATTGGTACGACGATGATGGGCTAGAGGTAAACAACAAACTCAGTCCTTGGAAGCAAACTATCATTAGTGGAATGGACACCATTTCACTCTCTGAGGTTTCAGTGAATCCAAACGGTAAACAGTTTCGCGTACAAATCCGTGAATCAAACAACTAAATTGGGAAGTTAAGGATCCAATATGAAGAAAAGTATTATTGCATTGCTAGGTCTAGCGGTCATTCTGGGCGGTTGTTCAAATAAAGTGAGCTATGGTGACGCACAAGCTGTTGAAACGACCACGGTTGATTTTGGCTCAACGGATTTACAAAAAATTGCCGCTGAAATGATCGATAGTATGATGATGTCAGGCTCTATTGCCGCTATTACTCGTGATTCGCGCCCCATTGTTTTTGTTGAGCGTATTAAAAACAAAACCAGCGAGCATATTGATACAGAGTCGATCACTGACACTATTAGCACCAAGATGTTGAACTCAGGTAAGTTCCGTTTTGTTGATATGGACCGTGTTGAGTCTGTACGTGAGCAGCTCAATTTCCAAAACAATGACGAGCTAGTCAATCAAAGTACAGCGATTCAATTTGGTAAAATGGTTGGTGCGCAGTACATGCTTTATGGCAACCTTTCAAGCATTGTAAAAAATGCTGGAAGTGACAAAGATGTGTACTACAAAATGACGATGCGCATGATGGATCTAGAAACTGGTCTTATTGAGTGGGCGGATGAAACCGAAATCCGTAAGCAAGAGTCAAAAAGTATGTTAGGTCTTTAATTACGATATCTAGGGCGTGTTGACCTAATTATTGAGGAAGAAGTCGATATGGCGCGAATGTCTTGGCGTGAAGCTTGTAAGCTTGATCATACCTTAACCTCGCTAGAAGGCTTCTTCTCTATTCCACCGGGCTATGCTCAGACCTTGACTGGTGGTTTAACCAATCGATGCTGGAAAATCATTGCTGAAGATGGACCTGCTTTTGTATGGCGCCCTAATACGCCAATTACACAAGCGTTTTCGATCTCCCGTTTTCAGGAGTATCAAATCCTATCAGCGATAGAATCGTCTCATATCGGCCCCAAGCCGCTGTTTATCAATGAGCAGGGATTATTAGTTGAGTGGATAGAGGGTGAGTCTTTAATGGATGGGTTACCCTTCGAATCATTACTCAAGACCCAAATTAAGATCCACAATCTCAGTACAGCCCGTATCCCCGTAGCTCCGTTCAGTTTTACCGCACGTGTCGATCACTATTGGTTACAACTTAAAGCCGAGTACAAAACCGATCAATGCACGAATCTATACCAATCATGGAGAACAGCTCCCAATCTTGCCGATGTTGGGGTAGTTCTCTGTCATTTTGATCTTGCTGGTTACAATATGGTGAAAACCCAACAAGGTCATCGAGTCATTGATTGGGAATATGCTTCTATTGCTGACCCAAGGCTAGACCTCGCCTTAAGCATTGAGGTTGCGGGAGAGAAGCCTTTGGAATCTGTTTATCGCTATTGCCAATTACGCGAAATTGAAGGTGTAGATGACTGGGTTGAAGGTGTTATGGCCTGGCATCCAAGGATATCGATGATGGCGATGTTATGGTATTTACTTGCACATCAACTGTGGGGAGATGATTACTATCTACACCAAGCCGATAAACTTAAAAACGGATTATGTAGTTAGGATCACTGTTTCGTAGTCTTATTGCATTAAATTTTTGGTAAGGTCTTTAAAACCACAATCTTCGTGGTAGATTGAAGCCTCAAGGAATGGGGGAATTACTATGATTATCTATTTACACGGTTTCGACTCAACAAGCCCGGGAAACCATGAAAAAGTGTTGCAGTTGCAGTTTATTGACGATGATGTCCGTTTCATTAACTACAGCACATTACACCCCAAGCATGATATGCAGCACCTTCTCAAAGAAGTGCACAAAGCTATCGAGCAATCGAATGACCCACATCCAATCATTTGTGGTGTAGGGCTGGGTGGGTTCTGGTCTGAACGTATTGGCTTTCTGTGTGGCATTAAGCAAGTTATCTTTAACCCTAACTTACATCCAGAGAAGAATATGACAGGACGAATTGACCGTCCTGAAGAATACGAAGATATTGCAACCAAGTGTGTGGAACAGTATCGAGTGAAAAATAAAGGGCGTTGTTTAGTGATCTTATCGAAAGAAGATGAAATCCATGACAATAGCAAAACGGCAGTTGCGCTAGAGAGCTACTACGATATTATTTGGGATGAAAAAGAGTCCCATAAATTCAAGAAGATCTCACAGCATTTACAAGCGATAAAAGCATTTAAAGAATCTCATTAGCTGCATATATTGATGACAAAGCGACTCCAGTAAGGGTCGCTTTTTTATTGTCCAAATCCCTACATTTGTTAATGAAATAGCATCATTCTTTAGTTGCACGGTGAATTTTGCTCTATATAATGAATAAACTATAAATATTTTGATAAATATCAAAAAAAATTGAGAGCAAGGCGAAAACTTGCCCATTATTGTGCGTAAGCATATTTTTATCCTAATGAACGTGTTACTGAAAGCAGCTTTTACTTCAAAGGCGATAGCGTGCCCAAAGCAAGCATATGATTGAAAATTTCTTCAGTGTGAAGTGTCATGCTGAACCATGTTTATTCATTTTTTGAGGATTGTTTTTGTGACTCGAATTGTCGTTGTAGGTGGTGGAGCGGGTGGTTTAGAACTCGCAACGAAACTTGGCCGTACACTTGGCCGTAAAAATCGCGCAGAGATTACACTGGTAGATCGTAAGGCGAGCCATTTATGGAAACCTTTGTTGCATGAAGTTGCAACAGGTTCTTTGGATGAAGGTGTGGATGCCTTGAGCTATCGTGCCCATGCTAAGAACCATAGCTTCGACTTCCAAATGGGTAGCCTGGCTGATATTGACCGTGAACGTAAAGTGATTGTGCTCAGTGAGCTCAAAGACGAACATGATGAACTGTTGATGCCAAGCCGTGAAATAGAATACGACATTCTTATTCTTGCTATTGGTTCGACATCCAATGATTTCAATACTCCTGGCGTGCGTGAGCACTGTATTTTCCTCGATAGTCCTGAACAAGCAAACCGCTTCCGTACAGAGATGAATAATGAGTTTTTGAAACTGCATGCTAAAAATGGTCATGGGACGGTAGACATTGCTATCGTTGGTGCGGGTGCGACAGGCGTTGAATTATCGGCTGAGCTGCACAATGCAGTGAAAGAGCTTCGCACTTATGGTTTTGGTGATCTCGACTCAAGCAAACTGAATGTTAATCTTGTGGAAGCAGGTGAGAGAATTCTACCTGCATTGCCACCGCGTATTTCGAGTGCAGCGCATAGCGAGTTGACCAAACTCGGTGTTAATGTGCGCACAGCAACAATGGTGACTCAAGCGGATAAAGATGGTTTAACTACCAAAGACGGCGAGAAAATCCCAGCACAAATCATGGTGTGGGCGGCAGGTATTAAAGCCCCTGATTTCATGAAAGACATTGCAGGTCTGGAAACTAACCGCATTAACCAATTAGTCGTGAAAAACACACTTCAAACCACACGAGATGACGATATTTTTGTGATTGGTGACCTTGCACAATGCACCCAAGCTGACGGTAAGTTCGTACCACCACGCGCGCAAGCTGCGCACCAAATGTCGAGCCATGCGTTTAGAAACATTGTCGCTAAACTCAATGGTCGTGAGTTAAAATCTTACGTCTATAAAGATCACGGCTCGCTCGTATCGCTTAGCCGTTTCTCAACAGTTGGTAGCCTAATGGGCAATTTAACTAAAGGCTCTATGATGGTTGAGGGGCGTATAGCTCGCGTGGTTTACATTTCGCTTTATCGTATGCACCAAATGGCGCTACACGGTATTTTCAAAACTGGTCTGATGATGCTAGTTGGTCGAATTAACCGAGTCCTTAGACCGAATCTTAAGCTGCACTAACGAATGAAATTTGGACCGGAGCAATAGCTCCGGTTTTGCTTTGTATTGTATTAATAAATAATTTTACATTGTCGTTTTAACGAGATTGCTCATCTAGTAAATAAACAGATTAAACCATATGAAGAATGCCTACCCTTTACTGGGATTAATTCTCAGTTTGTAGAAATCGCTGTAGCCCGACTTTCGAATCTGTACTCCACTTACTCCCTTGGCGCAGGTTACTTGTTCCTGGCCCCAAAACAGAGGCAATATTGTCGAGTTGCTGCGTAGGTTGGTAAGTAGCTCCATCAAGCGCTCTGTGGGTTCGCCTTTTGCAATGACATCATGAACTGTATTAGTGTGTTGGTTTAGTTCCTGTGTATCATAAATAAAACGGATTCCAGTACCCGTCAACAACCACTCATACATACCGTATTTCAGTGGTGGTTCGATAATGTCTTCGACAAAAAGTAAGTCAGCTTGCTTTTTTACCTGCTGAGGTTTGCTGGCGTCAGACAATTCAACCAGTTCTACTTTGAGTCCGGTTTGCTTGATTAGGTTGATAAGCCAATTGCTCATTTTTTCTAAATAATCGATGGTCCATTTAGGGTGTGTTAATACTAAAGTGCCTTCGAGATTAGGGATATGGTTACACGGTTCTCCTTCACTAAGTAGCTGCATTGCCTTCAAATCGCTGCTATTTGCAAATTCATAGCGGCGGCTCTCAAGAAAGGTAAATAGGCTTTGCCAGGTTTGATCATCTAATGTGCACTCAGGGCGTTGATTATGTGCTAAATAAGAAAATGCCTGAATAGCATAGCTTTCTGTATCTTCAGTATGTTGGTTATAGCTGATGTATTTATCTAGCTCTTCACCCTGATGAGATAGGGTTATCTGCTCCAGTAGCGCCTTTTTAGCGAAGTAGTGGGGCTGTTTTTTCATTACCAGCTTGTCTTTCTCCCAGTATTCAAGAATAAAGGGGCCGGTGCCTATAGCAACGCTGCGTTGGTTACTGAAATCTTTATGACGCCTAGTGGTAATAGAGGCGTTGGCGGTAGCGAGACAGTAGATAAACAGTGGGTTAGGTTGCTTTAACTCAATGCAGATCGCTTTCCTATCCTCATCAAAACTGATCTGATAAATTTGTTGAAATAGCCACTTAACTGGTCCATTAGCCTGCATAAGCCGTTTCAGACTATGTACAACATCGTCCTCTTCCAGCATCAGGCCATCGTGGCAGCGTATATCTGGACGTAGCCAAATATAGATGTATTTTGCTTCGATTTGGTATTCACAAGCAAGGTGAAGGTGTAGCTGGCTATTACTGTCAACAGTGAATAGGGTATCGTATAGGCTGCGTATGATTTGCAATTCAGCAAAGCGGTAGGTCAGGGCTGGATCAAGTTCATCTACCCAAGGATACTGACTGATAATCAGAGAATTTGCGTTTTGATTTTCTTGCGATGTTTCTTCCATCGCCTGATTAAGAGCACTGGCTGCAGTACCTCGGTATTTTTTGAGTAGTTTGGTGATTACATCGAAGTTGCCTGCATTGATCTCACTGCGGATGGTGCAATAGAGTGCCTGATGCATGGAAGTGGTCACTTTTAGGGTGCTGGCTTTACCACGCCCCCGACCAGGTACCCAGTTTATCCAGCCATAGTCATTGAGCATTTTTAGGATGTTTGAGGTATTTCGACGTGAAGTGGTAAACAACACTTCTAGATCATCAAGGCTTGCTTGGTGCACCTGAGACGGGTTGTAGTGCTGTAATAGTTGGCTCAGTCTACGAAGATATGTCTCGGTCATTTTACTCTGCCATAGCCTTAAAAGATGATTTAAATATTTATTATGAAACGATGCTCAACAGCCGTTGCTATATAATTATAAGGTTATTTATTAAAAATTCACGATTTAATTTATAGATCATTTTTTATGATTTGAATAGTTCGGCATTCTTTCCGTATGTGGGGTGATTTTTTATAACCGCAATTAATATGCAACTAAAGGTTAGATGAAATTTGTGGAATATTGATTGACGTTTTTTCGGCTATATAAGAGCCTATATTAAATAGATTTTATTTTGTGTAGATGAGCAATAGATGAAAGCCCCGAATAATAAATATAAATACTCAGGGCAGCGAATTAGTTGACCTTAGGAATGGTGGTAAATATTGTCCATTCGTTTTTAACCATGCCTTTATGACCGATAACTGTAGCCGTGACACGACGGTTTAAGGCGTGGCTGACTTCATCGAGACCTAATGCGGCCAAATGGGTGTCACCATAACTAACGATTTTTAATCGCTGGCTGTCAATGCCTTTTTCAATCAGCAGGTTGCGCACGTTCTCTGCCCGTCGACGGGCCAGATCGTAATTATACTTTGTATCGCCTACTTTACTTGCATATCCTTGTATTTCTATAGAGGTCTCAGGGTACTTATTTAGGAAAGCCGCTAGCTCAGTGCCCTTACGTTGGAAAACACTCTTGATACGGCTAGAGTCGTTATCAAATAAGATCTTAAGCTGGTATTGTTCTTTTTTGTTGACGTAGGTTTCACAGCCGTCGTTATCGACTTCTGCGGCGATTGGGGTGTCGGTACAGAGGTCGCGAGCATTGATCACACCATCATCGTCTGCGTCTTGCAGGTCGGCAATCTGATTGGTTTTTGGAGTCGGGATATAATCCATACCATCGTTTGCAAATGTGACATTTAGGCTCAGTATAGTCAGAACTAAAGCCGTTAATATAATATTTTTCATAGTGTTTAGTACTCCACTGGTTGAGTCCACTCTTTTGGAATATCAATGCGTAGCGCATCACGTAGGTTTCCGGTTGAAGTCAGAACACGGTATTTGGCGTACTGCTGTGCGAACTGGGCTTCTATGTAGCCTTTGCGCGACTCGAATAACTCATTTTCAGTGTTTAATAAGTCAAGCAAAGTACGCCTACCTAAGCTGTATTGCTTCTGGTATGCGATAACAGTATTCGATGCAGAGTCAACATGTTGAGCCAAAAAGTTTTTTTGTAGATTTGTCAGCTCAAGTGCATTCCACGAAAGATGAATTTCTTGTTCAACCCCCCGATAAGCGCGTTCTAGCAGGTCTTTCGCTTTGTTGAGTTGGTAGGCCATAGTGTCCGCGTTTGCCGAATCTCGACCACCGTTATAAAGGTTATAGCGAACACGAAGCATCGCAGTGGTATCTGCGCTGCTGCCTTCGATACCACCAGAGTCATTGCGCCAGTTTTGTGCTGCTTCAAATGAAATAACCGGGAAATTATTTGCATCAACTTGCTTATATTGGAATTTTGCTGAGTCGACATCCGCTCGAGCTATTTTGATAACTGGATGGTTTTCAAAGGCTTGAGTTTTTGCTTCATCAAGAGTTGCCGGAATGAAGTTTTTATCAGCGTGTGGGAATATTAGATCGTGTGGGACTTCGCCAACCAACTTAAAGAAAATCGTTTGCGTATCTTTATAGTTATTTTGTGCTGCGAGTATGTTGCTGTGAGCTTTGGCCAAGCGAGCTTCAACTTGAGTAAGATCAGCAACTGAACCTATCCCAGAATCTTTACGCTTTTTAATATCAACATAGATACGCTCATGTGTACTAAGATTACTTGCAGAAAGCTCCATAAACTTTTGTGCCTTAAGTACATCAAGGTAAGCATTAATCACTTCGAGGGCCACACTCTGTGCATCAGAAAGCAATTGATAACGTAATGACTCTGCATCTGCCGAAGTTCGGTCAATATCATGTAGGGTTTTAGACCCATCCCAAATCAACTGAGTCAGAGTTATAGATGCGTCTTTGCGAGTCATATCTGTGTTTTTGTTACCAGTCGAATTTGCCGGGTTTATCCCCTCATAGCCAATGCCCGCATCGATATCAATACGAGGTTTATAAGCCCCAGTTGATTGATCGACAATATACAGTTTGCTCATGTACTCGTTAAATGCACTCTTTATATCAGGATTGGTTGCAAAGGTAATTGCTACCGCCTGTTCTAACGTTTGTGCATTAGAAGGAAGCGCAATAAATAAGCCACAACACGCAATGCTGATACTGCTTAATTTCACAGAGAGTCTCCTAAAATAATATTAATCTCAATATTTAAAACTATATAAATTCGAATATATATAAGTGAACGTTGCGCAGTTTAAATCTATTGACGATAAGTCATTGCTTCATTAGAAACGTAGTGATTACGAACGTTGATCCACCAAAAACAGGTCGCGTAAGATATGATGTTTTGTTCGGAAATAAAATAACTTTAAAACATGCAGTTTATTGGTGAAAAAATACATGTTTTATATGTAGTGAACAGTGGTAAATTAGTAAATAAAATATGTTAACGATTCAAATCGAATCTCATTGCCCATCTAGTTTTATGGGGGGGATTTTTTTATTTGCTAAATGGGGTAAATCTCTTGGTTGAACAATCAAAATTAACCGCAGAAACCTATGTTGTAATAGGACTGGATGGTCACATCAAAGTAGTAAAATCGAAAGATAGTTTACTGCCAGGTGAAGTGATTGTTGAAACATTGAAAGGTGAAATCCAACCTCAGCAAGTCGACTTAGCAAATGTTGAAGAAGATCCTAAGTCTGGTAGTTTCGTTGAATTAAATAAAATTTATGAAGCTCTAGAACAAGGTGTTGATCCTACTGAATTAGGTGATGAGTATGCCACCGCACAGGGTGAAATAGTTGGTTCAAGCCTGACAAAATCTGGCACTATTGAACGTACTGGTGCCGAAGTATTGGCAAGCACCTTTTTTGAAACTGCTAGCATGGTTACTGCTCTAACAACCGAGCAGGGTAAAACGGTATTTAATATTTCTCGTTCGCCACAATCTGAGCCCACTGAAACCAAAGCGATCATCACCCCAACACAACTGGATGGCGATAAAGGCGCGGTGCAGGAAGACGTGCTGTTGGTGAGTCGCGGTAATCTGAATATTGTAGACCCGGATGCTGGCGAAGCGGTATTCCACCCTCAAGCAGACGTTAAAGATGGCAACTGGGGGACTTTTTCTATCGATGAAAGTGGCAACTGGACCTATAAACTGAATAACAGCCATGCGGATGTGCAGGCTTTGGATGCAGACAGCGCTCCTCTAATCCGAACCATGACAGTGACATCTGCGGATGGCACGACTCATGACGTGGTTGTAACCATAACGGGTTCTGATGACAAAGCGATCATCACGCCAGACCAGCCGGGTGATGACGCGGGCGCGGTGCAAGAAGACG
>NZ_SJFM01000279.1:0-255 GCF_029478545.1 Vibrio sp. 1180_3
TAGTCAGTTTCAAATCGCTTTAATTGAAATGTCTTTTTGACTGATTCGCTTGCTGATATTCAGCTCTGAAAGTCTGGTGAAACAAAAGGTTTTGTTGTGGCTGAAAGGGCGCTTTCTTTGTCGTTGATTCTGTAAGTGGCTTTCTTCGGCTAAGATCGCTGTGAAATTTAGGTTTTGGTAAGCATCAGTTTTTACGTAACTTATTCAAATCTCTTCATTTCTACGGTGGTTTACTTTGAATTCACGGTAAAATTC
>NZ_SJFM01000280.1:0-255 GCF_029478545.1 Vibrio sp. 1180_3
TGAATTTAAGGTGGAAAGGCTTTGGGTTTTCTAGCTACACACCGGACAAATCTCAGCTTCTCAACTATCTCGCCAGTGGCACTTTTCGGGAAGTGTTTGAACTTAACGAAGGCTGCTTACGGGAAGTATTGTTTTTGTTAAGTTCGTTGGCGCGGCTTCTTTGGTGTTGAATTTTATGCATTCTTAAATTCGTTTCGTGTGCTCTGTCGTTGGCTTTTTCGATAGAATTCTTTGCAAATTACCATGCTCAGGAAT
>NZ_SJFM01000281.1:0-255 GCF_029478545.1 Vibrio sp. 1180_3
ACAAAGAAAGCGCCCTTTCAGCAACCGCTAAATTTTTTGCTTTACCAAACTTCCAGAGCTGAATGTCAGCAAGCAAATCAGTCAAAAAGACATTTCAATTGAAGCGATTTGAAACCACCGAAACCCAACACAAACCAGATCCAAAACTCAATTGAGGCAGCCCAAGAACCTTAAAAACGATCAATCTCAGGTTGTTCAAGAATCCATTTCGACCAAGCCAACTTGCCGAAAACACGGAACGAATTCTCAATGAAA
>NZ_SJFM01000282.1:0-255 GCF_029478545.1 Vibrio sp. 1180_3
AGTCACTGATGCTGTTTTAGAACAAGTTGTTGAGTGGCAAGCTCGCCCTCTTGATTCGGTTTACCCCATCGTTTACCTGGACTGCATTGTTGTGAAGGTGCGCCAAAATAAGCAAGTCATCAACAAAGCCATTTACCTTGCTCTCGGCGTCAATATGGAAGGTCAGAAAGAACTTCTTGGGATGTGGATGTCCGAAACTGAAGGCGCGAAGTTCTGGCTCAGTGTACTTACAGAGCTTCAAAATCGGGGTGTGAA
>NZ_SJFM01000283.1:0-255 GCF_029478545.1 Vibrio sp. 1180_3
GAAAACTTGGTTAGATGCTCTGGATAAGGTTGGTTACAGCGCGCATATTCATGCTATTGGTGATGGAGCGGTTCGCGAATCACTTAATGCAGTTGAACATGCACGTAATAATGGCTCAACTAAGCCGCACACACTCACCCACGTTGAACTTGTCGATCCAGAAGATGTAGGTCGGTTCACTAAATTGAATGTTACAGCTGACTTTCAAGTAGGCTCTGAATACGTTGTTGAGCATGACCATTCATGGGCTAAACT
>NZ_SJFM01000284.1:0-255 GCF_029478545.1 Vibrio sp. 1180_3
CTGTGCGACCAATATCGTGTAGCCTACGAACAGTAACAGCTATACCTGGAATTAAAACTGCCAACCCGTAAATAGTACCGATAAATACAGTACCCAAGAAGCCATCAACAAACCCCAAAATGAAAGAAAAAATGAGGTTAAATAAAAAGAACATCCAGTATTCCTTTCGTCTAGCCCTTCCACTAAAAACTGCATACTTCTTTAAAACAGCCAAATACCAATCCATTTTATTTCCTCTGTTAGTTATAAACACCG
>NZ_SJFM01000285.1:0-255 GCF_029478545.1 Vibrio sp. 1180_3
TGATCGTTTTCAAGGTTCTTGGGTTGCCTCAATTAAGTTTTGGATCTGGCTTGTGTTGAGTTTCGTCAGTTTCAAATCGCTTTAATTGAAATGTCTTTTTGACTGATTTGCTTGCTGATATTCAGCTATGAAAATCTGGTGAAGCAAAAGGTTTTGTTGTAGCTGAAAGGGCGCTTTCTTTGCTGTTGATTCTGTAAGTGGCTCTCTTTGGCTAAAATCGTTGTAAAATTTAGGGTTTGGTTAGCATCGTTTTTG
>NZ_SJFM01000286.1:0-255 GCF_029478545.1 Vibrio sp. 1180_3
GCCGCCTGAATAGATTTGAATAAGTTACGTACAAAAACGATGCTTACAAAAACCTAAATTTAACAGCGATGAATTGCTTGTTATGTGAATTTTACCGTGAATTCAAAGTAAATCACCGTAGAAAGGAAGAAATTTGAATAACTTACGTGCAAAAACGATGCTAACCAAACCCTAAATTTTACAACGATTTTAGCCAAAGAGAGCCACTTACAGAATCAACAGCAAAGAAAGCGCCCTTTCAGCTACAACAAAACC
>NZ_SJFM01000287.1:0-255 GCF_029478545.1 Vibrio sp. 1180_3
TTGAACGTCGGTTTGAGGTTGGAAGACCGCCTCACCTGCATCAGGATCAGCCACATTTAAGTTGCCGCCAGTGGTCAGCGTTACGTCTTCTTGCACCGCGCCCGCGTCATCACCCGGCTGGTCTGGTATGATGATCGCTTTGTCGTCTGAGCCCGTGATCGTCACGACCACGTCATGAGTGGTGCCGTCCGCCGACATCACTGTCATGGTGCGAATTACCGGATCGCTATCGGCGTCTAACGCTTGCACGTCTGG
>NZ_SJFM01000288.1:0-255 GCF_029478545.1 Vibrio sp. 1180_3
TAGGACTTAGCAGGAGTTCAAAGCATATAACGCCAAATTAAGGTGTGAACAACGCCACCACCTTACCTAACGCATTGTGCCATAAACACTAAACTTGCTTGAAGTGAAAGCGCCGAGCGTTGTGAATTACTCTTAAATTTATTGTTATGTACGTGCTCCCTCTGGCACGATCATAGGCAGGTCTGTACAGCCAAAGTCTAAACCAAACTGGCTTAGCAAACAGGTAAGCTGGCCTCTATGGTGAGTTTGATGATT
>NZ_SJFM01000028.1:0-55918 GCF_029478545.1 Vibrio sp. 1180_3
CGCTCAATGTCGTGCATCTGTTCGAGTTGCAGTTTCTGTTGAGGAGTCAGTGTGATTTTCATGGTTTGTAGCATGATCCTGATTCTATTGAAAATCAAGCATCTTCAATGATCACGGGTATATACCCCGGCTGATATTCGACATTTGCCTGAATTATTGCCTCACCAGCTTTTAGTATTTCCATTTCTCCAGTAGCAGGATTGATGTTTAAAACATCCTGACCATCCCAAACGAAATAATTCTGACTTTTTATTGGAGCCCCGGTAATTTTATTTGCTTGAATAAATAAGCCATCACTATATTCTTGTTCAAAATTCTCATAACTTAATGTATCCGCTGACACAGCCGTTACTATAATCTTAGCTATTACACTAGTAGATTTATAACTACTATTTCCAGAGTCGGTGATAGTTACAATAGCTGTTCCTGCAAGTCCATTAGCAGTGACATTTCCTTCATGATCCACACTAATAATATGGTCATACTTAGGTTGAACCGTAAAGTTGAGTTCGCCTTTGAATCCTCTAACATTTAACTTACGCGTATTATTATCACCAAGCGTATTAAGTGTTAAGGAGTCAGCCTTTAAACTCGAATTATCCCACTTTTCAATTGTGACATTAAATATATCTTTTGCAGTTTTGTAACCATTAAGTGTAGCCGTAACGGTAACCGAACCTGGTTTTAGTACCATTAAGCTTCCATCGCCATTATCGACAACAATATCAGCTGGATCACTCGTATAGCTAACCTCACCCATTTGATTAAAAACAGTTGGGCTAAAACTATATCCAGCATAGCTAGATGACGATAATAAAGTGATATCATTTACCACAATATCAAGACGATCTTTTTCGCTTTCCAAAGAGGGAATACTGGTTGGTGGTGTAACACTCTTTGGTGTCGTAACTACATTCGAAGATGAATCCCCTTCACCTCCCCCGCATGCAGCCAACGATATCCCTATCGCCAAAACTAATCCTAATCGATTTACGCTTGGCATTAACATATAAGTCTCTCTGTAGATGATATTTGGCCAATAATAACCAGTATCAACATCTAAAAACATGAAGAGAAACTTCTACTTTCTGCTCTAATTGACAACAACATCAATGGACAAAAAAAAGGGAGAACATTACCATGCATTTTCTGATGGATTAGTGCCGTAACTCCTCTTGATTTCCGAACCAACTTCTGCAACGCAAACTTTACCTTTGCCTGCCTTTTTGGCTTGATACATAGCCCTGTCTGCAATCGTCAGGCTATCACTCAAGTCCATCTTTTCCGTGTCAACGAATGCAATACCAATACTTGCTCCAACATCGCTCACTACTTTTTTTAGTGAAGAGAGCTGCTGGCTAGAAAATAGTGCAATGATCTCATTTGCCATGTTCACGACATCCTGCTCGCTGGCATACTCTTTCACATAAATAGCAAATTCATCGCCACCGATGCGAGCAACATCATATGCACCTAAGCTTTGTTGTAGATATTGCTCTGCCACGGCTTTCAACTTTAAGCCAAATTCAGCTAGGACGATGTCGCCATAATTATGACCATAGCGATCATTAATGTTCTTGAAATTATCTAAGTCGATATAAATTATTGCGCTTTGGTAGTGATGAGTTAATTGCATGGAATGATAAAGTACCGAGTTGAAACTAGAACGGTTAGCCAACTTGGTCAGTGAGTCAATATAAGCGAGTTCATGAATACCTTCCTCATGCATTTTAAGTATGTAGTCATCCATTTGAGACTGAAAATAAATCAAGATATGACACATGCCACTTAATGCAATCAATGTAATGACCAAGCGGATACTCATCACATGAGAATATTCGTAGATCGACAATTGGAAAGCGAGCGTTATAAAAACACCAGTAATAAATAGAAAGGAAAGAAGTAAACCATGCTTAAATTGATTAATAAATATTCCGATTGCGGCAAGCGGATATACCCACATTACCCCCGTACCTTCATATCCACCAGTTATGACAAGGTATAAGCTTAAAGAGTAAATAATCGCAGAAAGGCAAACCAAGCCAACCGTTCGCCAACGTGTCAATAGCCAAACCGTCAACAAGCCAAAACCCGTATAGAACGCTAAAGTCGTTGCCAGTAACGTTTGACCTTTATAAAAACAATAGCCAGAAAAAACACCAAGAAACACTATACCAAATAGCGTCAAAGCAAAAACCATCATCCGTTGCCGGTGATGTTTTGTTAGAACTACTTCAGATAGTTTATCCGCTACAAAACTGTGAACGTCATGCGCCACCGAGATTCCTCTGTAAAGTGCTACCACCAGCTGTTGCTAGCAAGTAATTTCGACCGCAAAATACAACCAAAAATGTGATTTCAGTTCAAAATAACTAACATGATAGTAACCAAAATAAAAGTAAACCACCACAGCACTATTCACAAAATTATAAATTTTTAAGCAATGAGTTGAATTCATCACACTGGTTGAGTAATGAATTCAACTGCAACTAAAAACTGGCGATGCGGTCTGCTAAATGGCTAACGGCGAGCGCAAAATAATACGAACGATTCCACTTCATTAACACGTTGTAATTGTTATATACCAAATAAACTCGACCAGCTTCATCGTCTGGCATGATCAACCAAGCTTGAATATCGTCTGTTAGCGTTGGCAACGGGCGGCCATCATAACGAGTAACACCTAGCTTGGACCACTCTTGCAGGAATTTGCCTTTTTCTGACTGACGTCCTTCTAGCTCATGGTCAAATCCCTTCGGGATTTTTACTTGGCGGCCCCAAGTGTATTTATCATCCCAACCTGATTGGCTTAAGTAATTGGCCGTTGAAGCAAACACATCTTCTTTAGTGCCCCAAATATCTTTTTTGCCATCACCATTGCCATCAGAAGCGAAGGCCAAAAATGAACTAGGCATAAATTGACATTGGCCCATTGCACCTGCCCATGACCCTTTCATGTCGTCAGCACTGATATGACCTTGCTGTAGAATCTGCAGTGCAGCCATCGTCTCTTTACGAAAAAATGCCTCTCTTCTACCGTCGTAAGCCATGGTCGTTAAAGCATCAATAACACTATAACCCCCCGTCAATGCACCGAAATTACTTTCCACTCCCCATAGCGCTACGATAAAACGAGGTTGTACACCATACAGTTTGCCAATACGGCTAAGTTGATCATAGTGCTTTTCATACAAGGCTTTGGCTTGGTTTACTTTCCAATCTGGCACTGCACGGGGAATATATTCGTCCAGCGTCAATTTTTTTTCTGGCTGATTGCGATCCGCTTTGACCGCACGCGGCTTGTAAGCAACATCTTTGAAAGCATCGCTTAAAATTTGCTCTGAGATCCCTTCACTGCGCGCTTGCTGTTTTAAGCTTTCGACATACTGTTCGAAACTGACTTCATTCGCCATTAACGGCGCAGTAAGACTCAAACCTAATACGACTGACAATAATTTTCTCAAATCGCCCTCCTTGAGCTAAAAACCTAACGGCCTTGTTGCTGAGCTTTTTGCTGTTTGTAGTTTTCAAGTAAATTTTCTGGTGGCGGTGGTAACTGTAAGAAATAACCTTCATTTTCCAAAGACTCTTTCACTTTCTCAATGTTGACCTGAGCAAGTGTCCGTCCTTCTAATTTCACTACCATAACCAAAGTAGGTTTACCGAACATCTGCATCAGCGTGTCAGGGACCTGTGAAAAATCGTCTTTTTTCGGAATATAAAGATAGGTACCTTCTTTTTTTGAGCCTTTGTAGATAGAACAAAGCATGACAACCCTTTCTTGTAATAAATCGGCTTTTTAAGCAGATTAAGTGATAAACGTTAAATTTTCGCCAAATTTGAGATTAATACAAACATTTGGCAGTAGATAACTTGCTGAGCCAAGTGAGTAAATATAACATGACAACCCTAGTTTCAGGCAACGCCCTTTCTAGTGAAGCCATTAGTTATTGAGGTCAAAAATAAGATGTCCAATACTCCTGACCTAAAAGGTAGCAGTTTTACTTTGTCAGTTTTACACCTTTGCGACAATGAAGTTGCCAATACCATTGAGTTTCTCAAGGAAAAAGTAACCCAAGCCCCAGCTTTTTTCGCATCAGCCCCGGTGGTTATTAATATTGCCAAGGTAATGGGCGAGCTTGATTTCATCATGCTAAAACAGGGGATAAGTGAAGCAGGAATGATTCCGGTAGGAGTGACTGGCTGTAAAGATAAACGCAGCCAAAACTTGGCATCAGAAGCCGGTTTTGCCGTGATGAGCGCAAGTAAGTCCCCTGCTCAAGCACCCGCAAAAATGGCACCGACCAAAGTCGTTCGCACTCCAATTCGCTCTGGACAGCAAGTGTACGCTAAAGATGGCGATTTAGTGATCCTAAACCATGTCAGTGCTGGAGCAGAAGTAATTGCTGATGGCTCTATACATGTTTATGGCACATTGCGAGGCAGAGCCATCGCAGGCGCAAGCGGTCAAGCCGAAGCACGAATTATTTGTCACGATTTACAAGCTGAGCTGGTATCCATTGCTGGTAATTACTGGCTTAGTGATCAAATTGAAAGTGAGTTTTGGCAGAAGAAAGTGATGCTCAGCATGGTTGATGACTCACTACACTTCGAAACGCTCACGATTTAAAAATTAACAAGGAAAACATAATGGCACGCATTATTGTTGTAACGTCAGGAAAAGGCGGCGTAGGTAAAACGACCTCAAGCGCAGCCATCGCATCAGGTTTGGCTTTGAAAGGTAAAAAAACTGCGGTTATCGATTTCGATATTGGTTTACGTAACCTTGACCTTATCATGGGGTGCGAACGTCGCGTTGTGTATGACTTTGTCAATGTCATCAACGGTGAAGCTACGCTCAACCAAGCGATGATCAAAGACAAGCGCACAGACAATTTATTCATTCTTCCCGCATCACAAACTCGCGATAAAGATGCGCTGACTAAGGATGGCGTCAAGCGCGTACTCGATGAACTCGATGCGATGGGTTTTGATTTCATCATCTGTGATTCTCCAGCAGGTATTGAGCAAGGCGCGCTAATGGCACTTTACTTTGCCGACGAAGCCATTGTGACCACTAACCCAGAAGTATCTTCGGTGCGAGATTCTGACCGCATTCTTGGGATTTTAGACTCAAAATCACTGCGCTCAGAACAAGGTCTAGAACCAGTCAAACAGCACCTGCTTCTCACGCGTTATAACCCAACACGCGTGACGCAAGGTGAAATGTTGAGCGTGGAAGATGTTGAAGAGATCCTACACATTTCTCTACTGGGTGTAATTCCAGAAAGCCAAGCTGTGTTAAATGCTTCCAACAAAGGCGTACCAGTTATTTTTGACGAACAGTCAGATGCAGGCCAAGCTTACGGTGACGCAGTTGAGCGTCTATTAGGCCAACAAGTTGATTTTCGCTTCGTCACTGAGCAGAAAAAAGGCATCTTTAAACGACTATTTGGAGGTTAAGCACTATGTCACTACTTGAGTTCTTCAGACCACAAAAAAAGACATCAGCTAATCTTGCGAAAGAACGTTTACAGATCATCGTTGCGGAGCGTCGTAGCCAAAGTGACCCAGCACCGACTTATTTGCCGCAGTTGAAAGAAGATATTCTAAAAGCCATTGCTAAATATGTTCCCATCGACCCTTCCATGGTTGAACTGACATTTGAGCATAAAGGAGATGATATTGCTGTGTTGGAATTGAATGTCAAATTGCCAGATGAAGAGAAATAAACTCGGCTTTAAATTGAGTTAAACACTGATCGAGAAAAAGCCTGCTAAAATGCAGGCTCTTTTATTTGCATGGCACTAGCACCTTAAGCAGTTAACAACACTAACAGCTTAACAACCATAATGTTGTGCAATGTACTGCTCGAACTGGCGGCACATTTCATCGTCAGAATGAGTATTACTGGCTAATTCTTGTGCTCCATCGACCACTTTAATTGTGGCATTGAGTGAGGCTGGTTGAATTTGCGTTCTATCAGCTAGACGCTCTATCTTCTGTAACTCTTGTTGCCATGCTTGCTCAACCGATAGGTTACAGACGTCCGCTAAGTATTTAGCATTAAAACCTTCACCAGTCAGTTTCTCGATGGTTTGATTATGCGACACACTATTTCCGGCTTGCCAATAATGTTCGGCTAACAATGGGCCAATTTCAGGATTGTCAGTCAGGTAACCGAATTTTTGAGTGAAGAAAGCTCGTGTTTGATATACCGCCATGTGTGCCAACAAATAACCTTGATAAGAGCACGATGCTTCATCGGACAATAGATGAGGAATCGCCATCAATGGACGTGGACTGCAAGCCAGACCGAGAATTTTTTGTTCCGTAGCTCGAGCAAGAGCGGTAACACGTTCTGCTGTTAATTCCTCTTCACTTAATTCATACAATGCGCGTTCAAAATATGGCACCACCAAAATGCTACGTTCTTCATATGCTTTAAACGGTTGACGGCTCTTGATCATCGCTTGAATAATTGAATCAGGTACTGGGTTACCTTGAGCATCAAGCGCATAGCTTTTTAGCCAATCAGCATCAGTGAGCAAGCTATCACAGAACATTGATTGTGTTTCAGCATAAGCCATTGAGGTTGGCGCAAACTCTTGAGAGAAACATGGCGCATTCATCTTAACATTAGCGAAATGTGCAGCATGCCCACCTTCATGGAATAAGGTATTGATGCCATCATAGCCACTTCCAACTTGGTCAGGTTTTGCATTACTAGTAAAGTTGACCTTCGCCGCAATCCACTTTCCTTGGTCATAAAATGATGGCACGGGTCCATGACAAAAACCATTAGGATACTTGCCTTTGCGATCAAGTAAGTCGAGCGTCAATTCCGCGCCAGAATAATCAATATTTAAACGACCAAAGGATTCAATCCAACGGCGCAACGACTGTGAAAATGGCACGTAAGGGTCTAATTCACGCATCACATCACCGGCAAAAGAATACACAAAATTATGCCCTGCGAGTGCTTGCTCCCCTTTTGCTTGTACCAGCATCGCTAAGCTGCTCTGATGACTATCGCGGGTACGCTGTTCAAAATCGTCTAAAATATTAAACAGTTGCTCGGTTGTCATTTGCTCCGTTTTGTTGATTGAATAATCAAAAAAGCTTTTATATCCAAGTGACTGAGCAAACCGATTACGCCGCTTCACTAACTCTAAAAAGCCGTTTTGCAATAACCACTGTTCAAGATCTAGCAAGGCTTGATGAGCACTTTGGCGAACAGCTTCATGGTTATTGGTACGAATCGTCGAGCCAACAACTGGCAATGATCCCTCAATACGTTGACCTTGCTCACTAGTAAATGTCATCACATGGTTTTGTTTTTTCTCAAACAATTCAGCTTCAAATTTAATTAAATCAGCCTTTAACGTTTGAGCGTGTTCTGACTCAATCGCATGCGCTTGAAACATGGCGAGCCAACCATTTAAACCAATAACTGTATTTTGCTTTTCTTCTTCGTTAGTAATACGTTCCGCTTGAACCAATTGCTGCTTTATTTCAGCAATATGCCCTGCGTCGCTGAGAAATTGCGTCCAACGAGTTTGAGCTTGAGTCGAGCCTTGATGATCATCACTGATACCCATATAGGTATCCCAAAAGAAATCTTCTTTCGTGCGATGAATGGCAAGATAACGTTGGTTCAAATCATTAAGATAAGCTGTTGCTGTCATTTTGATCCTTAAAATGGTTGGCCTTGAGAAATTAAACAAGTTTATTAAGCTTTTCACCTAAGATAGGTAAACGCCAGCCTTGCATAACATCCGGTAATTTTTCAGGGTTTCGCTCTTTCTTCCACACCCAACTTAACAGTTGATTCAACTGTTTTTTCGATGCCAAAAACTCTGTCGCTAATCCTGTTGTTTGAGAAACCGCTTTGACTTCATCTTTCAACTTTTTAAACAGTTGTTTATAACCTGGGTAGTCCATCAACGGTTCGATTTGAGGCGGATATTGGTCAGCAGAGATTTGTTGCCCCGCTTTGACCAAGGCGATGATTTTGTCACTATGGCGACGAATCCCTCGTGGGTCAGCCCCCTCCTCAATCATACGATTAGGGTTAGTCAGCCCCAAGCGAGCGATGGTGAGCAAATCGGCTTCTTTAACCACAAAATTTAACGCTAAATCTCGGCGCACCGCTTCTTCATAACGCCACGTTGCCAACGGTTTCAGAATTGCCAACTGTTTCGGTGATAGCTGCCATGCCCCTTTAAGATCAAGATAAGCAAATTCAGGATTGGTATTCTTAATACGTTTAACCGTGAGCAGTTCTGATTCTTGCTGCGCAGCATCCCACCAGCCAGCTTGAGTCACTTTTTCCAACAGTTGTTGATACATGGGTAATAAGTAGAAAACATCAGCGGCAGCGTAATCTAACTGCTTTTGCGATAATGGACGGGCAAGCCAGTCAGTTCGCGACTCACTTTTATCCAACTCAACCCCAACAAATTCGTTCACCAGTGCGGCAAAACCGGTGGAGAGTCCATGACCTAAAAATGCCGCCATCACTTGCGTATCGACCATAGGGAAAGGAACACAACCAAATGCGTTGTGGAAGACTTCTAAATCCTCACCGCAAGCATGTAGCACCTTTAATACAGAGACATCTTGCAACAACTCAACAAACGGAGCCATATCGTCAAAAGCCAATGGGTCAATTAATGAGAGATTCTCACCGTCGTACAACTGGATAAGGCCGAGCTGTGGATAAAAGGTACGGACACGGACAAATTCGGTGTCGAGCATCACTAAGTCTGCATCACGTGCGGCAAGGCATACTCGCTGAAGGTCGTTCAATTGGGTAATGATTTGATAATTCACAAATGGCTCACTTTGGGCAGCCCACGATGGGGGACATAAAAATGCCGACAATTTTGTCGGCATTCTATCATTATTTTCTATTGCTGGCTTGACGCTTATGCTCGCTTTGCTTCTGCTTGCTGAGCTTCATTTTCTTCGCGCAATACTCGGCGCAGAATCTTACCAACGTTAGATTTAGGTAAGTCTTCCCTAAACTCAATCAATTTAGGCACTTTATAACCCGTCAAATGCTTACGGCAATGCGTAATAATTTCGTCTTTGGTTAGGCTAGGATCTCGTTTGACAACATAGATTTTCACCACTTCACCTGATACTTCGTGTGACTGTCCAATCGCTGCAACTTCCAGTACCTTGCCATGCAGGGCAACGACATCTTCAATTTCATTTGGATAAACATTAAAACCAGAGACTAAAATCATGTCTTTTTTTCGGTCAACGATATACAGCATGCCTTGTTCATCAAACTTCACAATATCGCCAGTAGATAACCAACCATCCGCATTGATGACTTCTTTTGTCGCTTCAGGTCGCTGCCAATAACCTTGCATCACTTGTGGTCCGCGCACTTGCAGCTCACCCACTTGGTCATACGCTAAGACATTACCTTCATCATCAACAATACGGACTTCAGTCGACGGCACTGGCAAACCGATAGCACCAGAATAATCACTTAAATCATAAGGGTTACCAGTTACCAAAGGAGCACATTCAGTTAAACCATAACCTTCAAGCAAATGAATCCCGGTTACTTTTTTCCACTGCTCAGCAACAGCGCGCTGCACTGCCATACCGCCACCTACTGATAACTTAAGATTTTTAAAATCAAGTTCATGGAAATCTTCGTTATTGACCAGTGCATTAAAGAGCGTATTCACCCCAGTAATGGCAGTAAAAGGGTATTTTTGCAGTTCTTTAATAAAGCCTGGAATATCTCTTGGGTTGGTAATCAAAAGGTTGCGACCACCCATTTCGACGAACAGCAAACAGTTTACGGTTAATGCAAATACGTGATACAGCGGTAATGCTGTCACCACAAGCTCGCGCCCTTCAGCTAAAACAGGGCCATAAGCACCTTTAGCTTGCAGTACGTTGGCAATCATATTTCTGTGGGTCAAGATTGCACCTTTCGCGACCCCAGTAGTGCCACCGGTGTATTGCAAAAAGGCGATATCATCACCCGACATAAATGGTTTCACATATTGCAGACGACGACCTTTATGCAATGCTTTACGCATTGAGATTGCCCCTGGCAGATCGTATTTTGGTACCATCCCTTTGACATATTTCACAACGAAATCAACGAGCGTACCTTTGGCTCTTGGTAACATCTGCCCAAGGCTTGTGAGTACCACGTGTTTAACCGGGGTGTTATCTACGATTTGCTCTAACGTGTTGGCAAAGTTAGACACAATAACGATGGCTTTTGCATCGGCATCATTGAGTTGATGTTCAAGTTCACGAGGGGTATATAGTGGGTTAACGTTAACTGCAATCATGCCTGCACGAAGCACACCAAATAATGCGACGGGATATTGCAGCAAGTTTGGCATCATCAATGCTACTCGATCGCCTTTTTTCAGCTTTAGCTCATTTTGTAAATAAGCGGCAAAAGCACGGCTGCGCTCTTCCAGTTTACGGAACGTCATCACTGAGCCCATATTCATAAAAGCGGGCTGGTCGGCATACTTATGGACAGATTGTTCAAACATTTCCACCAAAGATGGATACGTATCTGGATTGATGGTTTCCGGTACGTCACTTGGGTAACGTGAAAGCCAAGGTTTATCCACGGTAATACTCCTCGTTATTGGCTGCTGCTCTACGGCAATATTTTTATTTTTGCTATTACAGCACAGCCAAAGCGTATGAGCACGAAACACTCAAACACTTGTTTAAATTTTGTTAACTAAGCCAAAGATTAGTTCTGCGACTTGCGAAGGTTGTTCAAGATGGCAATGATGACCACCAGAAATAGTGAACATTTCACAGTGATTATTGGCTAAACAGTCACAATTTTGCTTTAAATAGCCAAAACCTTGATCGCCAAGAATGACCCGATGTGGACATTGGATTTGCCCTGAAAATTGCCGAGCATGCTCAAACGACATCCTAAATAGTGAGTCACTATTTAACTTTACGTCGTGCCGCCAAACCCACTGTTCGCCTCGCTGTTCTATTCCTCGCTCGACAACAGGACGAATCAATTTCGTATCCAAGTGATTGACTGCTGATCGGCGATCTATCGCATCTTCCAAGGTGGGTAGTGAACGTTTTGGCTTACGTCGGATCCGTTGTCGACTCAGCACACCATTACGTAACCTAGTTACGCTTTTATCTGGCGATTCAGCTAGTGGCCCCACCCCTTCAATTTGAATTAATCCTGCGACTTGCTCAGGAAAGGCGGCACTATAGCAACTTGCGATTAAAGCACCAAGAGAATGCCCAACCAACACTAACCTGTTTGGTGACAAATTAAGCAAAAGTTGGTAAATGTCGTCAATATAGTCGTGAAAAGGGTAAAAATTGTCGTTTGATTTATGGCTTGATAGGCCATGACCAGGAAAATCGATTGCGCAAAGGTGTGCGCCAGAAAGCCGCCAACTTAACTCATTGATAGTAGTTAAAAAACTGGATGAGTTATCTAGCCAACCATGTAAAAAAACGACCGAGACTTCGGCCGTTTGTGCATTGCCAATTTCCTGTGATGCAATGTAACCTTGCTCAAGGAAATAACGCTTTTGTTGAATGTTCATTTGACCTGTTGAACCACACGACCTTCTCGGGAACTTGGGGCTCTTTGACGGCAGTATAGACCATTGCACAGTGATAAATAGGAGCCGACTTCATTAACAATGACCCGTTCCTCAATACGCCACAAATGAGCGCCTTTGACCGCCATTACAGGAAAGGTATATTGATATTCACCCACTTTCTTTTGCTCTGCGGGCGAACCAACCCCAATAACCGTAATCAAACGACCGTTAGCATAAGTAACAGGATCGACAAAACCGTCGATGTAACCAACAAAGCGACCTTGAGGCTCTTGACTAATATCGGGCTTTCCAGATGAACTAATCGGTAAGTTCACCACCTCAATACGCGTTTGATTGGTTAAGTTCGTGACATTGGCAATCACACCGCCAAGCCGAACTTCACTGCCCACAGCAGCTGAGCTATTTACCCAACTGCTGTAGTCGGTAAACACATTCTCACCGCTTGCTTTGAGGTTTTCCGGCAAACTAGAACAGGCGCTAATTAGAAGCACGGAAGATAAAAGCAGTAATATTCTACCAATACAGGAGTGACGAAGTAGCTTGTTACTAATTGGTGTTTTATGGATAAAGGTTCTATGGGTAAAAAACCTTTTGCTCGCAGCGTGCATGATAATGACCTTATTATGTTAGATGTAAATGTCGACCCCAAGCATCTGAGCAAGTTCCTCTTTTTTTGCTTGATTCATCACATCCATATACTCTTCCATCGCTTTTCTGGCTCGCCCTTCGGGTAAATCATATTCTAGGGTTGCGCGCTGAATATCAGCTTCTTGTACTTGACGGATCGAATGAGAAACAGCATTAGCCACCTTGGTTGTTTGACCAACCGCAGCTTTAGTATCGCCTTTTCTTACCTCATTTTTCTTATTTGCTCTATTGGTCTTATTCGACCCCGGCACTATCGAAGGAGGTAAACCATTAATTGAAACCATACTGTTCCTGTTCTATTTGAGTAGAATTGGCATACAACCCTACTCACGGTGAATCATTCGCGGCCAGGTAGTTTTTTCCAAGCTACTTTGTCTCGTAAATAGACTGGGCTAGACTCTTCTACCGATGTGGTATTTCCCTTGGCAAACTCATACTGTGCAAGATAAACAATATCTTGCGCATCTGGGTAAAGTACTTCGCCCATTTCACGAACAATGGATAACGATTCCAGCGCCTCAGCATACGCCGCCCAACCAGTACCTGCGCAACCCCAAGTTTTATCATCTGCCGCTAACTGCTGGCTTAGCACACTCGGTGGAATCACGCATTCGCTGTCGACTTCACTCCAAGAGCCATCTTCTTGACGCTGGTAGCGCCCCCAATACACTTCACTCATTCTGGCATCAATAGCACACGCAACCTGTTGATAACCGTGTTGGCGATAGGTACCTTGCGCCATTGCTGCCAAGGTTGAAATACCGATCATTGGTAAGTCGGCACCAAACGCTAAACCTTGTGCAATTCCAATGCCAATGCGCACTCCGGTAAAACTTCCCGGACCACGACCATAAGCTAATGCATCCAGTTCTTGTAAGCGGATGCCTGCTTCTTTTAGAACCGAATCGACCATTGGCAGGATTTTTTTGGTGTGATCACGTGGTGCAACTTCACTGCGAACATACAGTTTGTCGCCAACCATCAATGCAACAGAACAGTTTTCTGTTGCTGTGTCTAAGGCAAGAATTTTTGCGCTCATTACTATCTCTAATTATTTTGTGTTGTTACTGAAATCTGACTAAGGAAGTCTTTCACTTTATCCAAATCTCGCGTACGAGGAATGGGCGGTAAACTGGCAAGGAATACCCCACCATAATCACGGGTCACTAATCGGTTATCACAGATGATGAGCGCCCCTTTGTCGTTCTTGTCTCGAATCAAACGCCCTACGCCTTGTTTTAGCGTGATGACCGCGTCCGGTAATTGTACTTGAGAAAATGGGTCTCCGCCTCGCAAACGGCAATCTTCAATTCGCGCTTTTAATAGCGGATCATCAGGTGCAGTAAACGGAAGTTTGTCAATAATAACACAGCTCAAGGCGTCACCTCTAACATCAATCCCTTCCCAAAATGCGCCAGTTGCCACTAACAACGCGTTCCCTAGCTCCATAAACTCCGCTAAGGTTTTTTGCTTACTGGTTTCCCCTTGTAAAAGTACTGGAACCGTTAGTACTTCTCTAAAACGCTCTCCTAATTCACGCATCATATTGTGTGAGGTACATAAGAAGAAACAGCGTCCTTGGTTTTGTTCTATAACAGGCGCAAGAATTTGCACCAACTTATCCGACAGCCCAGCACTATTGGGTTCTGGTAAATAACGCGGCACACACAGCTTGGCTTGCTGCTCATAGTCAAACGGGCTCGGCAAAGAAAATTGCGCCTGCGGCTTCAAGCCTAAACGATGGGTAAAATGGCTAAAATCATCGTTCACCGCCAACGTCGCGGAGGTAAATATCCACGAACCTTGCTTGAGTTCTATCTGCTCATGAAACTTATCCGCCACAGAGAGGGGGGTAATATGCAAACTAAAGTGACGCGGTGTCGTGTCATACCAATAGGAATAACCGGTAATAGAAACATCACACACTCGGTCGATACGCCCTTTAATAAGGTTAGCTCGCTCAAACGCGGTATCTAATAATTGACTACGCCCTAAAGCCAGTTTCAGGACATCAATCGCAAAATCTAAACTCTCACGCAATCGACTTAATTCACGTGCAACAGATGGGGAAGATAAGGCTTCACGCCAATTGCCTCTAAAACCCGGTTCGCCCAATACAATACGCAATTCCATCGCCGATTGAGTTAGTTTATCGCCTACTTTTTGTAACTGGCGCATATCCTTAGCTTCAGTGCGATAACCGATTTCAATCTCTTTCGCTAGCTCTTGAACTTGGCGACTTGAGACAGACTGACCAAAATATTGACTGGCAATATCTGGCAATTGATGTGCCTCATCGAAGATGAACACCTCCGCCTCAGGGATTAATTCGCCAAATCCGGTTTCTTTGATAGCAAGATCGGCGAGGAAAAGGTGATGATTAACCACAACCACATCAGCATCCATCGCCTTTCTTCGCGCTTTGGATACAAAGCAATCAACGTAGCTTGGGCACTCTTTACCTAGGCAGTTATCATTGGTCGAGGTAATGGTTGGGATAATTAAGCTATCTTCAGGCAGTTCATCGCATTCGCCCAAATCACCGCTTTTGGTCTCTGATGACCAACTACGAACTTTAACCAATTGAGTCAACAATTGCGGATCTGCTTCATTGGTGTGACTTTCAATCATTTGTCGGCTTAATCTATCAAGGCACAAATAGTTCGCACGACCTTTTAACAATGCGACATTGCCAAAGAAACCGAGAGCATCAACCATTAGCGGTAAATCTCGGTGAAAAAGCTGTTCTTGTAGGTTTTTAGACCCTGTACTAATGATGATTTTTTTGCCACTGAGCAATGCAGGGACAAGGTAAGCGAATGTTTTCCCTGTTCCAGTTCCCGCTTCAACCACCAATTGTGATTGCTGGGTAATGGCCTTGGCCACAGCTTCAGCCATATCAATTTGCGCTTGTCGTGCTTGAAAACCGGGAATGGCTTTACCGAGTGCACCCTGCGAAGAAAAGGTTTTTGCGATCATCTAAAAATAGGGGTAAGTATTCGTTGCGGGGCATTATGGCAGGTTTCATGAATCGGCGCGAATCGAACGATGACTCACGCCGGTTAGGGATGTTCTATTTGCGATTGAGGTAACGTGACAGCCACATCGGCGCTTCATAGCCACTTTCAGCTTGGGTCATTGCTTTAGCTGCGTCGGCCGGTGATGCTCGGCTCTCCCACATGTCTTCCAAGATAATTTCATCGATCTGCTGATCGCCCATCAATGCACTCACTCTTTCGACGTACAGTTTACGTGCAAGGAGTTCTTTATCCATAAATACCGCCTTAAGACTCTCATGAAGAAGAAAATAAGCTAAAGCCTAACGGTTAACCCGTTTATTTATTGAAACCAACTTGATAATAGATTAATTATAGCCCTTATATTGTGGAGTGCGTCACCGTTCATGCGCGCTCGAATTAGTTTTTAGAATAAAAGAATTCAATCACGGAAGTATTAGATAATGGAAAGAAAGACTCTCCTGACTCATTGTAGCGATGCACCAGGCTTAATCTCAAAAATCACCAACATTTGTTATAAACATCAACTCAACATCATCCAAAATAATGAGTACGTTGATAACACAAGCGGTCACTTTTTTATGCGTACCGAACTTGAAGGTTACTTCAATGATACGACGCTTCTTGCTGACCTTGATCAAGCTCTACCAGCTCAAGCCAAGCGTAAACTCGTAGATTCATCACGTAAACGCGTAGTGATTTTGGTCACAAAGGAAGCACATTGCCTCGGTGACATTTTAATGAAGAACTTCGATGGCAGTTTAGATGTCGAGATTGCCGCGGTTGTGGGCAACTACGATACTCTACAAAGTCTGACTGAACGGTTTGATATTCCTTATCACTGCGTTTCTCACGAAGGACTAAACCGCTCTGAGCACGAAGAAAAACTGCTTGAAGTGATCAACCAATATCAGCCAGATTATTTGGTTCTTGCGAAATACATGCGCGTGCTGACACCGACATTTGTTGAGAGCTATCATCACAAAATCATTAACATCCACCACAGCTTTTTGCCAGCCTTCATTGGTGCAAAACCCTATCAACAAGCCTATGAGCGTGGCGTTAAGATCATCGGTGCAACAGCACACTTCGTTACCAACGATTTAGATGAAGGCCCAATCATCAAACAAGATGTCATTCCTGTTGATCACACTTTTAGTGCAAAAGATATGGCACAAGCCGGACGCGATGTAGAAAAGAATGTATTGAGCAAAGCACTCAATAAAGTCGTAAACGATCACGTTTTTGTGTACGGCAACAAAACCGTTATTCTTTAGGTACTTTGACCGAAGAAAAACAAATTAGATACCATCAAAAAAAGCGCTGAATTCAGCGCTTTTTTCTATTTAGTGATGGGGTATTACAATTTCGTCGCTAACTCGACACCTTGGCGAATAGCGCGTACCGCATCCAACTCACCAGCGTAATCAGCACCGCCAATCACATGTAATTTTTCACCTAACGAATCCCACTTGTCTTCAAACGGACGAACTGATTCTTGCCCAGCGCAAATTACAATTTTGTCTGCATCAAGTAATTGTTGCTTGCCATCAATAGAAATATGCAATCCGTATGGGTCTATCTTTTCATAGCTAACGCCACCTAGTAAGTGCACTCCGCGTTTCTCAAGCGTGCGTTTGTGGATCCAACCTGTCGTTTTACCTGGCCCTTTGCCCACACGTCCCTTGCGGCGCTGTAAAACCCAAACCGTTTTATCACTCAGTGAATCTGGGTAAGGGTACAAGCCACCAGGGTGAGCGATTTCTTTATCGATCCCCCAATCGTGTAGCCAATCATCGAGTGTGTGATCTTGCGGCTCAGTCAACATGGTGGCAACGTCGACACCAATGCCACCAGCCCCGACTATCGCGACTTTTTCGCCTACTGGTGTTTTTTCGCGAATCAAGGTTTGGTAATCAACCACTTTTTCTTGGTTTTCAATACCCTCGATACTGACTTTTCTTGGGGTCACACCAGAGGCCATAACCACATCATCATAGCCTTGCAGCATATCGAAAGTGACCTCAGTATCTAAATGAAGCTTGACGCCCGTCTCATCAATTAGATTGGCAAAATAACGAATGGTTTCTCGAAACTCTTCTTTACCGGGGATCTGCATTGCTAGTCTAAACTGACCACCGATTCGATCATTTTTCTCAAACAAATCAACTTGATAGCCTCTTTCTGCCAAGGTTGTGGCGCACGATAAACCGGCAGGCCCTGCCCCTATCACAGCAATTTTCTTGGGTTTTTCGGCAGGTTGCACCACAATTTCAGTTTCGTAACAGGCTCTAGGATTGACTAAACAACTGGCACGTTTCGCTTTAAATACATTGTCCAAGCAAGCTTGGTTACAACCAATGCAGGTATTAATCAGCGCCGCTTTTCCTTGCTCGGCTTTGCTCACAAATTCAGGATCAGCGAGAAATGGACGAGCCATTGAGACCATATCAGCTTGGCCAGATGCCAGTATTTTCTCCGCCTCTTCAGGTGTGTTAATTCGGTTACAAGTCACTACAGGAACCGATAAATGAGGACGCACTTTCTCTGTTACCCACGTAAATGCAGCGCGTGGCACTTGCGTGGCAATGGTTGGGATACGTGCTTCGTGCCAACCAATACCAGTATTGATAATGGTCACACCGGCTTTTTCTAATGCTTTAGCAAGCGTTAATACTTCTTCAAAAGTGCTGCCTTCTTCGACCAAATCCAGCATAGAAAGACGAAAAATTATGATGAAATCTTTACCAACCGCGGCGCGTATCGCCTTGACGATTTCTAAGGGAAAACGAATACGATTTTCATAACTACCACCCCAATCGTCGTAGCGCATATTGGTACGCTTACAGATAAACTGGTTGATAAGGTAGCCTTCCGAGCCCATCACTTCTACCCCATCGTAACCAGCTAAGTGCGCCAATTCAGCGCTATTTGCAAAAGCATCGATGGTTTTTTTGATTTGACGAACACTCATTTCACTCGGTGCGAAGCGCGCGATTGGCGCTTTGATCGCTGATGCACTCTGAGCAAAAGGATGCATCGCGTATCGGCCAGCATGAAGCAATTGTAAGGCTATTTTACCACCTTGACGATGAACCGCTTCAGTAACCACTTTATGGGAACGAGCGTGCTTCACTTTACTAAACTCGGCACTAAAAGGATGAAGTCGACCACGTAAATTAGGCGAAAAACCGCCGGTTACGATCAGTCCAACCCCACCTTTCGCACGCTCTTCATAAAAGGCGGCGAGTTTGTGGAGTCCTTCTTTATGTTCTTCTAATCCAGTGTGCATTGATCCCATCAATACACGGTTACGTAACTGAGTAAATCCTAGATCTAATGGCTGTAATAGGTGTGGGTACATGCTGACTTCACTTTTATAATTATGCTTTGTGGTCAGACCAGAATATTATCGGAGTCAATAAAAATCAAACAAGTGTTTACATTTTTGTAACACCGATCAATCTTGCGGTTGTTTGGGTATACTAGATCACGTAGGATGTAACTCATTCATATCTCAAGGGTATTCCCTTCTATTCATTTAACACGCTAGCGAATAACCGCAGTGGAGAGGCAATGAAATCACTATTTAGATTTATCGGCTTGATCTTTAAAGGTTTTTGGAAAGCTATTACTTTTGTAAGAGTGGCTTTAACCAACATATTCTTTTTGCTCAGTATCGCCATTATTTATTTTTTGTATGTACATGCAGAATCCCCTCTTCCGACCGTAGACAAAGAATCGGCCTTGGTGCTCAATTTGTCTGGTCCTATCGTTGAACAAAGCTCCTATGTGAATCCAATGGATTCGGTAGCTGGTTCATTTTTTGGTCAGGATTTGCCAAAAGAAAATGTGCTGTTTGACGTGGTTGACACTATTCGCCATGCAAAGAATGACACAAAAATCACCGGCTTAGTTTTAGCATTAGGTGAAATGCCTGAGACGAACCTGACTAAGTTGCGCTACATAGCTAAAGCACTCAATGAGTTCAAAGCGGCGGGTAAGCCAATTTACGCTATTGGTGACTTCTATAACCAAAGTCAATATTACTTAGCCAGCTACGCTGACAAAGTGTTCTTAGCGCCTGATGGTGCGGTGATGCTCAAAGGTTATAGTGCATATTCTATGTACTATAAAACCTTGCTAGAAAAGTTAGATGTCAATACGCACGTCTTTCGTGTTGGCACTTACAAATCTGCCATTGAACCTTTTATTCGCGATGACATGTCACAGGCTGCCAAAGAGTCAGCTTCTCGTTGGTTAACGCAGCTATGGGGCGCGTACATCGATGATGTTTCAACCAATCGCCAAATTGATGCCCAAACGCTTAACCCATCAATGGAAGAATTCCTTACCCAGCTAAAAGCCACTAATGGTGACCTTGCCGCGCTTTCGCTGAAACTCGGTTTGGTCGACGAACTCGCCACTCGCCAGCAAGTACGCCGTGAATTAGCCGAAGTATTCGGTAGCAATGGCGAAGATAGCTACAACGCAATGAGTTACTACGAATACCAAGCGACCATAACACCGCAATTTAATAGTGAGATGAATGATGTGGCAGTTGTTGTGGCCAGTGGTGCGATTATGGATGGCTCCCAGCCACGCGGCGCTGTGGGTGGCGATACAACGGCAACTTTACTTCGCCAAGCACGTAATGACGATAAAGTAAAAGCCGTTGTGTTGCGAGTCGACAGCCCGGGTGGCAGTGCCTTTGCTTCTGAGGTAATCCGTAACGAGATCCAAGCATTGAAAGACGCCGGAAAACCGGTCGTGGTTTCCATGTCGAGCCTAGCGGCTTCCGGTGGCTACTGGATTTCCATGAGCGCGGATAAAATCGTTGCTCAGCCAACCACATTAACGGGCTCAATCGGTATTTTCAGCGTCATCACTACCTTTGAAAAAGGCCTCAACAAGCTAGGGGTCTATACCGATGGTATTGGCACATCTCCATTCTCTGGTGTTGGGGTGACCACCGGCCTACCAAAAGGTGCAGCCGATGCACTTCAATTAGGCATAGAACACGGTTACCATCGTTTCATTAGCCTTGTCGGTGAAAACCGCGGTTTATCTACCGAGCAAGTTGACCGCATCGCTCAAGGTCGTGTTTGGACAGGGCAAGATGCAATGAACCATGGGTTAGTCGACCAAATGGGTGACTTTGATGACGCGGTAAAACTGGCAGCGGAATTAGCGAAGCTGGAAACCTATAATATTTACTGGGTAGAAGAAGCACTCACTCCGGCACAACAGTTCCTACAAGATATCATGAGCCAAGTACAAGCTCACTTTGAGTTTGATGTATCTTTGATACTGCCTGCCGCACTACAACCGGCAGCCAAACAACTGGTGCAAGATGCCAATATACTCAGCAGTTTTAATGATCCAAAAGGACAATATGCGTTCTGTCTTAACTGCCAAGTACAATAAAAATAACTGTTATTAACTAAATAATACTCTAGGGCGCTTTGTGTAAAGCGCCCCTTTTTATATTGATTGAATACGCTATAATCGCCGCTCTGTTCCCCCCTACACGAGTGGTTTCTAGCAATGGCAAGAAAACATATTTACATCGCCTATACTGGCGGCACTATTGGTATGCTAAAATCCGACCATGGTTACGTCCCAATTGCGGGATTCATGGAAAAACAATTAGCAGGCATGCCCGAGTTCCACCGTCCTGAAATGCCTGAGTTTACCATCCACGAATACGATCCTCTGATCGACTCTTCCGATATGACCCCTGAAGATTGGCAACAAATAGCCAACGATATTCGTGATAATTATGATAAATACGATGGTTTCGTGATCCTACATGGTACCGATACCATGGCCTACACGGCATCTGCGCTCTCCTTCATGCTAGAAAATTTAGGTAAGCCTGTCATCGTGACTGGGTCGCAAATTCCACTGGCTGAACTTCGTTCTGATGGCCAAGCAAATTTACTTAATGCCTTACATATTGCGGCCAATTATCCCATCAATGAAGTGACGTTATTCTTCAACAATCAATTGATGAGAGGCAATCGCAGTGTGAAATCTCACGCCGATGGTTTTAATGCCTTTACTTCACCAAACTTGCCTCCTTTACTTGAAGCTGGAATTAACATCCAAATCAGCAATAGTGTTAAGGTCAACGAACAACCTCAAGGTACTTTTAAAGTCCATAACATCACCCCGCAACCAATTGGAGTGATTACAATGTACCCAGGTATTTCACACGAGGTTATTCGCAACACCTTATTGCAACCGGTAAATGCAATGATTTTGCTCACCTTCGGTGTCGGTAACGCACCACAAAACCCTGAATTATTAGGTCATTTAAAAGAAGCCTCTGAGCGTGGCGTGATTGTTGTCAACTTGACGCAATGCCTAGCAGGCAAAGTCAACATGGGTGGCTACGCGACGGGTTGTGCACTGGCAGAATCAGGTGTAATTAGCGGCTATGACATGACGCCAGAAGCTGCATTAGCAAAACTTCACTACTTACTTAGTCAAAACCTCTCCTATGAGGAAGTTAAAACAAAAATGCAGCAAGTACTGCGTGGTGAAATGAGCCTATAACGCGTTGGTATAATTTCATCTGCATTAAACTATGGACAATAAAAAGCCCCGTCTTATCTAGATAGGGCTTTTTAATATCACCTTGGACACTGTTAGCTTAATCGTGATTGGGGTTAACTCGCACGATATCTTCTTGCCCTTCTTGAAAACGCTTTTTCAATTCACTTTTTGACTTCAAGCTAATTTCACCACCGGCGGCAACTGTCATATGATCAGCTTCTAGATTATGCTTAGATTGATACAACATCACAGCTTGCATGCATGAGTCTCGCTGCTCTTGAGAAAGTGGTGTACCCTCAGGCCACTTACCCGTTTCCACAGCGTGTAATAAACGCTCATAAGCTTCAGGTGTGATGGCGTTAATTAATTGGTTGGCATCCATGATGTGTCCTTGATTAACAAATTCATCACAAACATAACTTGCCAATCTATTGAGTCAAGGCAAGCCAAATAAATAAGTGTATTTGATCACAAGCTAAGACAATGAACCGCATAAAAATTACGCTAATTCTTTGCTTTCCACTGCTTGCTAGTGGCTGCTTTGAAAACAATAAGAATACTGAAAAGCTCTGCGCTGATAATCCAAACTTACGCTGTGAACAGCTCAATATGGATGATGGTCAGTGCAGAATTCCTCGTACCGATTTAATTTGGCACCGCTTTGAGGTACTAAAGAACCCTACAGATAAAAACAAAATTGAAGAATATGGTTTGGTCAAATCTTATCGAAAATGCCTTGAGCTCGCCTCCCAAATTCAAGCCATAGACCAAACCAAGCTTAAGCAGCGACGTTTTGAGGCTCTGGTCAATTCGGGGAATGATCTGGATCGCATCGTTAAAGAACTGAAACAATCACGCTCAGCACAATCACTTTACTTTTTGTGGAGTCAAATCGGTGACAAACAAGCTCAGCGTCAATTCTTACAGTTGGAAGGAAAACCTGAGCTTGAAAATGCAGAAATGCAGTATGCGCTTGCTACTTTTTATACCAACAGAGATAGAGAGAAAAGTATTGCCTTACTCACTCACTCGCTTGAACTCAGCAAAGGTAAACCAGTTAATATCGAGATTATTAAATCGTTGGCAAGCACCAATCAGATCCTGAAACATAAAGAAAAAGCGTACATTTGGGCGATGGTCGGTAAGGCATTCAATGTACCTGTCGCCTCAGAAGCCGAGCTTGAATTACTGTATGGCTTCACTCAAGAGAAATTCGATAGGTTAGATCTCATTGCGGATCAAATAACAGAGGCGATCGAAAATGGGCAATTCAAAGCGTCTCTTATGCCTTCGAATCTATCAGAGTTATAAACACCCAAACAACTTCAAGTTGCAGGTAGCCGGCTAAGTGAGTTCATCTCTATGAGCATAGATAAACTATGTAATTGGGTGGAGCGAACGTAGCCAACACCGCTGCAACTTAAAGTAGGAAGGGCATAGGGCTATCACTTATTAGCTTTAAAACCTGTAACGATAAAACGAAAGGCGGTGAGAAACTCACCGCTTTTTCACTTTTTGTTGAAAATTAACGACACAGAGTTGACACAAAATCGTTCACCCGTCGTCTTTGGCCCATCAGGAAAAACATGCCCAAGATGACTATCACACTGAGCACAACGGATCTCCGTGCGTACCATTCCATGACTTCTATCTTCTAAATAGCGAATAGCGGTGTCGTTAATTGGCGCATCAAAACTCGGCCAACCACAACCTGAATCGTATTTATTGGTGGAAGTAAATAACAGCGCTTCGCAACAAGTACATACATACTCCCCTGTATCACGATTGTGCAATAACTTGCCGCTGAATGGAGCTTCAGTTCCACGCTGACGACATACATAAAACTCATCATCAGTCAGCTTCTCACGCCAGTATTCATCGGGCTTCATGGTATTTTCGACCTTTCGTTCCACTTAACAAAACTTCCTTTTCTCAAAATTTGACCATTCTTTTTGTGCTAAAAACTTGCACAGCCAGCTCTTTGTAGCACATACTTTCTCTCCGTAAAACGGTAGGTTTAGAATTTCTTAAATGCTTTAGAGCTCTAAAGTATTTTACGCCAGCTGGTAGTAATCGAAAGCCACTTAAAGTCTAAATTTTAATCACTTGCGACGGATTGTGAAAAAAAGCGACAGTTTTTTTTGACTTTGAACAAGTTAAGTCCGATTATCTGTTGCAGATGTTTACTGGATTTTGTAATTTTACTACCAGTTTATCTTTAATCAGAAATTAAGTTGTGGAGCAACTACAATGACTATCAAAGTAGGTATTAACGGTTTTGGCCGTATCGGTCGTTTCGTATTCCGTGCAGCGCAAGAGCGCAATGACATCGAAGTTGTAGGTATCAATGACCTTATCGACGTAGATTACATGGCATACATGCTGAAGTACGATTCAACTCACGGCCGTTTCAACGGTACTGTTGAAGTTGAAGGCGGTAACCTAGTAGTAAACGGTAAAACTGTACGTGTAACTGCTGAGCGTAACCCTGAAGATCTTAAGTGGGATGCACTCGGTGTTGACGTAGTTGCTGAAGCAACTGGTCTATTCCTAGACGACGCAACTGCACGTAAGCACATCACTGCTGGTGCTAAGAAAGTTGTTCTAACTGGTCCATCTAAAGACGCAACTCCAATGTTCGTTATGGGTGTTAACCACGAATCTTACGCAGGCCAAGACATCGTTTCTAACGCTTCTTGTACTACTAACTGTCTAGCACCTATCGCTAAAGTTCTAAACGACAACTTCGGTATCGTTTCAGGCCTTATGACTACAGTTCACGCAACTACTGCGACTCAAAAAACTGTAGATGGTCCTTCAGCTAAAGACTGGCGCGGTGGCCGTGGTGCTTCTCAAAACATCATTCCATCTTCAACTGGTGCAGCTAAAGCAGTAGGCGTTGTTCTTCCAGAACTAAACGGCAAACTAACTGGTATGGCTTTCCGCGTACCAACTGCTAACGTTTCTGTAGTTGACCTAACAGTTAACCTAGAAAAAGGCGCATCTTACGAAGCTATCTGTGCTGCAATGAAGCAAGCTTCTGAAACTACGCTTAAAGGTGTTCTTGGTTACACTGAAGATGCAGTTGTATCTCAAGATTTCATCGGCGAAGTTCAAACTTCAGTATTCGATGCTAAAGCTGGTATCGCTCTAACTGACAACTTCGTTAAAGTTGTATCTTGGTACGACAACGAAATCGGTTACTCAAACAAAGTTCTAGACCTAATCGCTCACGTTTCTAAATAATGTAAGTGTTTAGCGAAGAAATTCGTTGAGAATAAAGGCGGCCATTGTGTCGCCTTTTTAGTATCTGTCCCTTTACCTAGGGACTCGCTTTGGACAACTCCAACCGGTTCCTTACCCGTTTGTCTGGCAGGAACTGCATGAGGAACGGCATTTATGGACTTACACTCTCTTCCAACGCTTACTTTTCTTTCTGATAACGTCACCATCGTTGAAAAAGATGGTGTGAAAATCGTTCGTGTTATTCACGATAAAGCAACCGCAGGTATTGCCTTACATGGCGGCCACGTTGTGTCATTCACCCCAGCTGGCAAAGATGATTTTATTTGGATGAGTGATAGTGCAATTTTTGATGGAAAAGCAGCACTAAGAGGCGGCATTCCTGTTTGTTGGCCATGGTTTGGCCGTATTGCCGCACCAGCTCATGGCTTTGCACGTACTAGTGAATGGACGCTGGTTGAACATAAAGAAAACGACAATGGCGTCATCGTCGTTCTTGGACTGGAAGCAACAGCCGACACGTTGGCTATCTGGCCTTATCAATTCCAAGCACGTCTGTATGTAGAAATTGGTGATGCATTAAATCTCACCCTTGAAGTCACCAACACTGATGAGAAAGCATGGACGTTCTCTGGCGCACTGCATACTTATCTCAATGTTGGCGATATTAGCCAAACTACCACTACTGGTATGGGCCGTGAATATATCGATAGCCTACAGAATGCGAAGGTATGTCAAGGCGGTGAACAATTACTCCTCACCGATACCATTGACCGTGTTTATACTGCGCCAGAGGCTCAAATTAAGATTGCTGACGCTAAACTCAATAGAACACTGACTGTTGAAAATAGCGGCCATAACTCGGCGGTACTTTGGAACCCCTGGGCAGCAGGAGCACAATCAATGGCCGACATGCCTGATGATGGCTACCAAACCATGTTATGTGTTGAATCAACACTACATGCACCTTGTTTGTCTGCAGGTAAAACCTTGCAACCCGGTGAAAGCCACCAGTTGATCACTCGTCTTTCTGTATAAGCGCAATCATATAAGGGTGGTACTTTCCCACCCTTTTTATTTAACGCTAATACCGTTAAACTTGCCGCCTTGAATATCTCCATGAGGTCGTTATGACTTACCAATGTCCCCTGTGCCACCAGCCTCTTGCACTTAATCAACAAAACTACCGATGTGAAAATAATCACCAGTTCGACCGCGCAAAAGAAGGCTATGTGAATTTAATGCCTGTGCAGCACAAGCGTTCAAAAGATCCCGGTGACAATAAGGAGATGATGCAAGCAAGACGCCGCTTCCTCGAAGGTGGACATTATGACCCGATGCGTCAAGCTGTTACCCAGTTATGTCGTGACTATTTGCAAGGTTCACAATACCAATTTTTAGATATTGGCTGCGGCGAAGGCTACTACACTCAGTTTGTCGCGCATTCGCTGGCAGACCAAGCACCACAGGCAACCACTTATGGTTTAGACATCTCTAAAATCGCGATTCGCTATGCCGCCAAGCGTTATCCGAATGTCAATTTTGTTGTCGCATCAAGCCATCGCCTACCTTTCGCAGATCACTCACTTGATGGTGTCTTGCGGATTTATGCGCCGTGCAAAGCTGATGAGCTTAACCGATGCATTCAAGCTAATGGTATCGTAATTACCGTTACGCCAGCGGGTCGCCATTTATACCAGCTCAAACAAGGTATCTACCAAACCGTACAGCTGCATGATGAAACGCCTGAAATAATCGCTGGATTCACATTAGAACACCAACAACAGCTTAATTATAGAATGTCCCTTAGCGGCGCCGATGCTTTTGATTTACTGCAGATGACCCCGTTTGCATGGCGAGCCAGTGATGAATTAAGATCTGATTTGAAAAACGCCGAGATATTTGAATGTGAGGCGGATTTTATGATCAGCGTTTACAGAAAGAATAACTGATAACGATTCTCATTATATTGCAAGTTAACAACGCCTCCATTACTATCTAAAACTTAAATGGAGGCTCTCATGCGCACGATTATTTATTTTGCTTTATCCCTATGGCTTATGGGCTGTACAACATACTCGACTAAGCCAGTCACACACTTTTATGATTACCAACTAGCCTCTCCTGAAGGAGAGCCAATCGCTCTCACAGCCCTACCTCAGGCGCTTAAAAATGCTGATGTTATTTTGGTTGGAGAATGGCATACGCACCCAGCTATCCACCGTTTTCAAACTGATCTACTCGAACAACTCAACCTACAAAAACGAGATGTCGCTTTGTCTATGGAACAATTTTCACGCGATAGCCAACCAGTACTCAATCGTTATCTTGCAGGCGAAATTGGTGAGCAATACCTTATCTCTCAAGCGAATGCGTGGCCAAATTATGAAAGTGACTACCGCCCACTGGTTGAATACGCCAAAGCGCACAACATCGACACCATTGCGGCGAATGCTCCTAAATCGATTGTACGCTGCATAGGAAAAGTCGGCATAGAATATCTTGATAGGTTGCCAGCAGAACAACGACAACATGTTGCCAGACAAGTTGATATGTCTTCATCTTTATATAAAGAAAAATTCATGGCATCGATGCATCACGGATCTGCCGAACAAACAGAAAATCAGTTTGCTGCACAAATCACCTGGGATGAAACCATGGCAGAAAGTATTGTTGAATATTTGACTGATCACCCTAACTCACAAGTCATGCATATTGCAGGTAAATTCCACACACAACAGGGATTAGGTACTGCAAATTCTATTTTTCGTCGCAATCCAAATTTGAAGATCGTTGTTATTACCCCAGTTGAAAAAATTCAGCCGCTTTCTCCAGATTTTCAACTAGAGGTACTGCCCGTTCCCACTGCTTTTATCCAACCGAACAATCGTATGCAAGCCTATAAACAACTTGCTACACGAAATGCAGAGCTCTCCTGTAAATAGCCAATCAAATAGACTGCGTCTTTTGTCTGATTTGTTCGGATAAATAGGCGCGGTTTTTGCTTGTGTTTATTTCATACAAATTGCGATTTTTTTGCACAAGTTTTTTGTATATCTGTCGATACATTGTCTGAGGGCATATTTTAGGAGAGAAGTATGACACCCGTAGGAACAGGCGCAGCTAAGCTGTATTCAAGTCAATCGGTAAAAACTCAAGCAAGCTCTACACCAGAGGCAAGCGCAGCTGCTCCGCTAAAAGTCGAGCAAAATAAAGTGACTTTATCCGATGAAGGAAAAGCATTACTTGCCGCATTGCAGGAGCTTGAAAAAGATAACAAAGTTGATCAAAACAAGGAAAAAACCGTTGGGGATAAAGTAGAATCCTTTGCTCACGGTGCATTAGGCTTAGACCACCCAGACAAGATCCCTGAAGAGGAAGATGACTCCTATTCGGCAGGGCAATATCTTTCCGCTGCGGCAACGATTGGCGGTTTACTACTGTTATTATGAGGTTCAACCTACTTGGATAACGCACACTGATTATTGAGTAAATCAATACCACTCATCATAATCAGCAGCATAACGATTTACTCAGACATTAAATGCTTGGAAGGGCTTGGTTCATTTCCCTAACGCGAGGGATGATTCAAAATATGGTCTTCCCAATCAATAACATCGATTTCATAAACCACTTTATTACGGACACTTTCTTGCGCAGCGTGCATCGCCTCTTTGGAGCCAGTGATTAACGGATGCCACTGTGGTAGAGACTGCCCTTCCGACATTAGGCGGTAAGCGCACGTATCAGGTAGCCAGTTAAACTCATCAATTTTATCGCGGGTCAGCTTTAAACACTCTTCACCTGAATTAAATCGATTTGGGTAATCTTTGCACGAACAAGTATCGCTATTTAACCAACTGCAAGCGACATTGGTGTAATACACTTCATCACTATCTTCATCCATTAATTTGTGTAAACAACACTTACCGCACCCATCACAAAGCGACTCCCACTCTTGCTCAGTCATTTGCTCTAGGGATTTAGTTTGCCAAAATGGTGTATTCATAGGATGACTTCTTACTTAACGACTAACTTAACGAATGGGGGCGTGTTATACCGCTGTGGCGTAGAAAATTCAAGGAGAAAAATTCACCACAGACGCTGCGATTCCTACTAATATCTGCTAGGATGCGTGCCTAATTTATCTCTCGGACAATGTTATGGAATGCCGACTCGGTTGTGGCGCATGCTGTATTGCCCCTAGTATTTCTTCATCAATTCCAGGCATGGAAAATGGTAAACCGGCAGGGGTTCGTTGCATTCAACTTAATGACGATAATCTATGTAAGTTGTTTGGCAAGCCAGAACGGCCCAAAGTATGCCACCAGTTTAAGGCTTGTCCGATAATTTGTGGCAACACAGCCCAAGAAGCACTACAGAACATTACTGAATTGGAGCTTTTAACCTAGCTACCTCTTGGTTGAATAATCATCAAGAGTAGCCATTCATTTCTTGAAAAAGGCCAACCAATAAAACGTTCAATGAAAAAGCCGCTGGCGATTATCACAGCGGCTTTTGATCTTTAGGGCGCGTTCAAGCCAATTACAACTTTTGCCGCCCAAGTAGCGAGTGAGACAACGTTGTGCCATCGACTAGCTCAAGCTCTCCACCAACAGGTACACCATGAGCAATACGGCTTGCGGACACTTGGTGAGCTCGGCACAATTCAGCAATATAGTGCGCTGTTGCTTCTCCCTCGACCGTTGGGTTGGTCGCTAGAATCACTTCTGAAATGCCACCACGCTGCAAGCGATAGTCCAAAGTATCCAAACCGATATCACTCGGACCAATACCATCTAATGGCGACAGATGACCCATAAGCACGAAATAGCGCCCAGAATATTGGCCCGTTGCCTCGACGGCGGCAATATCTGCTGGACTTTCTACCACACACAATTGCTCGTTTTCTTGGCGCTTGGGGTTGGTGCAAATATTACACGTTTCTTCTTCGGTGAAAGTTCGGCACTCACTGCAATGACCAATTTCCGTCATCGCTTGGCTTAAAGCATCGGCTAGCTGTAAGCCGCCTTTTCTATCGCGCTGTAACAAATGAAAGGCCATACGTTGAGCTGACTTGGGGCCAACCCCAGGCAGACAACGTAAGGCCTCCATCAAATGCTCCAGCATATGACTGGTACGCATTAATAACCTGCTTGTTGGTTAAAACGGCATTTTCATGCCTGGTGGTAGTTGCATACCACCAGTTACTGAAGCCATTTTTTCTTTTTGAGTTTCTTCAACGCGACGTGCCGCATCGTTAAATGCCGCTGCGATAAGATCTTCAAGCATCTCTTTGTCATCTTCCATCAAGCTTTCATCGATCTCAACACGACGTACGCTGTGGCTACCAGTAATAGTGACTTTTACAAGACCTGCGCCAGATTCACCAATCACTTCCATATTTGCGATTTCTTCTTGAAGCTTTTGCATGCGATCTTGCATTTGCTGGGCTTGCTTCATTAAGTTGCCCATACCGCCTTTACCAAACATGTTTATCTCTCTGGTTTCATTGGGTGTTTCACATAAAGTGGGGTTACTAAAGAATAGATTCAACCCCACACACGGTTAATTTGATTAAATTGGTCTCACACTATCGCGGTCAAGTTCAGCTTCAAAGCGCTTTTGTAGAAACACCACACTAGGGTCGCTCTCCAGGCTGGCAAAAGCCTGCTCTAACCTTGCTTGGTACAGCCGCTCTCTGAGCTCTAATGGCGTTTCACCTTGTTCACCGATGGTCACACTAAGGTGACACTCTTCATCGAGCACTTCATTGAGCGCTTGCAATAATTCACTTTGCGCTCGTTCGGTATTGAGATGAGCTTGGCTCGCTCTTAATGTCAGCTCGATTGATGAGCCTGATTTATGATAGACAGAGTTTAACGCCAGTTGTTCAACCAATTTTGCTGTATTCAGTTTTTGAATCAATGCTGCCCACGGGTCTTTGGCTACCGACTCTTCCAACAACTTCGCCGCCATTTCAGGGGTTTTAACATGCTCCAAAGCTTGTTTAATTTGAGTGGGTGTCAGCTCAGTTTTCTGTTGTGGCTCAATGACCTCAGTCTGTGTTGGACGCCATTGATAAGGTTCATTACCAAGAGGTTGGTCGCTCTCAGTCTTGGTTTTTGATGCAGGCGACATCCGTGCTGATTTACCGTGCGACGCAACGCGTTCAAGCACAGATTCAGGTTGAGCAGATGCCGCATTAGACTTTTTTCCACCGTTCCTTGTTGGATTAGAACCTTTTACTGGTTGAGCTAACCCTTTACGCTGAGAGCGCAATTGATGGCGTAACCCTGCTATCGGTGAAACCGACTGTGCTGGTGGCGGTGTGGCCGGTTGTTGAGAAACTGGGGGTGCTGATGACGCGTGCGAATATGCTTCTGGTACATAGTCCATTGCATTAGAGTCATCATAATTCATGTCAGAATAGCGACTATCGTACTCTCGATCCGCCTCGTAGCTAGGGTAACCAGGTTGCGGTTCTGTCGATACTACCGGCTGCGCAGGAGTAACATTTGGTCTGGGTGCGGTTTGAGATGGAGCTGCAACACTAGAAACTGGTGCTGACTGTTGAGCTTGAGGTTCGCTAGGTTTAGACACATCTGTGCTAATAGTATTGACCAGCGACACTGACGCAGGGCGAAACGCCATCATACGTAAGACAATCATTTCTAAACCAACACGCGCCGTCGGTGACAAGGCTAAATCTTCGCGACCTTTCAACGCAATTTGGTAATAAAGCTGAACATCTTGTGGGCTCAATGCTTTGCTCAATAGCTGAATTTTTTCAGCATCTGGCTGCATTTTATCCAGTGTAGCAGGTAAGGTTTGATACATAGCAATGCGGTGCAATTGCATCGCGATTTGCTGTAACAATCCATCCCAATCAACGCCATGTTGAGCCAAAGACTCTACACTATTCATTGCTGTTTGTGGCTGTTTACTGCTGATGGCTTGTAGTAAGTTCAATGCTTGGTCAGTATCTAACGTGCCAAGCATGGGAGCAACAACATAAACCATAACCTGATTATTGCCTAAGGCGATGGCTTGGTCGGTTAAGCTCAGTGCGTCACGCATACTACCGTCGGCCGCATGCGCTATCATACCTAGTGCTCTTGATTCACAAGCTACTTGTTCGACTGATAGAATATGCTCTAGCTGCTCATGGATTTTTTCAACGCTAATTGGTTTAAGATTGAACTGTAAGCAACGCGATAAAATAGTAACAGGTAATTTTTGCGGGTCAGTCGTCGCAAGTAAAAACTTCACATATTCAGGTGGCTCTTCCAACGTTTTAAGCAAAGCGTTAAAACTGTGGCGAGAGAGCATATGAACTTCATCGATCAAATAAACTTTGAAGCGACCACGTGCAGGTTTGTACTGCACGTTATCCAGTAAATCACGAGTATCTTCAACTTTAGTGCGTGATGCAGCATCAATCTCTAAGAGATCAACAAAGCGTCCTTGGTCAATTTCACGGCATGTATCACATTCACCACAAGGAGTGGCGGTGATACCCGTTTCACAGTTTAACCCTTTGGCAAACAATCGACCGATGGTCGTTTTTCCAACACCACGAGTGCCGCTAAACAGATAAGCATGATGCAATCTATTTTGTGCTAATGCATTTTCAAGCGCAGTCAAGACATGAGCTTGTCCGACTACTTCATTAAATTTCGTTGGTCGCCATTTTCGCGCTAAGGCAAGATAACTCATGAATACTTCCAGTTGGTTGACTTAGTGACCTTCAAATTCACAGATACTATAGACGGTTAGTCCCATTGCTTGTAAACGTTTGTCTCCACCGATTTCAGGTAGGTTAATCACAAACGCAGCATGGTCAACTTCACCCCCTAATTGACGGATCAATTTGGTGGTCGCTTCAATCGTGCCACCCGTCGCAAGCAAGTCATCAACCATCAGAACTTTATCGCCTTTCTTAATGGCATCGACATGAATTTCCAAGGTATCGGTGCCGTACTCTAACTCGTAAGACTGGGCAACCGTTTCGCGTGGTAATTTACCTGGCTTACGTACAGGAACAAAACCAACACCTAACTCCAACGCAAGCGGCGCACCAAATAGGAAACCACGCGCTTCAGTGCCCACGACCTTGGTAAAGCCCATGTCCTTATATTTTTCAACCAGCAACGCGATGGTCGCTTGGTATGCCTGAGCATCTTCTAGCAAGCTGGTGACATCACGAAATAGAATGCCCGGTTTTGGATAATTAGGAATACTTTTGATGCTTGATTTGATCAGAGAGATAGTTTCAGTTGTCATAACTTCATTTACTTCGATTGGCTCGTAGACCCCAGGGCTTATGCAGGCGTGGAGTGGTAGAGCATGAGCTCTCAGCACTATCGATATGCCAATATATCTAGTCGCTGAAAAAACAAACGCCCACTCGAAGAGTGGGCACACTTCTCTATAATGCTAGTGATTTTCTTGTTGGTTAGCAACCTGCTCATGAACTGGAAGGCGAATAAACCAAGTGATCAATCCCACAAGCATGATAAACAACATGATTTTTAACCAAGAGTGAGGAACAAACCAGATAGAAAAAGCAAAACTCGCGATAATCCATATGCAACCTCGTTGCTTAACTTGTTGAGAGACAGCGCGATACTGTTGCCAATTATCGAGTATTGGACCAAAGATACGGTGATGGTGTAACCAATAATGAAAGTGAGGGCTGCTTCTCAAAAAACAAGCACTGGAGAGTAGGATAAATGGAGTCGTTGGGAGTAGAGGTAAGAAAATACCGATAATGCCTAAAACTAGGCTCAGCCCGCCAAAAATATTAAGAAAGAGATGACGAATATTAATGACGAGCTCCGTTCAAAATTAAAAACCTGAATAGCCGTTAAATACACGAATCCAAGTCAGTGTTGCAGGTAAAGTCGGGATTAAAATGACGGCGATTAAGCCTAAAAAGTAAAAAACGTTATAAGGTTCTTTAAAATCTTGGTCTGCCATTGCTACTTCTCTAGTGTTGGGTGACTGTTTTCTCCGCTCTTTTTATCAATTAGGGTTAATGAAAAGTAAACGGATTTGGTAATTATTGTTTTAGGCGCAAACTATACCTCAAACACATCACCACAAACACAGAGTAAAATTAGGGTTATTAAAGTCTAATAACGACTAGCGAATTAATCAGCTTCACCGATCAGTCAGGCATCTTTGCCTTGATAAATATCCAGTTTAAAGCTGCTGGAACCTAATCGATTACTTGATAGTTGGCAGGCTGAATTAATCGGTAAATCCTTGGTAATAAAATTTTTCAAACAGTTTTCACCTAAGTTAACACCAGGTGCTATGTGTTGGTTGATGTAGCCGTTAGACCACTGGCAGTCCAAACCAGCCGGCAACAACGAAACCGTTCCTTCAGAGAGATCCGCAATACCAAATAGCGCTTTGACGGAGTTGGCCGATTTAGCGCACTCAATCCCCTTTTCCAATATCTCAGCCATATTTTTTAGATCAGCACTGAAGCTCTTTAAGTTACGCAGATAGTCATGAAATAAGGCTCTGACCAATAAGGTCGAGGCCACACCATCTTCATGGTAATTATTTGAATCAACTAAGTAAAAAGCAAATTGCCCATTCATTAGCCACGCATAATCAAAGACCAAAGGCATCACATCAGCAGACTGTAAAAGTCGATAACTGCATTTCCAACTTCCTTGCGAGGTGTCTTTATCCGGTAACAAGGCGTGAAGCAAATCTCTTGCAGCATTTGGATTATCTTGTAAATACTCGAGATGCCAATGTAATTCCTGCTCTTCAGGAACATCACCATCATCATCAATACGAAACCACTGAGTTGAGAAGTCACGTTGATCCGCCAAACGACTGAATGAATCTTCTAGCGTACTTTCAATCGCACAACCAAGATGTTGGTGGTTACCAATTGGTTTGGGTAGAAAATCTTTGATGCCAAAACGCAAGGCTTTGGCGACATCAGACATTTCATCAGTTGCAGAGACCACAATCAATGGCATTGAAGGATATTCCAGACTCACTTCTTCAACAAATTCAATACCATTTAACACTGGCATTGCAAGATCACAGACAATAAGATCAGGTTCTGCATCTTTTAATTTGCGTAAGCCATCAAGGCCATTTTCGGCTTCAAGCACTTGATAGCCCTGAGAAGCCAAGTAGCCACTGGTGATATGTCTGAAAATAGGATCATCATCAACGAGCATAATGAGCTTCTGGTCGATGGGAGTATTCTCTATACGTTTTTGTGCCGAGCGCTCACCAACCTGACTGTGAGATTTGTACATGGTTATCGCCTCACAATGCTTTTAAAAGCGGTTATATTATTGTTATAAGATGGATTGATACGATACTTTATAAGGTAGTATCTAAATAAGATTTATACAAATGTTCCACTTTCTTTTGAGGCTACCTACTATATGTATTGAATATCACTTTTCGTCAAACAAGTTGATATGACTCAAACTTTGACAAATGATATACGTATAGATTACTCAAATTCGCAAAATAATGTGTCAGGAATAATGAAATTAGATGACCTAAACCTATTTCGACTGGTGGTCGAAAATGGAAGCTACACCGCTACTTCACGTAAAACGATGATCCCAGTAGCAACCATTACCCGACGCATTCAAGCACTTGAAGATTCGTTGAATCTTAGGCTGTTGAATCGTCATGCTCGGAAACTGTCGCTAACTGAAGCCGGCGAACGATTCTTTCAAGAGTGCTCACCTTTACTGCACAGACTCGCGGCGACAACTGAAGAGATCACTGACGAATGCCGAGGGGCCTCAGGTAAACTCAAAATATCCTCACCATCCAACGTGACAAAGCGCATGATGATGCCCATCTTCAATGCGTTTATGAATCAGTACCCTGATATCAACATTGAGCTCACCACGAGCAATCATGCTGACCAGCTTGACCCGACCGAATGGGACGTCATTTTCAGAGTTGGACCACAAAGAGACTCTAGCCTGATTGCACGAAAAATTAATGAAGTAAAAGACATCTTGGTGGCAAGCCCTACTTATCTGGCTAAGCATCCGGCCCCCATTCATGCAGAAGAACTCAGTAACCATTCGCTGCTTAAAGGCCACCCTCTAATGAAGTGGCAACTGACGAATAACAAAGGAGAAAGCATAGTTAATAACGATAAAGGTCGCTTTCAAGCGAATACCCTCAATGTCGTTCGCAGTGCCTGCTCTGAAGGTCTGGGTATTACTTTGATGCCAGATGTGATGATAAAGGAGTTTATTGAAGATGGAAGTCTGGTGCGAGTACTACACGATTGGGTAGCAAACCCACGTGATATTTATATGCTTTACAACCACAAAGATCATTTACCTGAAAAAGTCCGTTTATTTATCGATTTTGTGATTGCCTATCACACTGACTAAATACTAGATTAAACGTTTTGTTGTCTTGTAAGAGACCCAGCCTGACTGGGTCTCTTTTCTATAAGAATTCTACAAATTTGCTCAAGTCACGCTCTGGCACTTTCAACGCTGTACATCCTGGTGTTCCTAGATATAAGAAGCCAACGATTTGATCTTCCCCTTGCACAGAAAAAGCTTTACGCACCTCAGGATGAAACATCCAATTACCTGAACGCCAAATGCCTTGAAAACCTTGTGCTACTGCGGCCATTTGCATAGCTTGCACCGCGCACCCAGCCGACAAATGCTGCTCGAATGCAGGCACTTTGTCATGTGCGGTCACTTTGGCAATGATGGTAATGACCATCGGTGCTCTAAAGGGCGCATTTTTCACTTTTTCGATCACCACCGCTTCACTGTCATCAGCTTGTGCTGCTGCCGCTAAAATATTGGCGAGTTTATTCAAGCCACTTCCCTGAGCTATGACAAAACGCCAAGGTGTTAAACCACCGTGATCAGGTGCTCGTAGACCCGCTTTAATAATATTTTCCAATACCTTGCCTTCAGGTGCGGGTGAGCTTAGCTTAGCAATGGAGCGTCGGTTCAGCAGCAGTTCTAATGCATCCATTTGAAATCCTTCTTTACTTCATTATTATTTTTTCATCTTATAACAAATGAGAATAATTCGCACAAAAAAAAGCGAGGGGCTATCCCTCACTGTTAATACTTTAAGTTAGAGTCATTGCGATTAAGGATAAAAACGCTCATTTAATCCAGCACGAGTCAGTAAACCATCGCACGGTGCAAATTTATCGCCATACTTTTCAGCATGTTTGTTCATCATTTCAACTAACTTATCGATACCTATTTGATCCATATAACGGAATGGCCCACCAAGGAAAGGAGGGAAACCAATACCGAAAATAGCACCAATATCGCCATCTCTAGGGCTACGAATAATGCCTTCATCTAAACAACGAACCGCTTCATTGAGCATTGGTAATACACAACGCAGTGCCATTTCATTGTCGCTCAATTTCGATTCCGGAGTCAGCTTCAGCAATTTGTAGACCGACTTATCCACTTCTTTTTTCTTGCCTTTGTAAGTGTAGAAGCCTCTGCCGCTCTTACGGCCTTTACGGTTATCGTTCAACAGTACGTCAAATACATCTGGACCTTGGAATCTCGGCCCCAACTCCTTGACCAGAATCGGCATAATTTTCGCTCCGATATCGACACCAACCTCATCTAACAAAGTGATAGGCCCAACAGGGAACCCAAAATCAAGCAATGCCGTATCGAGCTTTTCAATCGGCTCACCCGCCATTAACACTTGCGCGGCTTCATTCATGTAAGGGGCAAGAATACGGTTCACATAAAAGCCAGCACAGTCTTTAACGACAATCGGTGTTTTACCTTGTTTACGAGCAAGTGCAACTACGGTGGCAACCGTTTCTTCCGAAGTACTTTGATGAGGAATAACTTCCACCAACGGCATTTTTTCTACTGGGCTAAAATAATGCAAGCCGATAATATTTTCAGGGCGAGCCGCTTTCTCTGCAATTTGATAAATTGGCAGTGATGAAGTATTGGTTGCGAAAATGGTGCTATCTTTCGCGTTTTTCTCAATATCTGCAACCATTTGCTGTTTTAGATTTAAATCTTCAAATACCGCTTCAATTACTACGTCAATCTGCGAATAGCTAGTAAAGTCCGTTCCACCAGACAACTGCGACATTTTCGATTGTAATTGTGCCTTAGACAAAATTCGGCGCTGACGCTGTTTATCAAACAACTTGTAGTTGTAATTCAGCGCGTTCAAAACACCATCATTAGAAACGTCTTTAATGCGTACTGGCACTTTCGCTTTTGAAGCCGTTACATGACTAATGCCAGCCCCCATCAAACCGCCCCCTAATACACCAACACGCTGAACGTGTTTAGGTTTGGCGCTGCTGCCCGTTTCTTTTTTCATCTCGGTCGTCGCGAAGAAGATAGAACGCAAGGCTTTTGATTCAGAACTCATTACCAAATCACCAAAACGCTTTGCTTCTAACTCCAATCCGGCTTTAAACCCATGCTCTAAACCGTGTCGAATTACATCTAAAATTGCATCAGCCGCAGGGTAGTTTCCGCGCGTCTTTTGTTTAGTTTTTTTCGCCGCTTGCTCAAAAATCAACTTACGCCCAAATTGAGTATGAGACATCAGCTTTTCTTTGGTTGCAACCTTATGTTTCTTCTGCTTTTTGCCTGCATTATCGATAACAAACTTCTGCGCTACATCAAGCAAAATAGTTTCAGGCACGCAGGCATCCACCACTCCCAGTTTCTTGGCTTTTTTTGCTCTTAACTGCTTGCCAGTCAAAATCAAATCAAGTGAAGGGAGCAAACCAATTAAGCGAGGTAAACGCTGAGTGCCACCCGACCCTGGCAATAAGCCGAGTTGAACTTCAGGCAAACCTAAACGCGTTTTATCGGAATCCGTACACACACGATAGTGACACGCTAACGCTAGCTCTAAACCACCACCTAAGCAGGAGCCATGAATCGCAGCAACAACTGGGAAAGGAAGATCAGACAAGGTTTGAAACATGTCCTGACCTTGTTTCGCTAACGCTGCTGCTTCCGCTGACGATTGGCAAGCATCCAACATGCGAACATCAGCGCCTGCAATAAAGTTGTCTGGTTTAAGTGAGTGGACAACCATCCCTTTTAAGCTGTTTTTTTGCGCGTCCAGTTCTGAGAAAATGGCTTGCATTTCTTCAGCAAACGCCGCTTGCAACGTGTTCATTTTCTCGCCTGGGACATCAATAGCGAGCCACGCGATATTTTGCTCATCAATGGTCAAATTAAAGGCTTTTGCTGTGTTCATTATTCAACCTCCAAAATCATCGCTGCGCCAAGGCCACCAGCCGCACATGCCGTATTCAAGCCTAACCCGCCCCCCCGGCGTTTCAGCTCTCTTAATGTCTGTGTAATCATACGTGCACCAGTTGCTGCAAAAGGGTGACCATAAGCGATAGAACCACCTAACACGTTGAATTTATCCATATCAATTTCACCGATAGCTTTCGCTCGACCTAAATGCTGTTGGGCAAATTGGTCACTCGCGAACATTTTCATATTAGAAAGGGTTTGCGCCGCAAAAGCTTCATGCATATCAATTAGTGTAAGGTCGGAAAGTTCGATACCCGCGCGCGCCAAAGCAAGAGGAGTCGCGTAGGAAGGCCCCATAAGCATGTCTTGTTCTACCCCAATCGCAGAAAAGGCGTATGAGCGGATATACCCCATGATCTCTAGACCGAGTTCTTTAGCTCGCCCTTCGCGCATCAATATAAGCGCGGCAGCACCATCAGTTAGTGGTGTACTGTTGGCTGCGGTTACACTGCCATATTGGCGATCAAACGCAGGACGTAGCTTAGCATAGCCCTCTAAAGTGGAGTCATGACGAATATTGTTGTCTTCCGCAATCCACTTTTTATAAGGTTCAGGAAAAGCGGTCATCACTTCCCCCTGAATTTTACCCTCTTTCCACGCTTGCGCAGCTAAGGTATGAGAACGATGAGCCAGCGCATCTTGATCCAAGCGACTGATATTATGTGACTTCGCCATCTGTTCCGCCGTTTGCCCCATCGATAACCCAGTCGAGTATTCTGCAACAGCAGGAGGAACTGGCATTAAGTCTTTGAAGGAAAGCGATTTTAATATATTGAGTTTTTGAGCAACCGTTTTAGTTTTACTCAGTGCGAGAAGGCCTGCGGCAAGCTTTTTAGAGACACCAATTGGCAAAACAGAAGAAGAGTCAGCACCACCCGCAATACCGATATCAATGGTTCCAGCCATGATACTTTCAGCCACATTAACCGCGGCTTGAAAACTGGTGGCACAAGCACGTGTCACGCTGTAAGCGTCGGTGTGGATATTCATACCAGTGCCTAACACGATTTCACGCGCAATATTCGGCGCTTCCGGCATTTGGACCACTTGCCCAAAGACCAATTGTTCAATCAATTTAGGATCAATATCCGTACGCGCTAACATCTCACCAACGACCATTTTTCCTAGGTCGACGGCGGGAACTTGGCTAAATTCGGTGCTTTGACGCGCAAAAGGAGTGCGCAGCCCCGCTACAATTGCAACACGTTCACCCGAGCGTGTTTTGACTTCCTGCTTGCCCATTGTTTCTCCTTACAATAAGAGGTCTGACCTGCGCATTGTAACGAGATTGTTAAAACAATCAAACAAGTGTTTAAATAAACGTGATATTCGCATCGAATCTAGGCAAATCCCGATAAAACAACGGAAGACCGACATAAGACAACTCGAGAAGATAGCCCTCTCATGGTCGCCGACGCGCTCTGGTATTGGAGAATTTTAGGCAAAAAAAAACCACACAAGAGTGTGTGGTCGGAATATATAAAGCAATTAACTTACGCCAATTGAAATAATCAGTTTCCTGATTAGGAGAAAGTAAAGTCAGCCTTCAAAAGGAAGTGTCATCTTGCTCAACATGTTAGTCGCAATGACTAACGAGATGACAAGGTGTACTATAGCGGCTTCAGGTGATGACTTTTTGAAGTAGATCAATTTTATTGTGATTTATTGAATGTAGCGGAATAAAAAAGCCGCAAAACTTGAATTTCCATAACACACCGTATTTCTATGCTAAACGCATAACGTTGGTATAAAACCACAGAGCAGATGGAGGCTCATGTGTCGATAATAAAAATGTTTGGAAAGAAAAAGGCCAGCCCCCCGGTCAATAATGATATGGACAGACAAAGAAAATATGAAGCGCTCGTGCGGGCCTATCATCGGGACCTTTACCGATATGCCTATTGGCTGTGTAAAGACAAAAGTATTGCAGAAGATTTGGTGCAAGAGACCTGCCTGCGAGCTTGGAAATCTCTTGATAGTTTACTAGATGAAAAAGCAGCGAAATCGTGGTTGATCACGATTCTGCGTCGAGAGAATGCTCGCCGATTTGAGCGAAAACAATTGGATTTGGTCGATATTGATGACTATAGCGGCGATGTTAAAGTCAACGACGATCCTCATCACCAACAAGAATGGTTACAAGCACAGATCATGAAATTGGATATTGAATACCGAGAACCACTTTTTCTGCAAGTGATTGGCGGGTTTAGTGGTGAAGAAATTGGCGAGATCTTAGAGCTCAATAAAAACACAGTGATGACTCGCTTGTTTCGAGCTCGCAATCAATTGAAAGAAATGTTGGATTCTTCTGAAACTTATAGAGGGCAGCAAAATGGATGATTTAGAATTTCGCCGCCGCGTGATGTCAGATCCAAAACAGCGCGATAAAGATCTGATCGATGCCGCCTCTGCGAATGAAGCGAACAGTAAATTTTTAGATGATGTGCTCAATCTAGACACGAAAATTGCCGCTGCCATGAATGTTGATGTGCCTGATGACTTAGCCGATCGCATCTTATTTAACCAAACATCCGTAGCCGATAATGTAGTTCGAGCAACTTTTGCAAAGCAAGCCATGGCAATGGCCGCTTCTATTGCTTTTGTTTTCGGGTTACTCGTAGGTCAAGTCAATTGGGGCAACTTAATCGTACCACCTGCGCAAGCTAGCCTTGTCGATACGGCAATCAAACACGTTATTGATGAAGATGGGTTTGTCAGCACTCTTGATGAACAGGTGAATTCAAGCCAGATCAACGCCAAAATGCTGCCTTTTGCTTATCAGCTCAATCATAATTTTCCGTACCATGTTTACTATTTAAACCATTGTGGATTTGGTCAAGCAAATGCCCTACACATGGTATTTCAAGGCGAAAAAGGCAAGGTAACGCTATTTTTAGCTGGCGTTGCTAGTGATCAACCTGCCAATTTCACCCAGCAAGGCATGAATGGCATTATCGAACCAATGGGTAACACAAGCCTTATCCTTGTCGGAGAAAAAGGTGAAGATGTCGCCAACATCGCCAAAAAACTGATGCCAATGCTAAAACCTGCCAGCTAAATCACGTTCCGACTCACATCGAGTTGTGGGTCGGATTTTTCCGATAAAAATAGAGTCAAAACTCTAAAATAAAGCATTTTATAAGCTTTTCCTGCCAGATAGACATCATTTCTGCAATTTTATCATCCAACTAGACAATGGTCGGATTTCTATCTTCTACACTAGAGTCTAGTATCAGCCACCAAACTGAGCTATTGCTCAGACAACGCCCATTAGAGGCGACGATGTTAAAAGGAAAAGCACAATGAACAAGACGCGTCTGTTTAAAAAATCTCTACTCGCTGTAACTGTAGCTCTCGCTTCACAACAAGCACTTGCAGCAGGTTTCCAACTCAATGCACAATCGGCTACTGGCGTAGGTCGTGCATTCGCAGGTGATGCCGTTATCGCCGATAACGCATCGGTAATGGCTCGCAACCCAGCGGCGATGGCTCTGTTTGACAAAATGGAACTATCTTTAGGTTTCGAAAGCATTACATCAATGATTGATGTGAAAGATGCAAAGTATATGGGGCAATCAATTCCTGATGTGGATGATGTAGGCGGTACATCTATCGCTCCCAATATCCACTTAATTGTTCCAGTGAATGACAAATTTGCGTGGGGTGTTAATGCCTACTCCAACTTTGGTACTAAAACTGAATTTTCTGACTCATATCCAGCTTCAGAATATGGTGGTTTAACTGATGTTAAAAGCATTAACTTCGGTTTGGCTGGTTCATACCGTATCAATGAGCAGTGGAGCATTGGTGCTGGCCTAGATCTGATCTATGGTCAAGGCACAATGAAGCGTTACGCTAGTGCAACATTAGCTGCTGGACTATCGCAAAAGCTACCGATTACAATTCCCGCAGGAACGGCTCTTCTAGATGTTGATAAAGCCGATGGTTGGGCTGTTGGTTTTAACTTAGGTACAGTATACGAATTAGACGAAAATAACCGCTTTGGCCTTGCTTACCATTACAGTCCGGAATTTGAAGCGAAAGATGATTACGGTCAAAAAATCGTCCTACCACTTCCAGATATCGCAGAATTCTCTGGTTTTCACAAAATTAAAGACACCAAGTTTGCTGTCCACTATAGCGTGCAGTGGATTGGTTGGAGTGCCTTTGATCAAATCGACTTTAAAAACCTAGATGCTTCACAATCACCTATTGCAGCAATTCTAGCTGGTGGCGGTACTTATGGTAAAGAATACCAATGGCAAGACGGCTGGCACTACGCAATCGGTGGTACTTACTATCTAAATAACGATTGGACAGTGCGTGCTGGTTATATGTACGACACTAGTGCACAAGACTCACTAACTTCAGTTTCTGTACCAGATTCTGATCGTCAATGGTTCTCGGCTGGTTTCACTTACAATATTGATACCGCTTCAAATATAGACTTTGGCTTCACTTACTTATTAGGTGACGATGTAAGCGTTAAAGAAGATTCTGCCGGTACTGTACTAACCGCAACAACTCATGCAGATGCAATCCTAGTCGGCTTACAATATAGCCGCAGCTTCTAAACAAAACGTTTATTAGCAAAGCATCAATAAAGGGCTGGTTTTCCAGCCCTTTTCAATACTGTAACAGCATACCCTCGCCTAATTCAGCTAACAGCTGTACCTTTATAACCTTAAATCACGCTACAAATGTTCGCTGAAAAATAGAAACACTTTCATAACAAGCAGAGTATTCGACTTTAAATTCTGGATTTTAAAGATTTTACTTTCAAAAATAGGAAATACACTGCTTTATATTTTTAAAGTATTAGCTCTAACCTTAGAATCCTCCTACTAAATTCAAATATTTCAGCGAACATTATAATGAAATCAAATAAAACTCTTCTTTCACTCGCAGTGGCATGTGGACTATTCAGCGTATCAAGCGTATCCCAAGCAGCAGGTTTCCAACTTGCTGAATATTCTGCAACTGGTCTTGGTCGTGCTTACGCTGGTGAAGCAGCCATGGCTGATAATGCCAGTGCACAATGGCGTAACCCTGCCATGCTGACTTATTTGAAAGGTACGCAAATTTCTGTGGGTGCTATTTACGTTAACCCGAATGTTGATGTTGACGGTAATGTCAATTTCTACGGAAACAACATTGCCGCGCAATCGGACGACTTTGCACACGACGCGGTGATTCCTAACTTCTACCTATCACATCAGGTCAATGAAAAACTGGTGCTTGGCTTGGCTCTGGGTACTAACTACGGCATGGAAACAGAGTTAGATAATAACTTTGCAGCAAGCCATTTTGGCAATGAAGCCATGGTTAAAACTATGGAAGCGAATGTTAATGTTGGTTATCAAGTGACTCCAACGGTTAGCATTGGTGGTGGTGTTCGCTATATCATAGGTGAAGGGCATTTTGGTGCAACAGTCCCAGCTCACACAGCAGCACTAGTACCCAACTTAAATCAAGGTGATACACTAAAATACATGGAAGGTGATGACACATCTTGGGGTTGGCAAGTAGGTACCGCTTGGCAGATCAACGATAACAACCGCATTGGTTTCACCTATAAATCAGAGGTAAAACTGAAACTTGAAGGTCACGCTGAAGGACTTGGCTTTGGTTTGCCATCAGGTCAAAAGCTTGATGGCTTTATGAACCTAAACCTACCTGCAACCGCAGAATTAGCCAGTTTCCATCAACTCAATGACAAACTTGCTCTGCATGCAAGCATTAACTGGACAGACTGGAGCAGCTTTGACAAGCTCGAAGCCGACCTGGTAGGCAGAGCCCAGCCATCTGAAGTGAAAATTGAAAATTGGGAAGACAACTATCGTTTCGCGCTAGGTGCAACTTATCAGTTAGATGCAAAATTGGCATTGCGCGCTGGTGTTGCATACGACATGGCGGCAGTGAGCGATAAAAACCGAACCATTACTATCCCAGAAACAGACCGTACTTGGCTGAGTGTTGGTGCTGGTTACGCATTTACCGACCAATTCACCCTAGACGCAGGTTTCACTTACATCCTAGCGAAAGATGCACCGATTACTGAATCTCGTGGCTATGCCTCAGATGATGCTGCAGAAAATATCGGTGGTCAGTTTGTGGGTACAACGACAGGTAATGTATGGATAATTGGTGTGCAAGCCAATTATCGATTCTAATATCTAGCAAAACATTCAAGGCCAGAGCACTGCTCTGGCTTTTTTATTCCTTGTAATTTCGATGGTTTTTGCTGCCGAGTAGTTGAGATATGATAGCGACAACACTATTAATGAACAGGATTGGGCATGTCTACCGAAGAGATTAAAAATCAACGCCACAAGGCGCGGCAACAGAAAGTAAAAGAACAAGTCGATGCAAAAATTGCCGCCGCCCAGCAAGAAAAAGGTTTGCTGTTAATTATTACGGGTAATGGTAAAGGTAAATCAACTTCCGGCTTTGGCACCATTGCTCGTGCAGTTGGACATGGGATGAAATGCTCGGTAGCGCAATTTATTAAAGGAACATGGGCCAATGGTGAGCGTAATTTATTAGAAAAACTGGGGGTCGAATTTCAAGTTATGGCCACCGGTTTTACTTGGGAAACACAGAATAAAGAAGCTGATACACAAGCTGCACAGTCGGTATGGCAAGAATGCAAACGCATGCTCAAAGATGAATCGATTGATGTGGTGCTATTTGACGAACTGACTTACATGGTGAGTTATGGGTACATTGATTTAGATGAAGTGGTCAGCGCATTAGAGCAACGTCCGAAAATGCAGTCCGTTGTCATTACTGGTCGTGGAGCACATCGCACCTTAATTGAAATGGCTGATACGGTCTCAGAAGTTAAAAACGTAAAGCATGCTTTTGAGTCTGGGGTAAAAGCCTTAAAAGGTGTGGATTGGTAGAACGAAGATAGCCTCCTCATCTGAGGAGGCTATAAAGATACCTATTCAAGAATTAGTTAAATAACCCTTTCAATAAGCTATCCACGGCTTTTTTGGTTTTCTCATCTTTGATCTCGACGCCTAATTTTTCTAAACCACGATCGATCTCTTTTTGCGCTTTTTGCTTAAGCACGTCATCAAACACTAGCTTAAATTTAGGATCAGCCCATTTTCCTGACACATTGATAGGAATGGTCACATCGCGAAGTTCATCGATATCTTGGCCACCTTGACCTTCGAGTGAACCAACAATTGAAGTACTGACTAAGAAATCTAGGGTTTCATCAAGATAATTCGCTTTACCTTCACCGCGAATTCTTAGCAACGGTGATTGCATCGCTAGGTTATTGGTAGAAACCTCACCTTTATTCAGTGTCAATGTCGCGGTCATAGCGCTAAAGTCTGTTTTTTGCACAGCGTCACTTTCTACTTTTTTACCTTTGATTTTGGCGTAATTGCTACGAATCAAGTGCGCGATATTGATGCCATTGACTGCTCCATCTGCAAAATTAATCTTTACCGTACCAACAAGGTTCTTTTTGATGCCCGTCGGTGTCAAGCTTTGACCTTTGACATCCACATCAAAATTTCCCGTCCCTTCTAACATTTCGTTATTAGCGACATCTTTCAATAGTGGCAGGACTTTCACACCATTTATGTTTTTCTTCACACTGTAGGTAGCCGGAGTTTTAGTTGCATCTAAACGAGCCGTCGCTTGGATAGAGCCTTGGTACAAATCAGATGTAAATGACACCAAATCGGCAATACCGCGGTTAACACTAAAATTGGTTTTGACATTTTGCAGGTGAGCATTGCTTGCCTTGAACTTATCAATCACCACCACACCTTTTACATCCAATGTTTTTAATGCGCTTAGATCTGGTTCAATCTCAGGGGTAGCCGTTGCCGCCTTATCGGTAGTCGATGCAGCCGGCTGAGTGCTTCCACCTACTGGCTTACCCGCAGGCTCGGCAGTTGTTGAACCCAAAAACTCATCAAGATCGATATTTGGGCTGTGGAGATTAAAACGAATTTTAGGAATGTCGGCTAAAGTAACATTAGCATCACCATCAAAGCTCAAGGCATTGGCTGTAAGTTTATTTAACAGCACATTGAGGTAGCCTTTTGTGATATCAAAACTGATATCCGAGCTCAGCCCGACCTTCATCGGGTTTTGCGGTAAACTCGCCCCTTCTAGATTGGCATCCAACGTTAACTTATCAACTTTCACCAAGCTGATGGCTTTATCAACGGTAAGTTGGGCGCTCCCTTGTGCATCTAACGCTAGATCAGCAGCTTTGCCTTTCACGCTAAATGAAAGGTCATTTGCCTTATCAAACTCAAAAGTCGCTAATTCGACTTTCGCAGCATCAATTTGGTTTGACGGGTCACTAAAATTCGTATCAAGAACGATATTCTTTAATGCATATTCTTTGAAACCAGCAGCCAATTTAAACTCTGCTCGGCCTGTTGCGGCAAAATTTTGTTGGTTATTTTTGCCTTTGGCAGCAAAAGTCATTGATGTCCATTGATCAACCGCAAACTCAGAAAGATTGAGAGCCACATCATAGAGTTTTGTATGCGTACCCGCTTTGCGATCTTGTATTTCAAGTAACGCATTTTCTACGCTAATACCTGCAAGGTTAATGCTCCACTCTTGGGCCGGACTTGCAGAATTATCGCTATTCTGTGCATTCGGCGAAGGCTTTTCATCTGATGAAGCTTGAGTCGTTTGAGAGGCTGCTGGCTGAGTCAAACTATCTAGATTTGAGCGACCATCTTTGAGGGTTTCGAGGTGAAACTCCGCCCCATTTAAGCTGATATTGCCAATTTCCAACTGCTTATCAAGCAGAGGCATAACAGAAATATCAATACCAACTTGCTCCACTTTAAACAAATTTGCAGTGGTAAAACCTTGAGGGTTTCTAAGCTCGGTTCTGCCTAGTTCGAAGCCGATGGAAGGGAAGAAACTCCAGCCGATATTTCCTTCGATCACTAAGTCTAAGCCAGTTTGTTTTTTGGCTTGCTCCACGATCAATGGTTTAAATTGGTTAGGGTTAACCAAAAGAACAAGTGCGAGCACGGCCGAGATTAACACGCCGATAATGATGGCAATGAAAAGAAACAGTTTTTTCATCAGCTTTTTCCTTGCTTATGTTTAGATACAGAAAGTGGCACATAAAGTGCCACTTGTCTGCTTAAAAATAAAGACCACTAACGTTAAGATTTCAACAATTTAGCAATGTGGGCTTTCAATACATCAATGGCAATACGGTTTTTACCACCGCGTGGAACAATAATGTCAGCGTACTGTTTTGACGGTTCAATAAATTGCATAAACATCGGACGAACCGTTTTTTGGTACTGCTTTAAAACAGACTCCATAGTACGACCTCGTTCTTCAACATCACGCTTAACACGGCGTAATAAACAGATATCCAGTGGTGTATCCATAAAGACCGTGGCATGCATTAAATCACGCAAGCGAGGATCAGTAAGAAGCAAGATACCTTCTAAGATGATCACTTTTTTCGGGGTGAGCGTTGTCGTTTTATCAGTACGAGTATGCTCAGTATAGCTGTACTCTGGCACTTCAACCGCTTCGCCGCGAGTCAATTTTTCTAAATGTTGGCAAAGAAGGTCGTGATCAAGTGCACTCGGGTGGTCGTAGTTTGTCTTTACACGCTCTTCCATGCTGAGATGGCTTTGGTCGTTGTAATAGCAATCTTCCGTAATCACACCAATTTGGTGGTCGCCCACTTTGGCACGAAGTTCATTATATATCGTGCTTGCTATGAGGCTTTTTCCAGAAGCTGAAGCGCCAGCAATACCTACGATGACGCATTGATTATTATCAGACATTATTTTTGCACCCGATGTGGTTTGGTGATGAAAATAGATAAACTGCCCGATTATAGGGACTTAACCGATGTGATGCCAGTCAATGCTTAGACTTTAAGGCGGGTTTTATTCGAATGGAGTAACAAAGCACCAAGCAAACGTTTTCGTGCGTTACATGGTGCTTAACGGGCTATTCGACCAATGTAAAACTGATTGCATCTGGTTTGGCTATACCTTGCCAATACAGACGAGAGCAGACATGATCAGCTAACGCCAAGTAGTGCTCAGCGTGCTCGCTTTCTGGTCTTGCGACTACCGTAGGCTTACCTTGATCAATATCTTCACGCACAGTGATGTGTAACGGGATTTGAGCGAGCAAAGCTAAACCATACTCACTGGCGAGTTGCTGCGCACCTCCCATTCCAAAAATATGCTCTTTCTCACCACAGTGACTGCAAATGTGGTAGCTCATGTTTTCAACTAATCCAACCACTGGCACATCCACTTTTTCAAACATCGCCGCTCCCTTACGTGCATCCGCAAGCGCAAGGTCTTGTGGTGTCGTCACAATCACCGCCCCTGTTACAGGAATTTGCTGAGAAAGCGTTAATTGAATATCCCCCGTGCCCGGCGGCATATCAATCACGAGGTAATCCAATTCCGGCCACTCGGTTTCATTGAGTAATTGTGCTAGCGCTTTAGAAGCCATTGGCCCTCGCCAAATTGCCGCATCGGCTTTATCAACCAGATAGCCAATTGAGTGAGTATAAATGCCATGCGCAAGGATCGGCTGCATCCACTTATTGTCTCGCACTTCTGGTTTCGCATCTTGCTTACCAAGCATCATCGGCACTGATGGGCCATAAATATCGGCATCTAACAAACCGACTTTAGCGCCAGAGTGAGCAATTGCTAACGCCAAATTAACTGCGGTCGTTGATTTCCCAACCCCACCTTTTACTGATGTTACAGCGATAATATTCTTTACCCCGTTTACACTGTGGGCAACTTTCGTTTGCAAGGCTTTCGGTGCGATAAGCACATCAAAACTAAATTCCGCTACTTCTTTAGCTTGCTGTTTTGCTGTGATCCACTGAGACAACGATTGAACCAATTCACTCGCCGCAAAAGGTAGTTGAATGCTAAAAATACCCGCAGCAGAAATGGAAACCAGATTAGGCTGATTTGCCCAACCAGAAATCAGATAAGGATGTTCAAATTGGTTCAACCAATCGCAAAAATCTTGTTTAGACGTGAACTGATGCATACGCTCTCCTTTTTTACTCATGCTATCACTCTCCTTTGTCTGACAGAACCCTAAAAAAGTTGCGGGATTCCTTAAGCGCACGCCTTGGAGTCATTCGCTTCATAAGGTAGTATTAGTCACAATTTCTAATACCTATCAATAAAAGCGAATATTAAGTATGGCGACTGATCCAAGAAACGTTTCTTCAAGGAAACTGCTGGTAACTTGTGCCCTTCCGTACGCTAACGGTTCGATCCACCTTGGTCATATGCTTGAGCATATCCAAGCCGACATTTGGGTTCGTTACCAACGCTTACGCGGCAACACTGTAAACTTCATCTGTGCTGACGATGCTCACGGCACGCCAATAATGCTTAAAGCGCAACAGATGGGTATCACGCCAGAAGAAATGATTGCCGCGGTAAGCGAAGAGCACCAAAAAGACTTTGCGGGCTTTGATATCAGCTTTGATAACTACCACAGTACGCACAGCGAAGAAAACCGCGAGTTGGCTTCACATATCTATCTTGAACTGAAGAAAAATGGCTTTATTTCTAGTCGCACTATTTCTCAGTTATTTGACCCAGAAAAAGAGATGTTCCTACCGGATCGCTTCGTTAAAGGCACTTGCCCTAAATGTAAGTCTGAAGACCAATACGGTGACAACTGTGACAATTGTGGCGAAACATACAGCCCGACTGAATTGATTAACCCGAAATCTGCCGTTTCTGGTGCTACTCCGGTAATGAAGGACTCTGAACACTTTTTCTTTGACTTGCCTCAGTTTGAAAGCATGCTTAAAGAGTGGACTCGTTCTGGTTCACTACAAACTGAAACTGCAAACAAAATGCAGGAATGGTTTGAGGGAGGCCTCCAACAGTGGGATATTTCACGCGATGCGCCATACTTTGGCTTTGAAATTCCAGGCGAAAAGAACAAATTCTTTTATGTGTGGCTAGACGCACCGATTGGCTACATGGGCTCATTCAAAAACCTATGTAACAAACGCGATGACTTAGACTTTGACGAGTACTGGAATAAAGACAGTAAAACAGAGCTATACCACTTCATTGGTAAAGACATTGTCTATTTCCACAGCCTATTCTGGCCTGCCATGCTTGACGGCAGCGGTTTCCGCAAACCAAACAATGTATTCGTGCACGGTTATGTGACTGTCAATGGCGCGAAAATGTCTAAGTCTAAAGGTACGTTTGTCAAAGCAAGCACTTACCTTAATCATCTAGACCCTGAATGCTTACGCTACTACTATGCGGCAAAACTTAACAGTCGTATCGATGACCTTGACTTAAACCTCGAAGACTTCACACAACGCGTCAATGCTGATGTGGTTAACAAGATTGTCAACCTTGCATCTCGTAACGCTGGTTTCATCACCAAGCGTTTTGAAGGCAAGCTTTCTGATACCTTCGCTGAGCCTGAGCTGTACGCCGAATTTGCCGCTGCTGCCGAGCGTATTGCTGAACTTTATGAAACACGTGAATTCAGTCGTGCGATTCGTGAAATTACCGCACTCGCTGACAAAGCGAACCAATACGTTGATGAAAAAGCACCTTGGGTTGTGGCAAAACAAGAAGGTAAAGATCAAGAATTGCAAGATATCTGCTCGGTGGGTATTAATCTATTCCGAGTATTGATGACTTACTTGAAACCAGTTATGCCTGCGCTGGCTGCACGTACCGAAGCTTTCTTGAATCAAGAACTTACGTGGGATGGCGTACAAGAACCACTCACAAGTCATAGCCTAACACCATTCAAAGCGCTATTTAATCGCATTGATCCTAAGCACATTGAAGCCATGATTGAAGCCTCTAAAGAAGATGCAGCAGCGGAAGCCGCAGCAAAAGAAAAAGCAGAAGCGGAAAACGAGAAAGCAAGCCAAACGGAACTGGACAAAGATCCAATTGCAGATGAAATTGAGTTTGATGCATTTGCAGCGGTTGATATGCGTATTGCTCGTATTATCTCGTGTGAAGCAGTACCAAAAGCTGACAAACTACTGAAATTCCAATTGGATATCGGTGGCGAAACGCGTCAGGTATTCTCTGGTATTAAGTCGGCTTATAAACCAGAAGAGTTAGAAGGTAAACTGACCGTGATGGTCGCTAACCTCAAACCTCGTAAAATGAAGTTTGGCATGTCGGAAGGCATGATCTTAGCCGCAGGCCCTGGTGGTAGTGACTTGTGGATTTTAGAGCCACATGAAGGCGCTCAGCCTGGTATGCGCGTAATGTAATCGCTCGCTAAATAACAAAGTCCCCAATGCAGAGATGTATTGGGGATTTTTTATATCACCTGACCATCAATAGCGATCTGCCTCACACTTTTAGTTCAAAATGCACTGTTTTGATGCATCAACTGACCTCAACAAACCATAACCATCTGAATAATAAGAAATTAATAATTGGCATTAAGTCTGCTACCTCCTTATTGGTATAACATTAACAAGGAGTTGGTTATGTTTGTTTTTATCTCTATGCTCGTCTCTATCGGTATATTATGGTTCATGTTTTATTTATCTAAACAGCGTGAATCAACCTTACAGCGGAAATATGAATTACTGATCAATCTGCGCCAGTTGCTGCTTCTTAGCCGCCAGCACCGCAGCATTACGCACCATGCATTGCTATCAAACAGTCGACGAGACACCGAATTAACTGAAATACAGGACCAACTATTTCAGAAAAGTAACCAACTGATTGCCACAGCGCATTTTGACAACAAGCCAATGTACCGTGTACTGCAACTCAAGCTAAAAGCATTGATGAATGAATGGCCAGAACGCAGTGTCGCTCGTAATCAGATGATGCATGGTAAAACGATTCGCCACTGTATGTTCTTAATGGATGAAGTCATTTTGGCGTGGTTAGCTGAGTCAAGCCGCGAAGACTTAAGTGATGAATACCACATCAACTGGCAACAAGTCATTGATGCAATGGACTCACTCACGCAACTGCGTATTTGTATTGATGATATGCAAAGCCAGGATGGAAGAATGCGTCTACAACACTACAGCGATGTCGTGAGACGTAAGATGAATCAGTTAGCGTTAATTAGCCCACTGACGATTGCTTCACCTAGCTGTTCATCGGCTCTGCACTGCTTAGGTGAATTGCACGACCACCCTGCTTTTGATATTAGCCCCGATAGGATGTATCAAATCACCACCGAAATATCATTGAGCATTTCGCATGTGTACGATCAAATGCTGAGTGATTTAACTGAAAGCCTCTACCAGCCACTACCAAAAATTGCATTCAGTTGAGTAAAATAAGTCGGTTAGCATTAACGCTAACCGACTTACTCGATTTCTATCACAAATATTTTTTAAACAGAGCGCTAAAAGCAAACGATACCACTAGACTGAGCGATAGGTCGTCTTTAGGTTGAGATAAATGAAAGCAATATCGTGGATGTTAAGTTGTCTGCTACTCTCTTGCTCGTTAGCCGCACAAGAAATGCGAGTAAAGTTTGCGATTGGAGAGTGGGCTCCTTATACCAGTTCATCTGCTAACTCCAACGAGAAAATTGCAGAGCTGATAGTGGTCAAAGCCTTTGAAAGCCAGGGTTATCAGGTTGAATTGGATTACTTCCCTTGGTCACGCTCTCTACGCCTTGCAGCTCAAGATAAGTATGATGGCAGCTTCCCTTGGATGGTAAGCGACTCAAGACAGGAAAAGTTTCTTATCTCAGTACCATTCTTTACTCAAAAAATTGTCTTTTTCTCACACAAAGATGTGGGCTTTACTTGGAACAATACTGAAGATCTCAAAAAATATATTATCGGTGCAACTCAAGACTACCAAGCAACCAATTATCTTATCAACTTAGGCGTTGAGCCCAATATCGCCAACGCTGAAGAGATTAATTTTATAAAGTTAGCCAAAAAACGTATTGATGCTTATCCGACAGGTTTGATCAGAGGAAACTATTTACTCGGTAAACTGTTTGATAGCAAAGAAGCATCTCAGTTCCAAGTCAGTAGCCAATCTCTGATGGAAGACGAAATGCATATTCTATTTTCTAAACACAACCTTGAACGCAGCCAACATCTTAACCGAGTGTTCGCTCGAGGTTTACAGCAGCTTATTGACAGTGGTGAATATCAACTTATCGTTTTTGACAGCAACCGGATTGATGAATGAAAATTTTGGCTGATGATTCTATGAACACAAAAGCCCCAAACATTGGGGCTTAGTTTTAAAGAGAAGTGTAAAGTTTAAGCGTTAAAGCATTTTACGTGCAGCTTCAACAACTACTTTAATTGAACGCGCTTCCGTCTCTTTTAGTGTAGCGTGGTCTGGGATCTCTTTTTGAGTACGGTTAATGATAACACCGGCCACACAACCCGCTTTCAAACCAGAACTTGCACACATAGTCAGTAGCGTTGCAGATTCCATTTCAAAGTTTAGCACGCCCATGTCTTGCCATTCTTGCATTGAACCTTGGAAACGGCGTACAACACGACCAGTGAAAGTGTCATAACGTTCTTGGCCAGGGTAGAAAGTATCACTAGATGCCGTAACGCCCATATGCACTGTAGCACCACTTTCAACAACGGCTGCTTTCATCGCGGTTGCCACATCAAAATCAGCAACGGCAGGGAATTCCATTGGGGCAAAATGCAAACTCGCACCATCAAGACGAACAGAGCCTGTGCTCACGATCATATCACCAACATTGACATGTGGTTGGATAGCACCAGTGGTACCTACGCGTAAGAACGTACGAACGCCAAGTTGCGCAAGTTCTTCAACCGCAATAGAAGTTGAAGGACCACCAATACCAGTTGAACAAACCACCACTGGCTTACCATCTAATTCTGCACGGTAAACCGTATATTCGCGATGGCTTGCTAGAAAAACTGGATTTTCCATTTCTTCCGCGATTTTTTGTACACGCGCCGGATCACCAGGAATGATGGCTAGGGTTGCACCATTAAGATCGGCTTCGGTAACGCCAAGATGGAAAACTGCTTGAGACATAAGTGACTCCTTATTGCGGCTTGTTCAGCTCATAGATATTCATCGGGTATGGACTTACTTTATATGACCTAGCCTCAACAAAGAGTGATCAATTTCACAATGAATGCCGTAATGTAACCGAGCATTTCACGGAAAAACGGTTTGCATCACAAAAACAGTCCATACCGATGCAATAGTGTACGTTTAAATAATGCCATTGGTTTGCCTATACCCAAACTACTTGGAGTTGCAACTAGGCGGCAAGTGAGTGAATCCCCATGAGCATAGACATACTATGCGATTGAGGTGAGTGAACGTAGCCAACACCGCTGCGGCTTCAAGTAAAAAGGTTATATAGAACAAAACAATGCAATTATATACCGAATCAACTTGAAGATGCAGGCTTGAGAACCTGAAAATGATCATTAATTCGAGATGTCAAAGAGCCTGCGATCTCTGGAAGAGTCACAGAAAAAAATTGGTCTATTGCCGCCTTGAAGTCC
>NZ_SJFM01000289.1:0-255 GCF_029478545.1 Vibrio sp. 1180_3
GTTTCGTCCAGAGAGCTACACTCTCGTTCAAGCCTCGAAGCGGCAATTGAAGTATCCCACCAATCATAGATATATAGAGACACATAAATCGGGAGAACAGCCCATAGCAATGGGTCGTCCCATACTGCTGATGTAATTCCAATTGCGGCAATGGCTAAAATGATTATCTCAGAAATACCAATAAATAATAACAACTTGGTTAAATGAGCAAGTTAACGATGCAGTACGTTAGAGAGTAGAGTTTTCTGATAGGTC
>NZ_SJFM01000290.1:0-255 GCF_029478545.1 Vibrio sp. 1180_3
CCCATCCTTGTGACACTCGCACCCAGCATGAGCTGTGCTCATCGCCGTTTGAATATCTATCCCACGGGAAATGCAGTTTGACGCGGCCATGTTCGTCACAGAAGATTTCTTCACCATCAGGCCCCACAACATGCGCCATGCACGGTCCGTCCGTTTGTGGTTTGGTTTTTGGTGTAGCGCGCCACGTGATAGTGGCCGGGATGAGCGTGAATTGGTTGTTATAAGTGGTTGCGCCGCTGCCCCCCTCTTCTTCCA
>NZ_SJFM01000291.1:0-253 GCF_029478545.1 Vibrio sp. 1180_3
ATGTTACCGCTCGACTTGCATGTGTTAGGCCTGCCGCCAGCGTTCAATCTGAGCCATGATCAAACTCTTCAATTAAAGTTTTGTTGGTCCTAAGACCGGCTCAATGAATACTGACTTCAAAACTGCTTTTACTCGAAAGTAAAAAGTAATTTTAAAGCTATTGTTGTTCCAACAGAACAACAATGAATTGACTGTGCCAAAATCAAGTAAACTTGATTCTGATTGGTCACTCAGTTCATTGATAAATCTTTTT
>NZ_SJFM01000292.1:0-253 GCF_029478545.1 Vibrio sp. 1180_3
GCTCGAACAAGGTTTGCCATTCTTGGTTGGTGCGTCGTTTTACCATTTCAAATCTCCTTGAGGTTGGAGGTTTGATCGTATAGCGTGCTGAAGTTGATTAGAATGCGGTGTTTATGACGCGCTTACAGTCTTTCGACCTTTTATGCAAAGCGTCAACAATTGCAGTGCTTTGGGCAATCTCAAACTGGTGGCTTTATCAAAGCTGAAGTCGTTGAAAAAACGACTCGCTACCAAGTGGCTCAAGCACCCGTCG
>NZ_SJFM01000293.1:0-253 GCF_029478545.1 Vibrio sp. 1180_3
CTGAAGATGAAGCACTGTTGGCGTTAGAGCACTTTGGTGATAAATGGGATGACAAGTACCCTCAAATCAGTCGCTCATGGACGGCTCATTGGGATAATCTCAATACTCTGTTCAGCTACCCTCAAGAGTATGCGCCCCATAATCCCACGGGGCGTTTTAGTGTGAGAAGTTCCAAGGAAGCAGTGAGTTGATATCAGGCTCTGGCTTTGCCAGTTCTTTCATACATTTGACCATGTAATCGTAGAGTATCAGT
>NZ_SJFM01000294.1:0-251 GCF_029478545.1 Vibrio sp. 1180_3
GGCGATGAAGGACGTATTAACTTGCGATAAGCGTAGATTAGGCAGTAAAAGCCACTTGAGTCTACGATTTCCGAATGGGGAAACCCACTAGCATAAGCTAGTATCGCTGCGTGAATACATAGCGCAGCGAGGCGAACTCGGGGAACTGAAACATCTAAGTACCCGAAGGAAAAGAAATCAACTGAGATTCCGAAAGTAGCGGCGAGCGAAATTGGACTAGCCCTTAAGCTTTAATGATGCAGGTGAACACG
>NZ_SJFM01000295.1:0-252 GCF_029478545.1 Vibrio sp. 1180_3
CTTCGAGTACATAGAGGTTGATTATAATCGGACGAGAAGGCACAGTGCTCTTGGGTATCTAAGCCCTGTTAACTTTGAACAGCAAAATGTCGCTTAATGTGGTGTCCAGTCTTGCTGGAGCAGATCAATAATGTGTTTAAAATTAGGCATTTTGGCGTAATTTGCTAGCGAAAGTGCAGCAGCTAACTAGGCGTTTAAGACGGATTCCCAACGCTTGGGAGTTTTGATTCTAGGTTGAGTTTTGTGTTTAAG
>NZ_SJFM01000296.1:0-251 GCF_029478545.1 Vibrio sp. 1180_3
CCGTGTACGCGTAGTCACTTAAACATACAACCCAAAGAAGTTTCATGTTGATGACAAGTCACCAAGGTTTAGTGTCTCTCTTTATTGAATGAGCGAGAGACATTTCGATTTTGACGGACTCAATTTTTGAAAACTTACCGCAGTAAGCTTTCCCAAGAACACTTGAATGTGTTTGGTATCAACACGTAACCGTATTGATATTGAGAACTTTTATTTGATAACAACAAATCACGTTGTTATCAGTCAGCTTT
>NZ_SJFM01000297.1:0-249 GCF_029478545.1 Vibrio sp. 1180_3
CTCTTTCTGCTAAGAAATCAGCAATCAACGGTTTAATATCGTTCTCCAGCACTTCCTTTGAAGCACAGGTGACGACGAAATCGTCGGCGTATCCAATAAAGTTGGCTCTAGCACCCTTTTTTAGTGCAGTAGACTTAATGCGTTGCTCAAGCCCTGCAAGAGTCATAAGCATCAAGGTCGGAGATATGACCCCACCTTGTGGTGTTCCCTCGTCAGTGTGATAGAACAACCCTTTGTCTATAAAACCAG
>NZ_SJFM01000298.1:0-247 GCF_029478545.1 Vibrio sp. 1180_3
CTTGAAAACGATCAATCTCAGGTTGTTCACGAATCCATTTCGACCAAGCCAACTTGCCGAAAACACGAAACGAATTCTCAATGAAATCGTAGCTTGGACCCTAAAAACTGACCAAACACATAACGCCGCATTAAGTGGTGAGCGACGCTAAACACCAATGCCTCGACAAACCACTTAAAACGCAAAAACTGAATTTACACTAAAGCCGCCAAGCGTTGCGAATCCGTCTTAAATGCTTTGTTATGCA
>NZ_SJFM01000029.1:0-54552 GCF_029478545.1 Vibrio sp. 1180_3
GCTAGCTTCAGAGTTTCTGCTTTAAATTCAGGGGAATGTTTAATTCTAGTTTTCTTAGTAGTCATTGTTCACCTCGTTAGTGATTGTACTCACTTAACTCAGTGTCCAAAACTGCTGGGGCGGATCAATTCGCTAATGCTCATGTTTACTAGAATCTCTTGTTCATAAACTTGAAACATACTCAATGTGATTTCTTCGTCCGTGATTCTTTACTAGTAAATCCCTGGTGAGGAAAAACATTGCGAATACGTTGTTGAATTTTCTTTGGTACTTGCTTTGAAAAAACAAGCTTCATACCAGTACGTTGTTGATACACCTTCAACTCACCATCAAATGCAGTCACATCACCGATCTCAGAAACATTATGCTTAAAACTTGGTGGAAAATGACCTTTTGACTGGATAATTGCTCCATCTTTAAATTTCACCTTCAATACAGGTCTATCTACAGCAACCAACCAAAATATGACAACGGCAGCAATAATAATCACATACAACATATTCATTCCTTATTCAGACAACAATTTACTTAAGTCTTCTTTCAAGCTAGTAACAGTTCTGCTTGCTTTTTCGCTACGTGAAGCTTCACTGAGCAAATACTCGATGGCATCAGACAATGTACAACCTAACTCATTTGCGCGGTAAGAAAGCTTCTCCCAGACACGATAATCAAGATCAATGGATTTTTTTCTTGTGTGAAGCTGCTCAGCATTAAAATGACGTTTTCGCTTCGCTCTGATTGCCTGTTTAAGCTTGTTGTCAAGATCAAGAGCCATGTGTTGCTCTATCCATTTCAATACTAAGGTTGGCTCGTGCTCAATCTGTTGTAATTGTTCAATAGCAACCTTGGCTTCACTTTTGTCTATATAGCGAGTAATGGCATCACCATCTTTCCATTTTTTGATTAAGTACTGCCACTTCCAACCAGATTCCAAGTTTTCGAGCTGCTGATATTTCATGTCATCAATCCATTCAAAGTTAGGGTGACAGCGTAACCCAGGCTTTCAATTTGTTCAATTTTTGGATGCAAAAAAGAGAACAAGATCAATCATAATAATGATGCTGTTAGACACTACGCTTTTTCTATATAATCTGGATTCTTTTAATCAATATTGTATTTCAATGACTCAAAATATCTGGCGTTCTGTCACACCTCAGTATGATCAATTTAATTCACAACTAGCCCAATACCCTAGTCTTCCCCCTTTAGATTTATTTGAAACTCAACCAAGACTAACGAGTGCTATTGCGCAGTTTGTGCAACTTAAAGGCTTCACTCGCATGATGCTGATCAATGCGCCAGATAACTCAATTTATCGCCACTTAGTAGGCAATAAAATTCAATCGCTAATAAAGTCTGCTCCAGTCATCTGTACTGAATCTATTGATGTAAAGACGATTTTCGGACAATTTAAAGCCGAAGATGGTCATATTATTAATGAAGTTCCAGGGTTGCTCGATAAAGCTGATGGTGGTTTTTTACTGGTCTCTGCAAACTTATTACTGGCGAATCCTACTTGTTGGCCAATGCTGAAAGCAGCAATTCTGGGAGAGTATGTCAGCCCAATAAACTGTGATCCTAAATCCCCTATTCAATCTCCTATAACAAAAGCCTACGACATTAAACTTGTCATTCTCGGAGATCGTAATCAATTAGGTGATGTCGATTATATGGATGCTGATATCCACTCTAGTTTGTGCTTTTATAGCGAATTGGAGTTAGATTTGAAGATTGATGAGCAAACTATTTCTATTTATTTAGCCTACTTACGTTGGATATCAGAAACTTATGGTTTGCCGGCATTAACAGAAAATGCGATCACTACGCTAATGACCGCGGGAGCCCGTTTTACTGAAGACCAACATTATGCACCTTTATGTGTTATGTGGCATCGCGCTCTACTTGAAGAAGCAGCCCTAGAATCTAATTTTAAAACAATCGCTGATGAACATATAGAACTTGCTCTTGATAAACGATACTTCCGTGAATCCTATCTGCCACAACGTGCGCTTGACGACATTATTGACGGACAAGTGATCATTGAAACACAAGGTGAACAAGTTGGTCAGGTAAATGGTTTAACGGTCATTGATGTAGCAGGCCACCCACTAGCCTATGGTGAACCAGCGCGCATTTCATGTGTCATACACTTTGGTGATGGTGACATCGCTGATGTTGAACGTAAAGCGGAGCTTGGCGGTAATTTGCATGCGAAAGGCATGATGATCATGCAAGCTTTCTTGAGCAGTTCGATGAATTTAGATGCCCCGCTCCCTTACTCAGCATCTGTTGTATTCGAACAGTCGTACAGTGAAGTTGATGGTGATAGCGCTTCGCTTGCCGAGCTTTGCTCATTGGTCAGCGCACTCGCTGAACATCCAATTAACCAACAGATCGCTGTTACTGGTGCTGTCGACCAATTTGGTCGGGTTCAAGCGGTTGGTGGTCTAAATGAAAAAATTGAAGGTTTTTATCACGTTTGTAAGTATCAGGGTTTTACTGGTGAACAAGGTGTTATTTTACCGACAACCAACTTGAACCATCTTGCTCTTCATAAAGATGTGGTAAATAGCATTAAACGTGGGGAGTTTCATATTTGGCCGGTCTCAACTGTAGATGAAGCCGTACCAATTTTGATGGGAACACCATTTAGAGGCGATGATGAGGATAGTATCATCAATAAAATCGCGCAACGTATTGAAAACTTTGAAAGACATGAACTATCGCAAGGGATCGTAGAACGCATCAAAAACTGGTTTGTTTAGTACTGATCGGAGTTGTTTAGCGTACACGCGTTCACTAATATCCCCCCTATCAAAAATTGGAGTAATTAATAATGCAGAATAAACGTGACTCATACAACCGTGATGACCTTTTAGCTTCCAGCCGTGGTGAGCTTTTTGGTCCAGGATACCCTCAACTACCAGCACCAAATATGTTGATGATGGATCGTATCCCTAAAATGTCAGAAACTGAAGGTGAATACGGTAAAGGCCTTATTCTTGCTGAATTAGACATCACTCCTGATCTTTGGTTCTTTGACTGCCATTTCCCTGGTGACCCAGTAATGCCTGGTTGTTTAGGGTTAGATGCAATGTGGCAACTCGTTGGCTTCTTCCTAGGTTGGGTTGGCGGAAAAGGTAAAGGCAGAGCACTTGGTGTTGGCGAAGTAAAATTCACAGGTCAAATACTACCTACTGCTAAGAAAGTGACCTATGAAATCAACATGAAGCGTGTTGTAAACCGCAAACTGGTGATGGGTTTGGCCGATGGCCGAGTGCTAGTTGACGGTAAAGAGATCTATGTGGCAAAAGACTTAAAAGTCGGTCTATTCCAAGATACTTCTGCTTTTTAATTCAACGAATTCTAAAGTCTAGCGACTCATTTGAGTCGCTTTATTGTTACCAATGGATTTAGTTATAGTGCTTCAGGTGGGCTCTAAAAAGCCCCTTCCGGGGCTTCAAATCCTTTTGCATGTATGTGGGGTTTATTTGTAGAGACCAGCTTGTTTGTCATCTCTGGCATCACGCCAACCGCCTAGCCAATATGAACGAGCGTCTGTTTGTTGATAAGGGCAAGCCTCTACGGAACGTCCGTTTAAGCCAGCTTTGTACCCATGAGACTGTGCTCTTTCAAGGCGATCACGCTTTTGTCTCTTCATCATAGTGTAGTCCTCATACAGTAACTTGTGTCTTACATACAACTATTAAATCTACGTGGCAGTTTTGTTAAGCCACAATTAATAATTGCTCAAAATTTCAACTTTCACAAGCAACAAAAAAGCGCAGATCCAAATTTGTGAACCTGCGCTCTTCTTTACATAAAATGACTATTTTCTACGGAACCCAAGCAACCCAATCAATGTCAGAGTCAGCCAACCAAGGCTGCCACCTTTACGTTCAACATCGGGTAAATCAGTATTACGCACCACAATATCGTCAGCGGTATTGCCAGCAATAGGAACCAGTTTTATGGCAACTACAGCTTCTGTGCCGGAAGAACAATATGAGTTATGAGAAGTGTCATCATATCCACCAGAACACTTAAAGGCAGTAGCGGCAATCACACCATCATCATTGATATCAGAGGCTTCGAAGATCCGATACTGGTTATTGGCACCCTTAGCATTCCCATCATTGGTCAAGTCGTCGAGCCACCACGCTTGGTTTTTGAAAAGTGCCATGCGGGTAACTTCACTACCAGTACCATTATAAGGATAAATAAATCCACGATGGCGGCGTTGCTTACCGTTATATTCACGAGAGGTTTCGGCATCAATGGTACCAACAACTTCATTATACTTGTTGATTGCATTAGCCTCACCACCAGCACCGCTAAAGAAAATACCGCCGGATAAATAGTTTGCCACAGGATTGCCAGTATTCGCATCTGCAATGAAAATACGGTTAGCGGCTGCGCCGCTTTCAGGTCTATCACCACGACGTTTAGACTCACCAACAACAATTAGATTCTTGTTGATATCCGTCGCCATCGAATTTGAATAGATAAGATCACTGCCCTGTTTCAATTCAGTTCCTGAAATGACTTTGCTGTCCCACATATCATGAACTGGATTTGCCGGATCATACTTACCATTCGGGTAAAACACCGTTGCTTGCATTCTTAATACATCACTATCACGGGAAGTATTAAAACCAGCCATTACTGGTTTGGTCGCATAGTTGCCAGAATCAGCGATTGCAGCACCACGAACACTGGCTTCAGCAGAATAGCCGTTCCTATTGGCAGTAACATCGCCAATCCAACCTGTTACGCGGTAACCAACTGTTGGGCTAGTGGCGTCCCACATATAAGCTTGGGTTGCAAAAGCAAAGTTTTGGCATTGACGAGTCGTTTGAGGATCAACACTGTCATTCACACAATAATTAACATCACCGTTGTAATCTTTATTGTCGTCGTCGCTATTTCCAGTTAGGTAAGAGCTTACCGATGCACTGCCGACTACAAATTCATTTGTGCCATTATCGAATAGATCATAAGCGAATGTTCGACCCATTTTTTCAACAATTTTATTGTTAGTATCGCTAACAATAGACGTATCCGTTGGTGGGTTTAATATTGTCTGGCCATAGAAACCACGTTGGCGATAGCCCAAGGCATAGTTACTACCTGACAAGGCATAGCCACTACTGGTAATACCTATCGGAGTTGATCCATCAATGGCAGTAATGATCGTATTTATTGTTCCTGCAATTGGATCACTAGAACCAACAATAGCATTAATGGTTGGCGATTTTTTGGCGGTGTTTACAAAAGCAGAGGCATTCGATGTGTAATTCGCGTTATCCCAAGCATCACGCTCACGCTTCAAACCACCAGTTTCCACGCCATTATAATCAAAACCGTGCCACTGTTTATCAGCCCATGCATCACAGGTTGAATAGCCCTGTTCTCTGTAACAATAATCTTCTAAGTCATCGCGATCTTGATAAAGAAAACGATTGTCCATTTTAAATGGCACTTCATCACGATATGAAATACCGTCTGAACCATTTAGTGTATCACCAGCAAATTGAAAAGATGATTCACTACAAGATGTTTCAAAACAGCCTAATGGATGCGATGAAACCGTATTTTTTTGTATTGCACGGCCATAATATTCATTGGCCGTAAAGTTAGGTGATACTTCTACAACTTGATATAAAGCTGCCTGTACTTGCGTTGCAGCCAAAATGCTGACTGCAATTGCGCTCATTTTAAATGTTGTACTACTCATTAATGATTAACTTTCCTGTTGCATCGCTTCGAGCTCTTCCCAGCGCTCAAACGCAATTTCAAGTTCCTGCTCTGTTGCAGTTAACTTATCTAAAACGGGCTGTGTCTTTTCTACAGATTGCATGAAAAACTCAGGATCGTTCACTTGTTCTTGAAGCAATGAAATTTCGTCTTCTAGTTGCTCTAACTTGGCTGGCAACCCTTCTAACTCTCGCTGCAGTTTATAAGATAATTTCTTAGGCTTGGTTTTAATTGATGCGGTTTTGGGAGTTTCCTCAACCACTTTCTCAACCTTGCTCACATTTTCAACAACTCGAGTTTGAAGAACCTGCGCCCTTTGTTGCTGAGCATCATGGTAACCACCAACAAATTCTTCAATTTTACCATTACCTTCAAAAATCCAGCTGGTTGTCACTGTATTATCAACAAATTGACGATCATGACTGACTAACAGCAACGTACCCTGATAGTTGGCAAGCAAATCTTCTAAAAGTTCCAATGTTTCGATATCTAAGTCGTTAGTTGGTTCATCTAGAATCAATAAATTATTCGGCTTAAGAAAAATACGGGCTAACAGCAAGCGGTTCTTTTCACCACCCGATAGTGCTTTCACTGGCGTTCGTGCACGCTTAGGCGCAAATAGGAAGTCTTGCAGATAACTTAACGCATGACGTTGACGACCACCAACCATCACTTCCTGTTTACCATCGGCCAAATTATCAATCACCGATTTTTCTGGATCGAGGATTTCACGATACTGATCAAAGTAAGCGACTTCGAGCTTGGTACCACAATGTAGTTTGCCACTTTGAACCTGTAGGTCGCCTAATAGTAGTTTTAACAAAGTACTCTTACCGCAACCATTCGGGCCGATAAGCGCAATTCGGTCGCCACGCATAATGTTAAAGCTGAAGTTAGAAACAATGTTTTTCCCATCTATGCTGTAACTAATATCTTTAGCTTCAAACACGATTTTACCTGAACGAGCCGCGTCATCGATTTGTAGATTCGCCTTGCCCTGAACTTCGCGGCGATCACTGCGTTCTTCTCTCAGCTTCTTCAGAGCTCTAACACGCCCTTCGTTACGTGTTCGACGTGCTTTGATTCCCTGACGAATCCAGACTTCTTCTTGGGCGAGCTTTTTATCAAATTCTGCGTTTTGCATCTCTTCAACACGCAGCGCTTCTTCTTTGGCGACTAAATATTGATCATAATCACCCGGAAAAGAACTTAATTTACCACGATCGAGATCAACAATGCGCGTCGACATGGAGTGGATGAAAGCACGGTCATGCGATACAAAGATAATCGAACCTCGAAAATCCTTCAAAAAGCCTTCTAACCATTCAATCGTTGTCACATCAAGGTGGTTCGTTGGTTCATCTAGCAATAACACGTCAGGATCGCAAACCAATGCTCTTGCCAAAGCGGCTTTGCGCTGCCAGCCACCAGAAAGATCAGTCAACTTAGTATGACCGTCTAATTTGAGAGCAGCCATTACATTTTGAATTCGGTCTTCAAAGCGCCATGCACCAGTATGCTCTAGCTGTTCTTGCACTCGAGATAATTTATTAATATTGCTTTCGCTTGGATCTACCGCAATCAGATCGAGAAGATCTTGGTAGATCTTAAGAGACTCGCCCACTTCAGCCAAACCACCAGCCACGTAGTCAAAAACGGTTCCGGCTTCATCACGAGGTGGGTCTTGCTCTAATCTGGAAACGACAACATCTTGCGTCACTTGCATTTTGCCGTCATCCATTACGATGTCGCCAGCAAGAACCTTCATCATTGTCGACTTGCCGGCACCATTTCGGCCAACTAAACAGACGCGTTCGTTTTCTTGCAATGCGAAATCTGCATGGTCAAGTAAAGGGTGGTCACCAAATGCAAGTTGACCATTATGGATGGTGATTAATGCCATTATTTTCTAACCAATGAAGTAATTTTTGTAAGTCAAAGGGCCAATTCAATTCCGATTGTTGATATTTCAATACAGGAATGGTGACACCGTAACGCGAAAAGAGCTCGTCATCAAAGGCAATATCGACAATATCGACTTGATGACTAATCTTGGCTTGCTGAGTTAGCTCAAATGCCATCTCACAAAGATGGCATCCTTCCGTGCTGTAAAGAGTGAACAACTTTATACCCTATTCGTTGCTTGCGTGTGCAATAGTCCAACAGTTATGAATCTGCTTATTACGCTCAAAGTCCAAAGGTAGTGTTTGCGCTGAAATATTTTTGGCTTCCAACCCTAGTTCTGCAAGCGCTTCTAAATCCATTTTAAAGTGGCGTTTGTTGTTTGAGAAAACAATTATGCCATCTGGGCGCAGAATACGTTTCAAGTTCTCCATCAGTTTGATGTGATCTCGTTGAACGTCAAAAGTCTGTTCCATGCGCTTAGAGTTCGAAAAGGTTGGCGGATCAATAAAAATGAGATCAAATTGTTCTTTAGCGTTATCTAGCCATTGCAAGCAGTCTGCCTGTTCAAAGCTATGCTGACGGCCAATTTGACCATTTAGCTTCAAATTCTCTTTAGCCCACTCTAAATAAGTTTTCGACATATCCACTGTCATGGTTGATTTAGCTCCACCACAAGCGGCATGCACGGTTGCAGAGCCGGTATAAGCAAATAGATTTAAGAAATCTTTGCCTTTCGCCATTTGCCCTAAACGGCGACGAGTCAATTTATGATCTAAAAAAAGCCCAGTATCTAGGTAGTCATGTAAATTAACAATTAACTTAACCCCATATTCGTTAACCTGCATGGTTTCTGAAACCTGAGCCATTTTCTGGTACTGAGAGCGCCCTTTTTGCTTCTCACGCACTTTAAGTACGACTTTGTTGGCTTCTGTGCCAGTTACTTGAATGGCAGCACGAATAATATCCGTTAATCGACGTTTCGCTTTCTCTTCTGGGATATCTTTAGGCGCGGCATATTCTTGGATCACTAAGTGATCAAGGTATACGTCAATAGCCACATTATATTCCGGTAAGTCCGCATCGTAGATACGGTAACAATCGAGCTCTTCACGTCTTGCCCACTTGCCTATTTTCGCGATATTTTTCTTCAATCGATTCGAGAAATCAGGCGCCACTAGTGATTCTTGTTGAGAGCCATTTACAGTATCAACCACACGAGCTGAAATTGAGTAGTTCTTTTGGTGACACGGTAACGCACCGTTATTCAATTTGAACTGCTTCTCAGCGCGCATACGTAAGCAACTAAGCAATTCATCTGAACTTGAGAAGATAGAAGCTTGGCAACCACCAAATTCTGCTTTCAATTGTCCACCAAATGCCGTGTATAACGCAATTAAGCCAGGATGTGTGCCTAAACGCTCACCATAAGGTGGGTTACAAATAACCACCCCGTCTTCAAAGTCGGCTGGACGTTTAATTAGTGCAGCATCACCGAGTTGGAAGGTAATTAAATCTTCAACACCGGCGCGACGTGCGTTGTCTTTAGCGGTTTGTAATACACGAGCATCGTTATCGAAGCCAAAAAACTTACAGTCAACTTTTTTGACACCACGTCTGGCTTGTACATTCGCTTCTGATTTGATTTGGGCCCAAAGCTCTGCATCGAAATCTTCTAGCGCTTCAAAGCCCCACTTAGCACGCTTAACGCCAGGTGCCATTCCTGCGGCCATCATAGCGGCTTCAATCAATAAAGTTCCTGAACCACACATAGGATCAAGAAGTGGCTTAGTCTCATTCCACCCACTGCGTAAGATAATCGCTGCCGCGAGCGTTTCACGAAGCGGTGCACGACCCGCTTCTGGACGATAACCGCGTTGATGAAGGCCACCACCAACCATATCGATACCGAGTATGGCTTTCTCTTTGTGTAAACGCACATGCACGCGAAGATCGGCACGATCTTTGTCGATCGATGGCCTAGGGAGATTCTTATTAGTAAAGCAATCAACGATGGCATCTTTAACTTTCATCGCACCATATTGGCTATTGCGGATTTCACGGTTTGTACCATTAAAGTCGACCACAAACTTCTTCGAACTATGGAAATGATTAACCCAATTAACGGCCGTTGCGGACAAGTAAAGATCCATGTCGTTCTGACAGTTAAATTCAGAAAGAACAAGAACAAATCTTGATGCTAGTCGGCTCCACAAACAACAGCGATAAATCTGCTCTTTAGATGCTTTAAATTTCACCCCAGCTTGTACGGGTTTTGCGTCAGCAATCCCTAATTTTGTTAGTTCTTCAACTAATAGGTTCTCAAGACCGTTTGAGGTAACCGCTAGATATTGATTCATACTGTTCTTTTACTGGTAAAAAATGACCTAACATTATACCTGACATTCTGTTCATTGAGTAAAACAAAGTGTTTCTTTGGGCTACTCAAACCTTCAACTGCTCAACTCCTCATCACTTTCCACTTCTATGAAGCAAAATCGCCACAAAAATCACACCAATCACTTATCTACCGTTTATCAAGGCCTACACACGAAGTGAGTATTTATTCACACCAAATCTGGACTATACCAGGCGAGATTTATTGGCGTAATTTAGCTACAAATGAATTAAAAATGGGAAGAATCACCCTCATTTCATATCTTAAATCGATATGCTTACTGTCACTTTCTGCAAAATAGATGTGCTAATTTTGTACAAATCTCACATTTGAGATTAACTATGAGGCTGTGTCTGCGAGAGATTAATAGTAAGAAAGGTAATAGAAAGGCAAAAAAAATCGGCTAGTGAGCCGATAGGAAATGAAACAAAGGAACGGAAATAGGTAGAACTTCGCTAGTGCTAACTGACTAAAGCGATATGCTCTTCAAGTAAAATATGGTTGGCGCAAGACATTCTGTCATGCATCACTTTAATAACCTGGCCAAATTCAAGTTGTTTTGAACCTGCATTGAGTACGAAAGGTTGTAAATCAACAAGGGCGCAAAGACTGGCGCAATCCCCTGCTTCTAAAACTATAAAGTAGCCTTGGTTGAAACTATTTAGAAGCCGAACAACATCACCTTCACAAGGTACGACCGCTTGGCCTTGATAGTCAAAGAACCAACTTTTCGGTTGAACTGGCTTATGGAAGCGCTTTGCAGCCACACAGTACAGTGCCAGCTCCGCTTGTCGTGGCTCACTCAAGCCAAGGTAACTAATTTGTTCTCTATAGGTTTGAAATGCTGATGCGTCATCAACAGAGAAATGATTATTAACAAAGGCGCAATCTACAAGTAGATTACGGGAAAGATTGGTTTTGAAAACCATCTCATCGCCAAGGTCTAGCATCAAATAGCCTTCGCTATCCGAGTAGTACCAATTCCATTTGTCACTTGGTTTAAGCATCGTTCCAACTCTTTAATTTTAGTGGATTATCAAACTATTAGGCAAAACGCTTAATTACCTTTGTTAATCATTAACTTCAATTTTAAGAATAGAAATAGAAAAAAAAAGAGGAAATGAATAGTTCATTTCCTCTTACTATGACCCAGTCACTTTTATATAAACGGGGTAAATCAAATGCTTTATAGATTTTTTACAATATCTCTAACCAAACCTGGGCCGTGGTAGATAAATCCAGAATAAACCTGAACAAGTTTAGCCCCTGCTAGCATTTTTTCTTTCGCTGCGATACAAGAGTCAATACCACCTACCCCAATAATAGGTAGTTTGTCACCTAGTTGTTCGTATAGGCACTTAATCACTTCAGTACTTCTAGATTGGACAGGACGTCCACTTAACCCACCCGCCTCGTTCGCAAATTTCATTCCTTCCACTAACGAGCGATCTAATGTGGTGTTAGTTGCAATAACACCATCGATGTTATTTTTGATCAACGATTGGCAAATCTGCTTAATTTCATCATCACTGAGATCCGGTGCGATCTTCAATGTTAGCGGCACATATTTATCATGCAGCTTGGCAAGTTCAGACTGTTTTGCTTTCAATACAGCAAGCAGATCATCTAATGCTTCACCATACTGAAGAGATCTTAACCCTGGAGTGTTGGGAGACGAAATATTTACAGCAATATATCCCGCGTATTGGTACACCTTCTCCATACAAATTAGGTAATCATCTGCGCCATTTTCAATCGGCGTATCTTTATTTTTACCAATATTGATACCAATGATTCCGTCGTACTTGGCTTTCTTTACATTCTCAACAAGGTTATCAACCCCTAAGTTGTTAAAGCCCATGCGGTTAATAATGCCTTCCGCTTGCACTAAACGAAATAGGCGTGGTTTATCGTTACCTGGTTGAGGACGCGGTGTTACCGTACCGACTTCCACAAAACCAAAACCCATCGCACCAAATGCTTCGATACATTCACCATTTTTATCGAGACCTGCTGCCAACCCTACTGGGTTTTTAAAGGTCAGTCCCATACATTCTACTGGACGATTAGGTAAGTGTTGGCGATAGAAGAGATCGAGAGGAGTGCCTGTTAAGCGTTTAAAGTTTTCAATCGCAAGATCATGTGCCTTTTCGGCATCAAGTTGGAAAAAGCCAGTCCTGGCTAAGCGGTAAAGCATTGTGCCTCCGAAATAAAAAAGCCCCGTATAAACGGGGCGTTATTATTTACTCATTTGCTGCACAATTCAAATTTAAAAGTACTAATTCCCTTAATGCCACCGAGAATTTTGCAAATTCATGCACAGACCCCACTTTAAACTCATTTAAAATGCTCTCCCAACGAACTAATGACAGTTCGTTACTCACTATCCATTCGTCTAGCGCTTTGATTACATCTAACTCATCCGAACTGCAGGCACAATTGAGTACCTGAGCCGTTAATTGGCGTTGCTGCCAATCTAAATCTTCGCGGAATGCGGCACGAGCTAAAGCTTGCCAGTTATTATCCACACTTTGGCCGTTGATCTGTTTTAAGAACCAATGCAACGACAAACGATCGCCCAAGTTAAAGTAAAGTTTGGCAGTTTTAGCGACTGTTTTACCTTTTTCACGAGCCACTGTGGATATATCCAGTACTGAATAAAGGCTAGACAAACGAGCAACATAATTAGCAAGTTCAGCATTAATCCCTTTATCGATCCATACTTGAGCCATCGCGTTATGTTCGGCTACTTCATCTGCGACCAGCATGGTGTCTAAATCTGCAGCAACAGCGTGTACATCATTTTGGTACAAAGCAACCAGCTCTTTAACGGATTGTTTACCAGAGCGATTACGTAATAACCAACGAGATAAACGACGCAATGTTCGGCGCACTAAGAAAATAACTTCGTATTGCGCACCCGCCTCTGCTTTATTATCCAGTTGTCTAACTTGTTCTAGCACTTGCCCTAAACCATAAATTTCTCTGGCTGCAGTATAAGCGTTCGCAATATCAACCACATTTGCCCCAGTCTCTTCTTGAAGACGAGTGACAAAATTACAACCCATTTCATTAACCATTTGGTTGGCCAAAGCGGTGGCAATAATTTCTGCACGCAATGGGTGGTTTTGCATGTGTTGCGAATAGTTACGACGTAACTCTGTCGGGAAATAGCGAATCAGTTGTTGGGCATGGAATTCATCGTGTGAAATTTCTTCACAGGCTAACTGCTCTTTCAAAACCATTTTACCGTAGGCAACCAGCACAGAAAGCTCTGGACGCGTTAAAGCGAAACCTTGTTTTTCACGTTCAAGCAACGTTTCATCATCTGGAATATATTCCAATGCTCTATCAAGATGGCCAGCTTTTTCCAAGGTATGGATAAAACGAATTTGCTCTTTCACCAAGGATACGCCTTGCTGCTCTGTCACCGAAATAGACTCTGACTGGTCGTATGCATCATCAAGAACAATCTCACCGACTTCATCTTCCATCGATTCTAAGATCTGATTGCGTTGCTTAACGGTGAGATCACCGTTTGCGACTAAGCCATTAAGGAAGATCTTAATATTGACTTCATTGTCTGAACAATCAACACCACCGACGTTATCAACAAAGTCGGTATTCACACGACCACCAGCCAAAGCGTATTCGATTCGGCCAAGCTGAGTCATACCTAAATTACCACCTTCGCCAATCACTTTGGCTCGTAGCTCTCGACCATCAATACGCAATGCGTCATTTGCGCGATCACCCACATCACTATGTGTTTCTTTTGATGACTTAACGTAAGTACCGATCCCACCGTTCCAAAGAAGATCGACTTCCATTTTTAAGATCAATTTAATCAGATCATTTGGTGCTACTGTCGCTTTCTTCGTGCCCAACATTTTCTGAATTTCAGACGTTAGCGTGATTGATTTCGCTTTGCGAGAAAATATACCACCACCTTTTGAAATCAATTTTGGGTTGTAATCTTCCCAACTAGAGCGCGGTAAATTAAATAGTCGATTACGCTCTTCCCAGCTTTTCGCTGAGTCAGGCGTTGGGTCAATGAAGATGTGTAAATGGTTAAATGCGGCCTGCATACGAATATGTTTGGATAACAGCATGCCATTACCAAACACATCACCGGCCATATCACCAATACCAATCGCAGTGAAATCGGTGGTTTGACAATCAATGCCCATTTCACGGAAATGGCGTTTGACGGATTCCCAACCACCTTTTGCGGTGATCCCCATTGCCTTATGATCGTAGCCATTCGAACCACCAGAGGCAAAAGCATCACCTAACCAGAAGTTATATTCAGCCGATACTGAGTTGGCAAGATCTGAGAATGTTGCAGTACCTTTGTCTGCTGCGACAACCAAATACGGATCATCGTCATCGTGGCGAACCACATTTTTAGGCGGTATAACTTCACCTTCAATAATGTTGTCTGATACATCAAGCAATGCACGAATGAAGCGTTTATAGCAGCGCTGGCCTTCTGCAAAAATCTCATCGCGTGTCGTAAACATATGTTGTTTCTTACACACAAAGCCACCTTTTGCACCAACTGGTACGATAACGGTGTTTTTCACTTGCTGCGCTTTAACTAGGCCCAAAATTTCTGTACGGAAATCTTCTTGACGGTCAGACCAACGTAGACCACCACGCGCGACCTTACCACCACGTAGATGTACACCCTCGATATCAGGTGCATAAACGAAGATTTCAAAAGCTGGTACTGGTGCTGGGATTTCAGAAATTTCACTTGGTTTCATTTTTAACGACAACCAAGGTTTGATCTGTTTATTTTCATCCAACTGGAAATAGTTAGTACGAATGGTGGCCGTGATCATTTCCATATAACGACGAATAATACGATCATCATCCAAACTATCAACACGATCTAACTCTTCTGTGATGGTATTAATAAGATCGGTTTGACCTTTTTGAGCGCCTTTATATTTAGGATCAAAACGTTTTAAGAACAGCTCCACCAGCCCTTTTGCTACATCAGGATAATGGCTAAGCGTATCTTCAATATATTGCTGACTGAATGGGAAACCCACTTGGCGCATATAACGAGCGTAAGCTCTAAGAATAGACACTTCACGACCAGTAAGTGATGCACCCAGCACTAATCGGTTGAAGCCATCACTTTCTAATTCACCAGCCCAAATTGCCGCAAACGCTTGTTGGAAACGATCTCGTGCCTCACGAAGATCGACACTTTTCTCGCTTTTATGCAGCATAGAAAAATCAAGGATCCAATACGTTTGGCCATTGAGTTTTCGCACTTCATAAGGTGACTCACCAATCACTCTTAACCCCAAGTTTTCAAGCATGGGCATCACATCAGATAGATGGATCGGTTGATCTCGATGATACAGTTTCAAGCGAACCGCTTTGGAATCTACCGCCTCTTCTTGAGGTCGATAAAACAACATGCCCAGTTTGTTCTCTTCATTTAGCGCTTCGAGTCTTTGAATATCATCGACAGCGGAACCGGGCATCATGTCTTCTTTATACGAACGAGGGAATGCACGCATGTAGTCTTTTGATAATGGCAAACCTTTACTTTCGCCAAAATTAGACACTATCGCGTCAGACAAGCGGTCGTCCCAAGTTGATGATGCTTCCATTAAATTTTGCTCTACTGTTTTAACATCGACATCCATGTTGTTGTTATCAACACGAACAATGTAATGTGTTCTCGCAAGTGGGCTTTCAGAAAAATACGTAGTGAATTCGACTTCTTGTTCACAACCAAAATATTGTTGGAAAATTCTTTGAGTTTGACGACGAAGTTCTGTGTTGTAACGCTCTTTGGTAACATACACCATACAGCTGAAGAAACGTCCAAACGGGTCTTTTCGCACAAATAAGCGCAGCAGATCCCGATCTTGCATTTGTACAACACCCATTCCAACTTCAAGCATCTCTTCTTCACGCGCTTGTAGTAGTTCATCACGTGGGTAGTTTTCTAGAATATTTTGCAGTGCTTTGTATGAGTAAGAACCTTCACGATAACGGCTGGATTTTAAAATACGTTCAACTTTTTCACGAATAAGCGGGATCGTTTCTACACTCTGGTTATACACCGCAGAAGTATACAAACCACTAAAGCGATGTTCACCAATCACTTTTCCCGATTTATCAAACTTCTTAATGCCAATGTAATCGGTATAAGCTGGGCGATGAATACGAGACTGAGTGTTGCCTTTTGTCACAATAAGCAAAAATGGCTTTTTTGCCTCAAGGCGCGCTGAATCCGGAAAATCAGATAATTTAACACTGCGAACTCGCTTAGCATCCGCAAATAATCCCAAGCCTTGGTCGGGTGTAGGTCTTAATTCGGTGTCCCCTTCAATGGAAACCAAATCAAACTCTTTGTAGCCCATAAAGGTAAAGTTATGGTTACCAAGCCAACGCAAAAACTTTATCGTCTCTTCATAACGATCGCTTTCCACTGGGATAAATTCTTTTTGGGTTTCGAGCTGAGCAATGACTTGATCTAGCTTTTCAACCATTGGTCGCCAATCTTGCACCACTAAACTGGTATCACTTAAGATACTTAATAACTCATTTTTCAACACTGTCATTGTGTCTTTACTGCTCAGGCGATCAACCTCAATATGGAAAAGTGACTGCAATGCCCCTTCACCTTGGTTAATCGATGTAATATCACCATTTTCTGAACGGGCAATTTGAGTGGGACCATTAAGCATTAAATGCGATGAAAGATCTAAACGGCTTAATGCCATTTTGACTGAGTCCACAAGGAATGGACTATCTGGAATAACAATCTCAACAATTGTATGAGTTGATTGCCAACCTTGGCGGCTTACTGTTGGGTTGAAGACACGTACCGAACGTTCTTCTGGATTTTTTTCGTTGATATGATGCCAAAGGCTAACCACCGCACCATAAAGATCCGATTCATTACGTTCAGTGAGATCGTCATTGGAAATATTACTAAACAAATGTTGAGCAAGTTGAGTCACTAAGGGTTGATGAGCAAGGTCGAGTTTGTCTTGAATCAGTTGATACACCTTTTCAAGTAAAACTGGCACTAAAGTTTCACGCGCAGTCATGGCAGACTCCAAGATTATTATTTTTGTAGGGATGATGTAAGCATAGCGCTTACACTGTGCAGTGCATGGCTATATTGTAAAAGTTTTATTGATAAATAGTTAATGATTTTGAGGGTGGTCTGAGGTGAAATGTTTGAGAATGTGATTGAGATTCCTATTTAAATATCTAGGAAATCAGTCGGTCACAGCATTTCTAACTTTACAAACTTATTATTTTGGTCAGTTATCAATCTAAATCGACCTTTTACTCCAATTTGACTAATAAATGGACGAAATTTAGCTGCAGGCAGTTGTAGACGTAAACCTTGATCGGTGATCACTTGCACACTACTAGCAACACCAGAATAGTGCGCTAAGTACGCTTGGTAGGAAATGTTTAACGAGAAGTAATATTGATTCATAGCGTTCAATGAAAAGTGAGGCGACACATTACTGCCGCCTCATACTAGTTAAGATTCAAGTGCTTTTGTCACTTTTTCAAATAGATCCCGAGCTAAATCATCCATCGATTTCAGCATTTCAAGCTCTGCTTTGATCAGCGCTTGACGCTCTTCATCGTACAATCTAAATTTCAGTAATGGGTCGATAAGGCGCGAAGCAACTTGTGGGTTACTGTTGTTTAATTCACGTAGAATTTCACCTGCAAATCGATAACCCTCTCCAGATTTAGCATGGAAGTTAACGGGGTTCGCATTCAGGAATGAGCCGACTAAGCTACGAATACGATTAGGATTTTTTAGACTGAACGCTTCATGATTCATGGTTTGTTTAATTACATCTAGCACGTTTTGTGCAGGGTTCGTGCCTTGCAGGATAAACCATTTATCCATGACTAAACCGTCGTGTTTCCACTTATCGCTGTAGTCAGCCATTAGCGATTCACGACAAGCAAGTTGCGCACTGTTCGCCACACTCATGGCCGCCATGGTATCGGTCATGTTATTAGCCGTATTGTATTGCGTTACCACCAAATCATTACCTTTAGTGGTGTAAGCTAGATATGCCAAGCAAGTATTGCGCAATGCTCTTTTACCAATCGATTGGTGATCAATGGAATAGTGTGCTTGTTTTAAGCTGTTGTATACCGCAGTAAGCTCATCTTCGAGAGCATTCGACAACTGGACTTTTATTGCTTTAAGTACCATGGCAATGGCATCAACATCAACACGCTTATACCACCCAGACACTTCGTTATGACTTGGTAGAGATAGCATTTCAGCAATGAACGCTGGTTCAAGTGAATCACTAAGCAAAACACCACGAAATGCATCAATTACCGATTCAGCTAGGTCAACATCTTTACCGGCTTGAACCCCAAGTACATTACTACGGATATATTTCGCCAGTAGCATTTGTCCTGCATCCCAGCGGGCGAATTCATTACGTGCATTCACCATAAGGAATGTGAGTTCATCATCGCTGTATTCGTATTCAAGTTTAACTGGCGCAGAAAATTCACGCAGCAAAGAAGGTACTGGTTTTTCCGTAACATTCTCGAATACGAAGGTTTGCTTCGCATCCTTCACATTTAGCACATTGGCAATAGGTTTTCCATTACACTGTAACGGAATCACATCGCCATTTTTAGCATACAACTCTATATCAAACGGAATATGCAGTGGCGCTTTTTCTTTTTGTTCATGAGTTTCTTCAGTCACTTGCTCAATGGTTAACGAATAAGTTTGCTGTTGTGCATTGTATTCACTGTTAACTGAAACAGTCGGTGTTCCCGACTGGCTATACCACAAACGGAACTGCGCAAGATCAACACCTGATGCATCTTCCATCGCGGAAACAAAATCTTCACAAGTTGCCGCCGTGCCATCGTGACGTTTAAAATAGAGCTTCATCCCTTTTTGGAATGCAGCTTCACCTAATAAGGTGTGCATCATTCGAATAACTTCACTGCCCTTCTCGTAAACCGTCAAAGTATAGAAGTTATTCATTTCTATCACTTTATCAGGGCGAATTGGGTGTGACATAGGGCTGGCATCTTCAGCAAATTGTGGCCCACGAATGGTACGCACATTGCTGATTCGGTTCACTGCACGGGAACCAAGATCGGATGAAAACTCTTGATCACGAAAAACGGTCAGTCCTTCTTTTAAACTCAACTGGAACCAATCACGACAAGTGACTCGGTTTCCAGTCCAGTTATGGAAATACTCGTGACCAATCACGGCTTCAATACCTAAGTAATCGGTATCGGTTGCCGTTTTCTCGTTTGCCAGTACAAATTTGGAATTAAAAACATTTAAGCCTTTGTTTTCCATTGCCCCCATATTGAAGAAATCAACTGCAACGATCATGTAAATGTCTAAATCGTATTCAAGGTCAAAGCGCTCTTCATCCCACTTCATTGAATTAATCAAAGAAGTCATCGCATGTCCAGCACGATCTAAATTACCTTTATCTACAAAGATCTCGAGGGCGACATCACGACCTGACTTGGTTTTATATTGATCACGCAATACGTCAAAATCGCCAGCAACAAGGGCAAATAAATAGGCAGGCTTCGGATGTGGGTCCTGCCATTTAACCCAGTGACGCCCTTCCGACAAATCGCCTTGGTCAATACGGTTACCATTACTTAATAAATATGGATATTGTAATTTGTCTGCAATTACGGTGGTGGTGTATTTCGCCAATACGTCCGGACGGTCGAGGTAATAGGTAATACGACGAAAACCTTCCGCTTCACATTGGGTACAGAACGCACCACCCGATTTGTATAAACCTTCTAATGCTGTGTTAGCTTCAGGGTTAATTTGAGTGATGATTTCTAATTCAAATTGTTGAGGTAGTGAAGAGATCGACAAACCAGTTTCCAGCAATTGAAAATCGTGCCACTCTACTCCATTGACTTTCAATGACTTTAGTTCAAGGCCTTCACCATCAAGTAGTAGCTGGTTGCTTTCGTTCTTTTGCTGAACTTGAGAGACAGCTGTCACCAATGTACTGCTATCAAAGAGATCGAAGGTAAGTTCAAGTTCTGTGATGCTGTGTGACAGCGCTTGATAATCTTTGCGGTACTTGGCTTGCGGAGTATGAGCCATGTCGGAATCCTTTTTGACGAAATGAAATGTGACTGCCTATATCTAAGGCTTGTTATCATTAATAACAACCCCTCATATCAAAAAACGAGGTATTTTATACAAATACCCCATTAAATTGCTGACAATTTAAACATATAAAACAGAAATGACTACCTATAAGAGCCAAAACAGTGGATCCAATTTAGCTAACGAACACGTGTTAAGACTGCAAACATAGACCCGCCTTCAACCTCTAACGTCAAGGTATCACGGGCTAAAGTGTAGCGTGTATCATGCTCTCCATCTTTATAGAGCAGGACTAGGTGATCACCTTCTGTATAATAAACACCTTTATGAACTGACTCGTTGCCATTAATGCCACTTACTCGTAACATAAAGACAAAATCAGGTTGTAATACCAAGTCTAACTGGCTGATATTACTAGAGGATAAATCTTCACCTGATATTTGTTCACTTAACCAAACGCCTGCTAAGGCGTTCGGTAAAACCTTAGTAAAAGTCACGCCGTTTAGATTAAGTAAATTATGATTGCTTTCATACTCGTAAACTTGTGGCTGAGATGATGTCACTCCAAGTATCAATGTGTTGCTATTAGCATCAAAATCACCTTGCCACTGATCAACACTTAAATCTTTCTTCTGGATATTAATTGTAAAACGGTAATTCGATTTCAAGGTCAATTTAATAGCTAGAAAATTTTCAGAAGATGAGTCAGGGTTAGCATTGAGTAGATACCAATCACCAAGCAAAAATGGAAGGTCAAACTGGGTTAAATCAGTATGTTTAGTACTTTCACTGCTGTAAACACTGTGCGTAATTAAAACGGTAATACAGGCAACAATTAGAGTAATCCATTTCATAGCACGTCCCTCACTTTTCATTAAGCTTAGGACCAGTTTTACGATGGCGCGACGGTATTTGATCTATATCACGTTATTTATTTGGTCTAAATAAGATCAAAAAAGCGAGCCGTAGGGCTCGCTTTAGATTGGATAGCTCAATTAATTTAGCATATCGACCGTAATTGCAACGGCTTCATCTAAATAAACATCTGGGGCTTCGTAATCTTTTGGTATGTCCTGCAATGTCTTGAATGGTTTATCACCACTCTCGGTTTGTCGCAAGTTGATACGAGTCAAACGTAACTGATCGGCTTTATCGCTTTCTTGCTTACGTACTTGCTCATTAAGAGAGATGGTATTGTCATCTTTCTCTGCTTTGTACTTAGCAATATCCTCGCGAATAAAACCAAACTCTCTGTCTGTTGCGATACGAGCTTGATGTTTAGTCGACAAGCTAACAATTAGGCTTTCATTACCCTGTAACTTATCATATTTCGCTTTATCAATATGATCCCAAGGTAGAGCGTTTGGCTCAACACTTTCCCCCGTGTCACTCGCTTCAATCGCGGTTGGGAACGCTATATCAGGCACAACCCCTTTATTTTGCGTACTACCACCATCAATTCGGTAAAACTTCTGAATCGTGTATTGAACGTAGCCTAACTCTTTATCAAATAAATCATAAATATGATTAAGCGAACGATGCTGTTGAACCGTACCCTTGCCGAAGGAGTTCTCTCCTAAGATAATCGCTCGACCATAGTCTTGCATTGCCGCTGCAAAAATTTCAGATGCAGAAGCACTGTAGCGATTAATCAGTACCGTCATTGGACCTTGATAACTGATTTTGCCATCGGTATCGCTGTTGACGTTGACACGACCATAACTATCACGAACTTGAACGACAGGACCACTTTCGATAAACAGACCAGAAAGCGCTGTAGCTTCAGTGAGAGCTCCACCACCATTGTTTCGTAAATCGACGATGATGCCATCAACATTTTTTTGTTTAAGCTCCGCAATAAGTTTGTCTGTATCTTTTGATAAACCGACGTAGAAACTCGGTACTTCTAACACACCGATTTTCTTGCCATTTTTTTCAATGATTTCAGACTTAACCGCTCGGTCTTCTAAGCGAATTTTATCGCGCACAATAGTTACAACGTGACTTTTGGCATCTTTACCTTCCGGCAAAATTTGCAACTGAACCTTGGTTCCTTTCGGGCCTTTTATCAGTTGTACAACGTCGTCTAATCGCCAACCAATAACGTCAACGATATCTTTACCATCTTGGCCAACACCAATAATCCGGTCACCTTCAGCTAACTGCTTGCTAGTCGATGCAGGACCACCAACCACCAGCGAACGAATAACCGTGTAGTCATCTGTCATCTGCAATACCGCACCAATACCTTCCAATGAGAGGTTCATTTCTGATTGGAACTGTTCAGCATTGCGCGGAGACAAATAGCTGGTGTGCGGATCCACTTCTCTAGCAAAGGCATTCATGTAAAGCTGGAAAACATCTTCACTATGAGTCTGAGACAAACGTTTAATGGCATTGTTGTAACGTTTACCTAGCGTTTCCTTAATCTCTGGCCACTCTTTACCCGTTAACTTAAGGTTTAACGCATCGTATTTAACGCGTTTACGCCACAGTTCATCCAGCTCTGCTTTATCTTTCGGCCACGAAGCCTTTGAGCGATCAAGCTCCATTGATTCATCAGTATCAAAAGTAATTTCTTGATCTAAAAGAGAAAGAGCATATTGAAAGCGTTCAAAACGTTTATGCATTGATAAATTGTACACATCAAATGCAATTTGGTTGTTACCCGCTTTAAGTTGATCATCAAGTTGAGTTGACCATGCTTTGAAAGAATCGATATCAGTTTGAGTAAAGATATTACGATTATAATCAAGCAGTTCTAGATAACGATTGAATATTGCTTGAGAAAAGCTGTCATCAAGATTGAAGTGCTTGTAATGAGAACGGGTGAAACGGGAAGTAACACGTTTACTCGCCGTTTCATGTTGAACTTCAGGAGTGAGAAGAGGAAGATCCTCTTGACTCAACTTGGCTTCTAAAGCCTGAGCTGATGAAACTGCTAGCCATAGGCTAGCAGCAATCAACGTTAATTTTGAACGGCATTTCATGCGTAGGAATTTCTCCTTTAAGCGCGCAAGTGCTCCACTTTTACAACCATTTGTAGGCCGTTAACAAGTTGAACGCGCACATCTTCCTTATTAATTTCAACAATGGTCGCAGCCATGTTTCCTTTACCCATGTTTACGTTCACTTGCTTACCAGTGATCATTTCATCGGCATTTAAAGCGCGTGTCTCTACAGGTTTTTCAACTTTCTGAGCTTTAGCTTGAGGACGACGAGCTTGAGGCTTCTTCGCTTTTGGCTGCTTCGCTTTCGCTTCTTCACGTGCTTTCTGTGCTTGTTCTTTACGACGCGCTTGCACACGAGCTTTGCTCTCTGCCAAGGCAGCTTGTGCATGCTCTACATGTTCTTCTTCTAACTCACCACATGGGTTACCATCAAGGTCAACGCGAGTCGCACCCGCTTTAACACCATGTAGGTAACGCCAAGATGACGTGTACTGTCTTAACGCAGCACGTAGCTGAGTTTTGCTCACTTTTTCATCTTCGCTTAGACGTTCAGCAAGATCTTGAAAAATACCAATTTTTAGAGGTTTGGCTTCACCTTCTAAAGTAAAGCACTTTGGGAAACATTCAGCAATGTACGCAATCACTTCTTTGCTGTTTTTTAACTTTTCAGTGTTTTCCATGAGGATTCCTGGTTTATGCGGCTTTTCCGCGAGGCATTAATATAAATATGTTCGGTATTATAGTGACCTAAATGCGAAAAACCACAGGCAATGACCAATTTATGCCTTGTTAGCGTGTGAATTGAACAGCTTTTCTATCTCAACCATCAATTCTGTTAGTCCTTTTTCATCAATTTCCGAAAAACGGCCAATACTTGGGCTATCAATATCTAATACCCCTGCTACATTACCATTGATTGAAAATGGAATAACAAGCTCAGAATTACTCGCCGCATCACAAGCGATATGCCCTTCAAATGCGTGGACATCGTAAATACGTTGAACAGTATTGCTAGCGGCTGCCGTACCACACACGCCTCGCCCTAACGGAATGCGAACACAGGCAGGTTGACCTTGAAATGGGCCAAGCACTAGTTCACCATCTTTGATCAAATAAAAGCCAACCCAATTGAGATCCTCTAATTCCATATTAAGTAACGCACTTAAATTCGAAAGGTTCGCAATTAGATCCGTTTCAGATTCCAATAGCGCTAAGGCTTGTTTGGTTAAGCGCTGGTAATGTTCTATGTTCATATTAGCTAAACTTCCAATTGAAAACTAAAGACATCCGTTTTTGAACGACGTACAATTTCGCCACAATATAAATAGGATGCATTCTCATTACAATGATTAATTCAAGTGACACTATTAGCCGTTCTTGGTTGATAAAACAAGTAAAAAAACATCGAGCAACTTTGCTGTTTGCCAACGCCATTGCAATAGCTGCCACTTTAATCAGTGTCCCTATCCCCTTGCTTATGCCATTGATGGTCGATGAAGTACTTCTCAATAAACCCGCATCCGGTTTGGCAATGATGAATGCCGTCTTACCGACAGCATGGCAAACCCCAACAGGCTATATTGGGTTAACCTTATTGCTGGTCGTGTTGATGCGCAGCGTAAGCCAGGCTCTGAATATTCTTCAAAGCCGCCAATTCACTCTTGTTTCTAAGACCATCACCTATCATATGCGCGCTAAAATGATCGATAAATTAGGTCGAATTAGTATTCAACAATACGAGACAAGAGGTAGTGGCGGTATCAATGCTCACTTGATTACAGACATCGAAACTATCGATCAGTTCATTGGTAGTACGCTGAGCAAATTTATCATTAGCCTCTTTACTGTTATTGGTACTGCAGCCGTGCTGCTATGGCTTGAATGGCGACTTGGGTTGTTCATTTTATTAGTGAATCCAATTGTCATTTACTTTTCACGTAAACTGGGCAGTAAAGTAAAGCACCTCAAGAAACGCGAAAACCAATCTTATGAGCGTTTTCAAAATCGGCTGGTAGAAACTTTAGACGGTATTTACCAACTTCGTGCTGCTAATAAAGAACGTGTATTTCTAAATCAATTAAAAATGCAAGCGAACCAAGTGCGAATCGATGCTGATAAGTATGCTTGGCAATCTGAAGCAGCTGGGCGCGTTTCTTTTCTTCTCTTCCTACTCGGTTTTGAGCTTTTCAGAGCCGTAGCAATGTTGATGGTTCTGTTTAGTGATTTAACCATTGGTCAAATTTTTGCTGTATTTGGCTATTTGTGGTTTATGCTAGGTCCGGTTCAAGAGCTGCTAGGCATTCAATTTTCTTGGTACAGTGCCAAAGCCGCCTTTATTCGCATCAACGCTCTACTATCGCTTGATGAAGAGCCAAGACCGATAAGTAAAATCAACCCATTTACGCAGCAAAAGCAGGTTGATGTAGAAATATCACACATAAATTTTGCCTACGATAATGACCAAAATGTGCTAACAGATCTGTCACTGAGTATTCCTCGCGGTAAAAAAGTCGCCTTAGTCGGCGCTAGTGGTGGTGGTAAATCAACACTGATTCAGCTGTTGATTGGTATGTATCAACCCAAATCTGGAGAAATTCGTTTTAATGGCGCCACAACCGAAGAGATCAGTTTTGATATTATTAGAGATAATATAGCCGTTGTATTACAGCAACCTATACTATTTAACGATACTTTGAGGCATAATTTGACTTTGGGTGAGCATTACGATGAAACCCAACTTTGGCAGGCGCTACAAATTGCCCAAATGCAAGATGTTATTGCTAATTTGAGTGACGGACTGGATACTTTAATTGGGCGAAACGGCATTCGGCTATCAGGTGGACAGCGTCAACGTTTAGCGATTGCTCGTATGGTGCTTAGTGATCCTATGTTCGTTATTTTGGATGAAGCCACTTCAGCCTTAGACACAGCCACTGAAGCAGCGCTGCATGATGCTTTAAACGATTTTTTGAGTGGCCGAACCACATTAATTGTTGCGCATCGCCTTTCAGCCGTGAAACAGGCAGACATCATTTACGTGCTTGAAGATGGCCAAGTAAGCCAGACTGGTACGCATCGGGAATTAGTAACACAAGATGGTTTATATCAAACGTTATATGGAAATATACAGTCACACGCCACTCAGTGACAACGTCACTAAGAATGAGGCTCTTGTTTGCCTGTGAAAGTTCTTGAACAGCATCCTAGTGCGTCAAATGCTATCAGACTCTGCCAAGGCTGCGAACTGGCGGTTGATATAGTTGAAGTCGCACAAGGTAAAAGTGCTTATTGTCCTCGCTGCGGTACTCAACTGTACCGCGGGGGTAAACCATCTTTATCTGGTGACCTTGCGATAGCGGTAACCTGCTTATTACTGTTCATTCCTTCGCATTTTTTCGATTTTATTAGTATTCGTTTGGTTGGCGTAATGATTCCCGCCACCCTACCCTCAGGGGTATTGGCTTTGATGGATGAAGGCTTTTCTCTGATTGCATTACTGGTTTTGTTTTGCAGTTCGATTGCCCCATTTTTAGTGTGTTCTTCAGTGGTCACAGCGCATATGGCACTGCGCTTTCGCTGGTTTTCTGTACTCAACTATTCGCTTATTATCATTCACAAACTAAAACCTTGGGTGATGATCGATGTTTTTTTGGTCAGCGTAGCGGTTTCTTGCTTTAAACTTCAAGATTATTCAGATATTCATATTGGCGTTGGGCTGTATGGTCTGGTGTTACTACAATTGGCTACGGTTCTACTTGCTACTCGCGTCAGCGTGAGACGTTATTGGGAAGCATGGAAACCAGAAAATCAATACACATTTGAACATAAAGATGTCCACTGCCATCATTGTCATTTATCGCAACCCGAAAGCCACCATTGTGTCCGCTGCGAGCAAAAGCTCTATCACCGCAAGCCTAATTCAATACAGCGTACCTGGGCCTATTTAATCGCTGCAAGCATTGCTATTTTCCCTGCAAACCTTATCCCAATATCAATCTTGATCACCAATGGACAACGATTGGAAGACACCATTTTTTCTGGTGTTGCATCATTAATTAATAGCGACATGGTCGGAATCGCCATCATTATTTTTGTCGCAAGTATTGTCGTACCTATTATCAAAATTTTTGGCCTGACCTATTTGCTTCTTGCAATCAAATTCAAACGGCAAGTGTACCATCGACAGCGCATGACGATTTTCTTTGCTATTAAATGGATAGGTAAATGGTCTGTTATGGATCTGTTCGTAATTTCAATTATGCTGACATTAGTCGATCGAGGGCAAATTCTCGATTTTACACCGGGTTATGGTGCTGTCGCCTTTGGCATGGTCGTCGTATTGACCATGTTAGCGGCTGAAAGCATGGACCCTCGACTCATCTGGGATAACTACCCAGATACATCAGAAAAAAATGAGCTTTCAAATGAGTAAATCAGCTTCAACCCAGAATTCTTACACCCCTGATGTGAAAAGAAATAAAGGTATTTCTCCTCTATGGATTTTACCGATACTAACCATGTTGCTTGCCGGATGGTTGGTTACAAAAGCAATTCACGATGCAGGAGAAAGAATTCAAATTTATTTTTCGGATGCTCAAGGTTTAGTTGCTGGTAGAACAACCATTCGCTACCAGGGCTTAGAAGTCGGTATGGTACGTGATATCAACTTATCTGAAGGGTTAGAAAGCATTTACGTGGATGCAGATATTTATCCAGAAGCAACCCAACTGCTCAATGATCAAACGCGTTTCTGGTTAGTCAAACCAACCGCTAGCCTTTCAGGTATTTCTGGGTTGGATGCGCTAGTGTCAGGTAACTATATTGCGATTCAACCGGGCAATGAAGGTACCTCGACGGATCACAATAATATCTTTCGCGCTTTAGATAATGCCCCTTCAGATTTACAACCCGATCAAGGGTTGATTATTTCTTTGAAAGCACGTGATTTAGGGGGGCTTTCTATTGGCTCTCAAATTGTCTATAAGAAAATACCTATAGGCGAAGTCTTTAACTATCAACTCGATAAAGACGCAAAATCAGTCATCATCCAAGCCTCTGTCGATGATGAATATCGACACATCATTACGAATGAAAGCCGTTTTTGGAATGTCAGTGGCATTGGTGCCAGTATTGGTTTTGAGGGAGTTGATGTTCGATTAGAAAGCCTCAGCGCTCTTATTGGCGGGTCCATCGCGGTCGATTCCCCTGATGGTGGAGAACCCGTCAAACAGAATACCCAGTTTAGACTCTATAGAGATTTAAAAACAGCAGGTCGTGGTATCCCCGTCAAGATAACCCTACCCGATCAACATAATATTGGTTCAACTGGAGCTCCTATCATGTATCGCGGAATTGAAGTTGGCCAAGTGACAGACTTACAATTAAGCCAAGGACGAAAACAAGTCGTTGCCTCTGCTGCCATTCAACCTGCCTTCAGTGACATGCTAAATTCTGGTAGTCGCTTTGTGTTAGAAGAGGCAAAAGTTTCACTCTCGGGCGTTGAAAACATTGGTAACTTAATCAAAGGTAATTATTTGACTCTGGTTCCAGGAGAAGGCAGCAAGGCAAGGAGCTTCACCGCTATCCGACAATTTGAGTTCAACCAGTCACAAGCTAAATCCATTGCGATTAAACTTATTGCAGACAGCTCATATGGGTTAGATGTTGGCACTCAAATTCTATATCGAGGCATTGCTGTCGGTTCAGTTATTGGTGTCGTGTTAGAGCAAGACCACGTAGCCTTAAACACCTTAATTGATGAGCAGTACTCATCCCTGATTCGCTCTCAAAGTCGCTTTTATATTACAGGGTCGGCAACCGCAGAGCTCACGGAGTCAGGACTCAATGTATCAATCCCTCCAGCCAAACAATTATTAACCGGTTCAATTAGTTTTGTCAGTGAAGGGAGCGAGAAAGTTTATCCCGAATATCATTTATACCCGAGTCAGTCTTTGGCGGAACTTGCAAAATACAACCAAAGCGGTTCGCAAATGCTGACTCTTTTAGCTGATGAATTACCACCAATCAGCCAAGGTAGCCCTCTTCTGTACCGTAATTTGCAAGTCGGTAGCGTCTCTGGATTTAAGCTTACGAAAGACGGTGTAAAAATCGAGGTGAAAATTGAGAATCAATACCGTCACCTGATTACGAACCAAACTGTATTTTGGAATCGTTCTGGTGTTGAAGTCGAGGCATCACTGGCCGGCGTTAGTGTTAAAGCAGCACCACTCAAAACATTGCTACAAGGTGGTATTGCGTTTGATTCCTTGCAAGGTATCGATAATAAAAATAATAGCTTGTGGAAATTATATGACAGCTATGAGCAAGCGAGAAAATATGGACAAGAAGTGACCTTGATTGCTGATAGTTCTCTTGGTATCACAGAGGGGACATCGATTAAATACAATAATATTGTTGTCGGTGAAGTCACATCTGTAACTCCCGACTTTCAGACCGGCATCATAACTCTTAAAGCCCGTATTGATCCTAATTACGCCACTGATGTTGCAAGAGTTGACACGCATTTCTGGGTTGCTAAAACTAAAATCGGTCTAGATGGTATCGAAAACTTACAAAACTTAATCACCAGTAGTATTGAAGTACGGCCAGGCACTGGCAAGCCGAATTATCAATTCAAGTTAGAAAAGCAGCCGAAGCAAGAAACAGGTGTTGAGTTTACACTGCAAAGTGAAAGACGAGGCTCAGTGACTGAAGGAACACCAGTCCTTTACCGAGAAATGGAAGTGGGCGTCGTCACCCATGTAAAATTAGGCGACTTCGCTGACCGAGTTATTTTCACGGTAGAAATTCAAAAACAGTTCGCTTATTTAGTACGTAATAACAGTGTGTTTTGGAATGTTTCTGGGGTTGATGTCTCTATCGGGTTATCAGGCGCCAACATAAAGGCTGGAACCATAGACAGTATTGTGCGTGGAGGGATTACCTTTGCGACTCCCGAACAAAAGCAGTTACAACCTATCGCAAAACAAGGGCAAGCGTTTTACTTGTACCCTGCGGCAACACCAGAGTGGACTCAGTGGAGAACAGCGATTCCCAAACCTTAATCCGCCTCTTTAAAAAATGCAGCCTCCGAGCTGCATTTTTTACGGTTCTTATCTCATCTCGATTCTTATATAATTCGCAGCCAAACTTCCAGATGAGACAGAACCTTGCACGCCAACATAACACTGCCAGAAGCATTTCTTACGACAATTGAAGCAATATTACCCGATGAACTCACTATGAGTGATTTTATTGCAGCTTGTCAGCGCCCTCTTCGTAAAAGTATTCGAGTCAATACACTCAAGATCTCTACCGAACACTTTTGCCAGCGAGCAGCAGAAAAAGGATGGCAATTGTCTCCAGTGCCTTGGTGTGATACGGGGTTTTGGATTGAAGCTGATGAGTCGCAAGTTCCTCTCGGCAACACAGCTGAACACATGGCGGGGCTTTTTTATATTCAAGAAGCCAGCTCCATGATGCCAGTTTCAGCTCTATTTATGGATGAAAGCGCCCCCTTTAACTCTGTATTAGATATGGCGGCAGCGCCCGGCTCTAAAACCACACAAATAGCCGCTCAAATGGGTAATTTAGGTGTTTTAGTCGCCAATGAATTTTCAGCCAGTCGCGTCAAAGTACTGCACGCCAACATAGAGCGTTGTGGCGTGCGCAATAGTGCACTTAGCAATTTTGATGGTCGAGTGTTTGGAGGGTGGTTACCAGAACAATTTGACGCAGTACTTATTGATGCGCCTTGTTCTGGTGAAGGCACGATCCGTAAAGATCCAGATGCAATGAAAAACTGGAGTAAAGCGTCGGTACTTTCCATTGCTGAAACACAGAAAGACTTAATCGAAAGTGCTTTTCATGCTCTCAAACCTGGTGGCGTAATGGTTTACTCTACCTGCACATTAAGTACAGAAGAAAACCAACAAGTTTGTCACCATCTAAAGGCCACCTTCGGTGAAGCGTTAGAATTTGTTTCTCTAGGTGATTTATTTGAGAATGCCAGTGCTTCATTAACTGAAGATGGCTTTTTGCATATCTTCCCGCAAGTTTACGATTGTGAAGGTTTCTTTGTCGCGAAAATCCGTAAATTAAGTTCCGTACCGAGCCCTGAAGTTAAAAAGCGTTTGGGTAAATTCCCATTTGAAAAAGCCAGCACCAAAGTACAGCAAGATATTGCACTACAGCTTAAAAAATCACTGGATATTGTGCTGCCTAGCGACGCCAGCGTATGGTTGCGCGATAACGATGTATGGTTATTTCCCAATGCATTAGAGCCGATGTTGGGTGAACTACGTTTTTCTCGAATGGGGATAAAAATTGCTGAAGCGCATAAGAAAGGTTATCGCTGGCAACACCAAGTCGCGACAGCGCTAGCTACTGGCAATGAAACCAATTGCGTCATACTTTCGGTTGATGAAGCAAGAGATTGGTACATGGGCAGAGATGTCAGACCAGAACAACCATCGAGCCAAGGTGAAGTCATCGTAAAGCTCGGGAATGATGTAATTGGGTTAGGGAAATGGGTCGGTAACCGCGTTAAAAATGGCCTGCCAAGAGAGCTAGTTAAAGACAAAAACCTATTCTAAACGGATAAACTATAGAATGAAATTCTAAAAAATCATCGCTAACGCGTGCATACCGACTACACTTATAAGGAAAGCACGACACGACTCTTTAGTGATTAGCGTAGGCTCTGTAAGAGCCATTCCCCTGGGCCCAAAGACGGTTGAGTTTTGGGCCTTTTTTTTCTTCCAACAATAATTAAACTAAACGAATACCGTCAGGTTCGATGGTAATTTTGCCCTGCTTATAGAGACCACCAATGCTTTTCTTAAACGTGCCTTTACTAGTACGGAAGGTAGCAAAAATAGCGTCAGGCGTTGACTTATCACTTAACGGTAAGAATCCACCTTTTTTCTCCAGAAGTTCAAGGATTTTCGCGCTCATTTCATCCATTTTTTCGACACCAACTTTTTGCAAAGCAAGGTCAATTTTTCCATCTTCGCGAACGTTCTTAATGTACCCCTTCAACGATTTGCCGATAAATAGTTTGCCAAACACATCCGATGGGAAAATCATCCCCCAATGTTGACCATTGATGATCGCTTTATAGCCTAAATCTGAACGCTCAGCGATAAGCAGATCCACTTGTTGGTTCTTCGTGTAATTAGCCGGAGTCTTATCCAATACTTTATTGAACTTTGTTGTCCCTACAATACGACCAGAAGCCTTATCGGTATAAACATAAACCAGAATGGTCTGCCCTTCAGTAAAGCGCGCTCGTTGTTCACTGTAAGGAACCAATAGGTCTTTATCCTTGACTCCCCAATCAACAAAAACACCAGTACTGTTCACACCTTCGACTTTCATTAAACCCCATTCGCCCACTTTAGCAATGGGAGTCTCGGTTGTCGCAGCTAGCTGATTATCTGAATCAAAATACAAAAACACATCAATTTGTTGCCCTAACTCAACACCTTCGGGTACAAATCGATTCGGTAGTAACGTCGTACCAAAATCACTTGCATCTAAAAACACGCCGAAATCGGCAATTTTTACGACTTCTAAACTGTTTATTTGACCAACATTAATCATTTACTTTGTCTCACCTCAATTTTACAGAGATTATACGTGATCTCTGTTATCCTTTCCCCCATTGAAGGAGAAAAATAAGTAATTTTTTCAGGAGCTTTCTTTGGTTAATGTAGATAAACAAGACGCGATTACGCTTAAAATTTCACATGCCACGTCCCAGAGCAAAGAGGTTGATCTGGACATTTATCTATTCATTCCTGGTGATTTAGGTTTAACTCCCGAAATTCTGCCTGAGTCAGAATTCTACTATAGCTCTATCCATCAAAAACGTGCCTATTACAGTGATAAAACTTTACTGCCTTTGGTACATAGCCGCCTTGCTCAGCGCGGTCGGCTCTCCTCGACTCAATACCGTGTCAGTTTAAGCCTATTCGCTTATCAATATGTGATTGCATTGGACAAAGCAGTGGTTCATTTGACCACAACGAGTGACAGCGTCACAGAGGATGAGGTGGATAGCGTCATTGAGCTCTCTTTGGACATCCTTAAAAAGTTACGTCGAAGCATTCCTTACGAAGAAAACTTAAAGCGCTATTACGCCAACATCGATAACTACCTATCTTGGTACACAGAACAAAAGTTTCTCTCGCTGGTGGCACATATGAATCGTGATGGCGATTATAAAACCATCAAAGAGCGTTTAATTACTTTAGTCGAGAAAGAACAAGCACACCGTAAGCTAAATAACTACAATTCAGCAAAAGCTGGCGATGACATCACTCGGTTAAGCAATAAAATGCGTCTGCTTAGACGGTTGATTGAGCACCCAATCGTACTCAATGAGAAAGTAACGTCTTTGGGTAGCAATATGAAACGGGCAGTAAAAGGCATCGCAACAGGATTAGTCATGCTTTTTGTTACCATCATTGCGATTACCGCTCGCGATTATTGGGGAGAAATTACGGCTTCCTTCATCATCGCCATGTCATTTGTTTATGCGCTTCGCGAAATATTTAAAGACGACTTACGAGACATACTATGGCGTTGGATTCGTCGGGGTAAACCTAAGTGGAAACGCCGTTACATAGACCCAACCACAGGAAAAACGGTAGGACATAAGCTAGAGTGGCTAGACTATACGAACCTCAATAAGTTACCCGATAGAATCAAAGCGATACGCAAAAAGAGAGTAGTCCAACGTGAGGAGCAGGTACTGCATTATCGATCCGAAACGCAAATGTCGACTTCTCGTTTTATGAGCGGCTATGAAGAAACACGTGAAACGTTACAGGTTGATCTTCGCCCCATCACTCGTTTAATAGACAAAGGCTCAAACAGAATCTACCAATTAAACGGTGGACAAGTCAGCCGCGAGTCCGTTGAAAAACGGCACTTACTAAACTTGATCATTAAAGAAGATAACCACCAAGGTAAAGCGCGCTACTATCGTTGGAAAATAGTGCTTAATCGCAGCAAAATTGTCGATGTTGAACAAATTGAATTGGATGGGTAACGTCCAATTCAATCTAATGGTTTTACTTCCCTATTCGCTTTAGAGATAGCGTCAAAAGAAACTCAGCCATAACTTCATCACCATGTAAAGTAGGACATGTTGCGGTAATTTTCACTATCTGATTAACACGCTCCCCAGTGGCTATTGTTTCATCCAGCATGCTGTCAATGAGCTGACCGTCATGACAATGAAAATGCACATCGGCCTCAGGACGTTTTAAGAATTCAGCCTGTAAGGCTTTAAAAGCCAAAGAAACTTTGCTGCCCCGTTGTTCAGCTTTATGCATGGCCATAAAACCACCTGCTACATCAGCACCAACCGCAAGCACACCAAAATACATACTATTTAAGTGGTTTTTATTGCGCCGCTTTAAAGGAATTCTGATCTCAACCGACTGATCATTCAACTGCAAAATTTTGGGACGGCATGACCAAATAAGTGGTACTTTGAAAAAGCCAAATAGGCTTAAGTAGAGGTTTGCTTTGGTAAGTGGGGAGAGCATATAAACTGACCTTTTACATAGTTGTCGGACCAGTTCAAATTACAGCGCGATAAATGTCAATAAATTGTTACTAAAAGTAAGAGCTGAGCGTAACTATTCTACGCTCAGCTGAATTCATTATATTTTTACCACAACATCTGCTTGTGTGTTTTCCACTAAATGCTCTTGAAGTTTTGGATAGTCGGCTAGAGATTGCGTAACCACTAGAATCGGCTTTTTGGCTTGGCAAGCAGCTTTGACGGCTAAGTCTAATAGTGCAACAACGGCTTCACTTTCAGGATTAAATAGATGCGCAAGTGCAGCATTGTTCTTATCGATGCCCAAAGTGTATTGCGTTAGATTATCAATATTAATTGTGATGCCATCGAAATAGTGCATTAAACGCTCTGCTAACAACGCCGCCGAAGGCACATCACAAGAGTAATGTACTTTCAAACCTTGCAAACCACGCGGTAATCCTTGCTCTGCAAGACGGTCGATGATCGTAGCCGCATCGCTCAATGTTCTAACAAAAGGCACGACAATTTCTACATTCACACCCGCATTGCGTAGAGCTTTAACCACCGAGCACTCATAGGAGAATGCTTTTGCGTACTGTTGAGAAGCAAAGCGAGAGACGCCTCTCACTCCCATCGCTGGGTTGACTTCCTCGGGTTCAACCGAGCCACCAAGCAATGCTTTGTATGCATAGCTATCAGCATCACTTAAGCAAACTCGAATCGTTTGATGTGATTCTTGCACCGCTGACAATACCTTATCCACTATCGTCGCGGTAAAGTGCTCAGAAACCTCTTTATCATTGAGAATCGACTGCGCCGATTCTTGTTCTAGTTCTGATAAGTTCGCAAAATGTTGCTCAATCGATGGGTGATAAAATAGCGAATCCAATATAATATCTGACAGTGAGACATAAAGATGTTGAGCGTTTCCACTCGTTTCAATGGCCGCTGGAAGAGCATCACCAAGAACTAACTGTGCATGCATCGTGCTGTTTTGTGTCAAACTCATTACTGCTCCCTAACACTTTTTATTATCTTAATCTGGAAAATACCTATAGCGAGGATCGAATACAAGAATAAAAGTAAATATTTATGAAAATATACTGAATAAATTTTCACTTTACGCATTGTCGATAATAAGTTTTCCGTTTTACAGTTTATTCCTCTTGCCAATTCCGCTATCTTTAGCGCTTCGCAATAAGAGTACAGGCTTTAGTATGCCATTAAAAACAGATGAATTAAGAACTCAAGCAATGGGTCCAATGCCAACACCAGCAGAGCTTGGAAATGCGCATCCGATCACAAATGATGTTGCTGAGCGTATTGCCAACTCACGTCGTCAAATTGAAAACATCCTCACAGGTCAAGATGATCGTCTACTCGTTATCGTTGGACCATGCTCAGTTCATGATACTGAAGCCGCTTTAGATTACGCACGCCGTTTAAGTTCAATTCAAGCTCAATACGATAATGAGCTTTTCATTGTTATGCGTACCTATTTTGAAAAACCAAGAACTGTAATTGGGTGGAAAGGCTTAATTACCGATCCAAACTTAGATGGTTCATACGCACTAGAAACCGGTCTTAATAAAGCACGCCAGCTATTACTTGATATCAATAAGCTAGGCTTAGCAACAGCCACTGAATTTCTCGATATGATCACCGGTCAATATATTGCAGACCTCATCACTTGGGGAGCGATAGGTGCGCGTACAACTGAATCTCAAATTCACCGTGAAATGGCCTCTGCGCTTTCGTGTCCGGTTGGTTTTAAAAATGGTACCAATGGTAATATCAAAATTGCTATTGATGCTATTCGTGCAGCACAGGCTTCGCACTATTTTTACTCACCAGATAAAAATGGCCGTATGACAGTATATCGCACCACTGGTAATCCTTATGGTCATGTCATTTTACGCGGTGGCGATACTGGACCTAATTTTGATGCAGATTCCGTAGCACACGCCTGTCAGCAATTGGCCGAATTTGGTTTACCGCAACGACTTGTTGTCGACTTTAGTCACGCCAATTGCCAGAAGCAGCACAGCAAACAAATCGAGGTTGCCGCTGATATTTGTACGCAAATTAGAACAGGACAAGATTTTGTCGCAGGCATTATGGCAGAGAGCTTTATTATTGAAGGCAATCAACCAATGCACGACCTAGATAACCTAACTTACGGCCAATCCATCACTGACCCTTGCTTAGGCTGGGATGAAACAGTGACTATGCTTGATATGCTTGCTAAAGCAATCGCAGACCGCCGCAACTTAAAATAAACATAAGGAACTACCATGCCTTCTTTTGATATCGTTTCAGAAGTCGATAATGTTGAAATTCGTAACGCTGTCGACAATGCAAACCGTGAACTGGCTACTCGCTTTGACTTTAGAAATGTTGATGCCAGTTTTGAACTCAAAGATGAAACCGTGAAACTCTCTGCAGAGCATGATTTCCAACTGAACCAGATGATGGATATCTTACGCGGAAACCTTGCAAAACGAGGTGTAGATGCAAACTCTTTAGATGCTAAAGAAGCCGTTGGTACAGGCAGACGCTGGCACAAAGATGTCCAGTTTAAGCAAGGAGTGGATACCTTAACAGCGAAGAAAGTAGTGAAAGCGATTAAAGATGCAAAGCTAAAAGTTCAAGCATCAATCCAAGGTGATAAAGTGCGAGTCACAGGTAAGAAGAGAGACGACTTACAGTCGGTAATCGCACTTATGCGTGAATCGGATATGGGGCAACCCTTCCAATACGAGAATTTCCGAGACTAACTTAAAATGCCACCGCATACCGGTGGCATTTTTAATCCACATCGGAAGAAACAGCTATAATACAGCGGTTTCGCCCCTCAGATTTTGCTTGATATAATGCTTGGTCGGCTTTATCAATAGCTTCTTTCCATGACAACTCCAACTGTTCAATAGACTCTTCGTTTTTAGCACCGATAGATACCGTGACAGATACAGAGCACTCATTGGCAATAAAAATAGTCTTTTCCACTTGAGTTCGAATTCGTTCTAAGAGTTGTTTGACGTTGGTATCAGGGCTCTTAATGATCATAACAAACTCTTCACCACCCCACCTCATTACTAAGTCATCAGGGCGAACTTGTTCGTGTAATATTTTTGAGAGCTTTCTTAATACTTCATCCCCCCCTTCGTGACCATATTTATCATTAATCTTCTTAAAAAAATCAATGTCAATAATGGCTAAAACACACGATGAAGTTTCAGTTCCCTTTTGCTTTAAGAACCATGTACTCAGGTAGCGACGATTATATAAATTGGTTAAAGGATCGCGTGTTGAATCAACCTCTAATTGAGCGTGTGATTTTTCAAGGATTAAATGCTTTGATTTTATGTATCTATATTTCCGATAAGATAAGTATGATAAGATGACAACTATTACAAATAGTAATCTATACAACCACTCTCTAGTATTTTGAGTTTCCAATTGCAATTTTTGAATATTGTTATTTGCGCTCAAAAGTAACAATTCTTGCTCGTTCAGTTTATTATTAAATTGCACTTTGAGACTTAATGCTTCTTTATCTCTAGATTTAAGCAATAAGTCTTTTTCAAGCATTGCCATTTTCTTGTATTCAGATAACGCTTTAGGATAGTCACCTTGACTCTCAAAAATACGAGATAAGATTTCAGTGGTGTAAATAATTCTACGTATATCATCAAATTGCTCGAAGATCGTTAGAGCCAACTTACTGCTCAAGAGTGCTAATTCTAATCTTTCTTGCACCAGATAAACTTCAGCTAAGACCTCATGACAATATGCGACATATATTGCCTCTGACTCTTCTTTTGCAAGAGATAAGCAACGTTCTGCAATATCAAGTGCATCTTCAACTTGTCCTTGGTTCAACAAGCTGTCAGCCAAGTTCATCATTGACTTAAACTTTAATGGTTTAGAACCCGTATTCATAGCACGAGAAAATGCAAATTCTACATTGCGCTGCTGTGATTTCATTCGACCTACGGCACTATCGATGACACTGGCATTCGTATAAAGAATCGCCTCAGTTAAAATATTAGAAAACTCATTATCTTGATAAAGTGAAAGAGCTTTTTTTAAGTAAAAATCTGCATTTTTCCAATCTTCCAACTGTATATAGATCGTAGATATATTATTCAAGATGATGGTGATTTGAAATTCATCCGCTATATCCTGAAATATTTGGTAAGAAAATTGATAGTTCTTTAATGCCTGTGTAAAATTACCACGATCAAAAGCAATATTTCCTAAAATATTATACGACTTTGCTATCAATGCTTTGTAACCAATACCTTCCGCCATCTCAATAACTTCATTAATCATTGCTTCAGCTTGTATTAATCGTTGTGAGTACAAAAGAGCTTGAGCTTCAAATAAATAGGATTCAGCAATGATCCAATCTACTTCATGCTCTTTACCAAGATCGAGGGCACTATGAAAAAACTGTGGCTCAATCCCTGAAAATTTCTGTAAATTCTTCTGTGCAAAAATGTACAATGCTTGCGCTCGAGGAGAAGCATTACTTGGCCAAACAGGAAAATTGTCTTTAATTTTCTCCGGAAATTCAAATGAATTTTGATAAAGCTGAAGATAGATTTGATCCGCGTTATTGATAGTACAGGCTAAAAAATCATCGCACTCAACAACTTTTATATCTTTAGCATGGCTTTGTAATGTAATAAAAAGGAATGACGCGATAAGAAAAATAGCGCTCATAAACGTCGTGTATGGATGTGGTATTAGTTTTGCCATCAAATATCTTCTTTCGTTATCGTCATCAACTATATTACAAAAAACTGAACAAAATTACCGACCAATGCCTATGTTTTTTTACAATTCGCCAACTATAAGGTTAAATCTGCCCCTATTAACAGTGTGTAATCTGTTGCCTGCTTAGGCATCAACACACAAATTCGTCGTTTTTCTGCTCTTGCTTGGTTTAATTTTTCTGCAAGCTGCGCTGCATCTTGGAAACTTTTCCTTTCCGCATCCCGACGGACGAGGTCAATAAACTCAAATGGACAGTTTTCTTCAAAAAATACGATCTCTGCTCGCTGCATATAGCGAAGCGCTTTAATTGGTAATAACTCTACATCATCACCAAAACCTATCCATGTACATTGCCCTTCATTATCAATGGGTTGTTTCAGAGCTTGCTGGTATAGAGCCTCCAAATCCTCTCTATTTTTTGCATTTTCAACTTTAGGCTCACCGAGAAACTCTTCCCAAAACTTACGTCGTTCCGACACAGAAGCTAACGACTGTTTGATCGAATTTCGCTTAGATGAGCCAAAATCTGCCAATAATGATAAGTTTTGTGGTAACACTGCCTCTAGTGTTTCTCGGATATTACGAACTAAAACTGGAGATGCTCCCCCACTTGAGATCGCAATTTGAATTCGCCCACGCTCGATCATCGAAGGGGTAATGAAATCACAATACGGTTGATCGTCAACTACATTGACTAAAATTCGAGAATTTTTCGCATCTTTATGCACTTGATGATTCAGCGAAGGGTTATCCGTCGTTGCCCATACTTGCAAATAATCGTTAGTGAGTAACTCGGATGAGTAGAAATTTTGCACCCATTGACAACGCTTTTGCTCAACGAGTTCTAACAAGTATGGCTCTATTTTAGGCGATACAATCGTGACAAGAGCGCCAGCTCGGATTAAAGCATCGACTTTTCGACACGCAACTTCACCACCACCAACAACCAACACCGGTTTATCGTTCAAATTTAGAAACAGGGGAAAATACTGCATTTCATTCCATGAATAAAGTAAATAACTATTCGCTAGATGCTACCAAAAATAGGGCAACGACGACACCAAATATCCACTGCAAAATAATTATTGACTAAATTTTCAACAGTTTCCAGTGAAAAACTCCACAACCAACTAATGATACAAATGTTAATTTCATATTAAAAGATAAAGATACTGCTTCCATCTGTTGCCCTACTCTTGATCACTGTTGCACTATTTACATTCACTTAACATTTAGTCATTCTAACCACAGCTTAGGTTTGTGACTCTAATCAAAAATCTTTTCAAATTATGCATTTGAGAAAATACAAATCCTTATCTACGCTTATAACTGGTTGATTTATAAATGTGCTCTTGTGTGCAAATACAGCCAAATTAAATAAGAAACACAACATTTTTACTACGTTGTATCAGGTGTCACCTGGTTTAACATGGATCATACAGGAAGGATACAAATGGCGAATAAACTAACACTTCTTGCTTCAGTTGTAGCGGCTTCTACTGCCATGATGGCGACAACAGCTTCTGCTGCAGACAGCACCCTAGATAAAGTTCTTTCACAAGGCGTTTTGACTTGTGGCGTAAGTACTGGTCTGCCGGGCTTCTCAAACCCAAACTCTAAAGGTGAATGGGAAGGAATTGATGTTGAATATTGTCAAGCACTTGCAGCTGCAGTTCTTGGTGACAAGTCAAAAGTAAAATATGTGCCACTAACCGCTAAAGAACGTTTTACAGCACTTCAGTCTGGTGAAATCGATGTTCTTTCACGTAACACAACATGGACTTTACAACGTGATAGCGCCCTAGGTCTTAACTTCGTTGGCGTAAACTACTACGACGGTCAAGGCTTTATGGTCAAGAAAGATCTTGGTATCAAGAGTGCCAAAGAACTTGATGGTGCATCTGTTTGTGTTCAGTCAGGTACCACAACAGAGCTTAACTTAGCCGATTACTTCCGTAATACCGGTATGAGCTATAAGCCAGTTGTATTTGATACTGCCGCTCAAACTTCGAAAGGTTTCGATGCTGGTCGCTGTGATGTGTTAACAACTGACCAATCAGGCCTATACGCCCTTCGCCTAAATTTACAAGACCCTAATGTAGCGGTTGTACTTCCGGAAATTATTTCTAAAGAGCCTCTTGGTCCAGTAGTACGTCAAGACGATGACAAATGGTTCAACGTTGCAAAATGGACGTTGAATGCAATGATTAACGCTGAAGAATACGGCATCACGTCTAAAAATGCTGATGAAATGCTCAAGTCAAATGATCCAAACATCAAACGTATCCTTGGCCTTGATGGACCTAAAGGTAAAGGTTTAGGTATTCGTGATGACTGGGGTTACCAAATCGTGAAACAAGTTGGTAACTACGGTGAAAGTTTTGAGCGCACCGTTGGTACTGGCTCACCACTGCAAATCTCACGTGGTGTAAATGCTTTGTGGAACGCTGGCGGCTTTATGTACGCTCCACCACTCCGTTAATAGTGAAACAAACCCAAATGGGCGGTTTCGGCCGCCTTTTTTAGAAAATGGATTTGAGGTTATAGTTGTATGAAACCTACTAATACTATTGCGGCTAAGTCTGAGGCTCCCTCGGCGAAAAGCGCAAACCTGTTCTATAATCCCACCTTTCGATCAGTCGTATTTCAAGTCATTGCAGTATCGGCATTGATCTTTTTCTTTTATACCATTGTGTCAAACGCACTTTCCAACTTAGACGCTCGCGGTATCGCGACCGGCTTTGATTTTTTAGATCAAGAGGCTGGCTTTGGGATTGGCCTAACTCTTGTTGAATATGATGAAACATTCTCTTATGGACGCACCTTTGTTGTTGGTCTTTTAAATACGGCTTTGGTTTCATTGCTTGGTGTTATTCTAGCAACCATCCTTGGTTTCTTTATTGGGATTGCTCGTTTGTCATCGAACTGGCTGGTGAGTCGATTAGCTGCTGTATACATTGAAACATTCCGTAATATTCCTTTGCTGTTACAAATTTTCTTTTGGTATTTTGCCGTTTTACAAGCACTGCCTTCACCAAGACAAAGCATGCAGTTAGGAGATTCAATTTTCCTTAACGTTCGAGGCCTATTCTTTCCCTCACCAGTTTTTGAAGCAGGCAGTTCAGCGATATTTTTTACCTTCATCGCCGGGTTGATAACTTCAATCATTATTGGTATATGGGCTAAAAACAGACAAAGTTTAACCGGCCAACAAACACCAATGGGCAGGATAATTTTCGCTCTGTGTGTCATTTTACCAGTCGTTGTTTATTTTATTATGGGTCGACCTATCTCTGCGGAATATCCCGCACTAAAAGGGTTCAACTTCCAGGGTGGTATAAGTATTATCCCCGAATTGGCCGCTTTACTTGTCGCACTTAGTATTTATACAGCCGCCTTCATCGCTGAGATCGTTCGTTCTGGTATCAATGCCGTCAATCACGGTCAATCAGAAGCAGCCATGTCTCTTGGCTTACCAAGATCAAAAACATTGAAACTGGTTGTGATTCCACAGGCACTACGCATCATCATCCCACCGTTAACCAGCCAGTACTTAAACTTAACGAAAAACTCATCGTTAGCTATGGCAATAGGTTATCCAGATTTAGTATCTGTTTTTGCAGGAACAACACTCAACCAGACTGGGCAAGCCATTGAAATTATCGCGATGACGATGGGGGTTTACCTGACACTAAGCTTGGTTACCTCAGCGTTAATGAACATTTATAACCGTAAAGTTGCTTTGGTGGAGAGATAAGATGAAAGTACATCAATTTCAGCCTAGCCTTCCGCCTCCTGCTAATACTGTTGGTCTGGTCGGTTGGTTACGAAAAAACCTTTTTAACAACGCCGTAAACTCGATTCTTACATTAGTCCTCGGTTATATAGCTCTATCCTTGATTTGGTATGTCTTTAATTGGGCAATATTCAATGCCGATTGGATAGGCAGTACACGTAATGATTGCACTCGTGACGGTGCTTGTTGGGTGTTTATCAGTGTTAGATGGGATCAGTTCATGTACGGCTTTTACCCTGAAGCTGAACTTTGGCGCCCTCGCCTTTTCTATTTCACACTAGCGATTTTCACTGTACTACTTGCGTATGAAAAAACGCCTAAAAAAACATGGATATGGTTATTCTTTGTCAATATCTATCCATTTATGGTTGCAGCTTTGCTGTACGGTGGTTTTTTTGGATTAGAAGTTGTTGATACGCATAAGTGGGGTGGCCTACTCGTAACATTGATCATCGCTTTAGTCGGTATTGTGGTGTCATTACCAATCGGTGTTGCCTTGGCTTTAGGTCGTCGTTCAGACATGCCAATTATACGTAGCTTATGTACTGTATATATTGAAGTTTGGCGTGGCGTTCCTCTGATTACTGTACTGTTTATGGCGTCGGTTATGCTACCGCTGTTCCTTTCCGAAGGCTCAGAAACAGACAAGCTGATCCGCGCACTGATTGGGGTCGTGATGTTCAGTGCGGCTTATATGGCTGAAGTGATTCGTGGTGGCCTACAAGCGATACCAAAAGGTCAATATGAAGCAGCAGATGCGCTTGGCTTGAGCTACTGGAAAAAAATCAGTTTAATTATTTTGCCTCAGGCGCTAAAAATCACCATTCCATCAATTGTGAATACTTTCATTGGTTTATTTAAAGATACCAGTTTGGTACTCATTATCGGTATGTTCGACGTTTTAGGCATTGGACAAGCAGCAAATACTGACCCTGAATGGTTAGGCTTTGCGACCGAAAGTTATATATTTGTCGCGTTAGTGTTCTGGGTGTTTTGTTTTGGTATGTCGAGATACTCGATATGGCTCGAAAATAAACTCCACACTGGTCACAAACGATAATCAAGAATTCAAGGACGTATTATGACGCAACAACACAAACTAGCTCCCTCTGAAGAAGTCATGATTCAGATTAATGATATGAATAAATGGTACGGAGAGTTTCACGTACTGAAAAACATCAATCTAACGGTGAAAAAAGGCGAAAAAATCGTTATTTGTGGCCCTTCCGGCTCAGGTAAATCGACCATGATTCGCTGTATTAATCGACTTGAAGAGCATCAAAAAGGTCAAATTATCGTTGCAGGCAATGAGTTAACTGAAGATTTAAAAAATATCGAAGCCGTTCGCCGCGAAGTCGGCATGTGTTTTCAACACTTTAATTTATTCCCTCACCTAACTGTATTGGAAAACTGCACCCTAGCTCCTATTTGGGTCAAGAAAATGCCTAAGGGCGAAGCCGAAGCTATCGCAATGAAGTATTTAGAAAGGGTGAAGATCCCAGATCAAGCGGACAAATATCCAGGTCAACTTTCTGGTGGTCAGCAGCAACGTGTTGCCATTGCTCGCTCATTATGTATGAACCCACAAGTCATGTTATTTGATGAACCAACATCGGCGCTTGACCCAGAGATGGTTAGGGAAGTACTGGATGTAATGGTCGAGTTGGCTGAAGAAGGCATGACTATGCTTTGTGTGACGCATGAAATGGGCTTTGCTAAAGAAGTCGCCGATAGAGTTATCTTTATGGATGCGGGTGAAATCATTGAAGAAAACAACCCAGTTGAGTTCTTTGAAAACCCGCAATCAGACAGAACACGAAACTTCCTTTCTCAAATTCTGCATCATTAATTAACAAGCTTTGATTGTTAATTACTAACCAATTGATAAAAGAGGTGTTTTTCACCTCTTTTTCTTTTATGTTAACCGACACATCATGTTACACATTCATTTACATGTCCGTGACTATTTTTACTATTATGGAACGAAAGAAATGGTACATCGGGCTTGATTTATGGAACTTTCAGCCCCATAAATGTACTTAAAGACATAAACCCTTACGAGGAAGATTATGAACAGCCCTATGTTTACTCGCTCAGCAAGTTTAGAGAGCACATTACAAACGAATAAAGTATTGAAGAATACATACTTCTTACTTTCAATGACGCTAATGACCAGTGCTATTGCAGCAATGGCTACCATGGCTATGCAAATATCATCAATGATGGCGTTAGTTATGCAACTAGCCGCCATCGGAATCCTTTTCTTTGTGATGCCTAAAGCAGTTAACTCTTCTTCAGGTATCGTTTGGACGTTTGTATTTACTACATTAATGGGTGGTGCCTTGGGGCCAATGCTGAACCATTATGTGGCGATTCCAAATGGTCCAAGCATTATTGCTCAAGCTTTAGGTTTGACTGGCCTAGTTTTTATGGGTCTATCCGCTTATACCATAACGACTAAAAAAGACTTTTCATTCATGAGAAGTTTCTTAATGGCTGGCCTTATCATCGTTATTGTTGCGGCACTTATTAATATCTTTGTTGGCTCAACAGTAGCTCAACTTGCTATTAGTAGCATTTCAGCGCTCGTATTTTCTGGCTTTATTTTGTTTGATACAAGCCGTATCGTGCGAGGTGAAGAAACTAACTACATCAATGCAACTATCTCAATGTATTTGAATATTTTGAACCTGTTTATCAGCTTACTGAGCATTCTAGGTATCATGAACGACGACTAATCTAGCCGTTTAGAAAAAGCCCGGAAGCGAACGCTTTCGGGCTTTTTACTTTCTAAATAGTTGAGATCAGCCATACCGTGATATACCCTAGCGGCAAATCGTTATTTGAGGAACTCACATGTTCGAATACAACGGTAAAATCATCGAAACTGACGCTCAAGGTTACCTGCTTGACCACACTCAGTGGGAAGAAGGCATGATCCAAATTTTAGCTAATCATGAAGAGATCGAATTGACGGATGCGCATTTAGAAGTCATTCACTTTGTTCGCCAATTTTATGAAGAATTTAATACGTCCCCTGCTGTACGCATGCTTGTAAAAGCCATGGAAAAAGCACATGGACCAGAAAAAGGTAATAGTAAGTATTTGTTTAAGCTATTTAAACAAGGCCCAGCTAAACAAGCAACCAAACTTGCAGGCCTGCCTAAACCCGCGAAGTGCTTATAAGATATATACGATAAGGCTCACTAAATAGCCTTATCGTATTTCAAAACCTTTAAAACTTTCAGAAGCAAAACCACTTTCACGCATCACAAACTTAACCTGCGCAGTCTTTGGTCCTTGTTTAATCCATTGGTAAAGCTGTTCTATGTTGTCGCTATCTCCAACGGCTATCACTTCTACATCACCATTATTTAAATTTTTAGCGTACCCTGTTAAACCTAGTTTCAAGGCATAATGTGCTGTGTGGTAACGAAAACCAACCCCTTGCACTATTCCTGAGACTACAAATTTATCGCATTGCGTCGCCATGAATACCTCGCTATCTCATCTAAACCATATACATTGGTAATTTGAACCTAAACCCAACAAACCTACCATTTATTTAATATTATGGAATAGATAAATGCTTGTTGAATTGATGGATATCCCATTGATTAAAAATCGTAATGAATGATGACTTTTAAAGATCAAGTAATTAGCAATCCAACATATAGCGTATCTCTGTTTCTTTATTTGCTTTCCATAACCTTTTCTATGAAAATACGCCCCCATTTTGAATATTTCATCGAGTAACCTATGACACCTGCAATTTATCTAGTAAAAGGCCGAGAAAAGTCTTTACGCCGTAAACATCCTTGGATTTTCTCGAGAGGAATCAATAAGGTTGAAGGTGAACCTGGCCTCGGTGAAACGGTAGATGTACTTACCCATGACGGCCAGTGGTTAGCTAAAGCAGCCTATTCCCCCACCTCTCAAATTAGAGCGCGCGTGTGGAGCTTTGACAAAAGAGAAATTGATACGGATTTCTTTGTTCAACGAATCAAAGACGCTTTACTAGTACGTGAAGATATTATCGCGCGAGATGGCTTGACAGGTTTTAGACTTATTGCTGCTGAGTCAGATGGCTTACCTGGGATAACCATCGATAAATATCAAGACTACCTAGTTTGCCAACTACTTAGTGCTGGTGCCGAGTTCCACAAATCCTCGCTCGTTGATGCTCTTATCCAAGTTTTCCCTGAATGCAGTATCTACGAGCGCTCAGATGTCGCGGTGCGTAAAAAAGAAGGTCTTGATGAAACAACCGGTGTGCTTCACGGTCAAGAACCGCCAAAATCAATCATCATTGAAGAAAATGGGGTAAAAATAAGCGTCGATATTATTGGTGGACACAAAACTGGTTTCTACCTTGATCAACGAGATAGCCGCCAAAAATCTTTAAAATATGTTAAAAATAAAGAGGTTCTTAACTGCTTTTCCTACACGGGAGGTTTTGGCCTATACGCCCTAAAAGGTGGTGCACAGCGTGTTATCAATGCCGACGTATCTCAGCCAGCACTAGATACCGCTAAATATAATGCTGAAATTAACAATTTTGATATTTCTAAAAAACGAGCCGTTTTCCTGAATGCCGATGTTTTTAAATTGCTACGTGAGTACCGTGATCAAGGTACACAATTTGATGTGGTCATCATGGACCCACCAAAATTTGTATCGAGCAAAAATAACTTAACATCAGGGGCAAATGGTTATAAAGATATTAACATGCTCGCCATGCAAATTTTAAAGCCAGGCGGAACACTGCTTACCTACTCATGCTCTGGCTTAATGGGAACCGACCTATTTCAAAAAATAATTGCTGATGCCGCCTTGGATGCAGGCCGCAGCGTTAAGTTTGTAGAGAGATTCGAGCAAGCTGCCGACCACCTTACAGATTCAGCCTATCCTGAAGGTTTTTATTTGAAAGGGTTTGCTTGTAAGGTTTTATAATACCAAGCACAGCAAACAACTATTCACTCTAGCAGTAACCAAAGATATCCAGACAACATAAAAAACCGGAGCCCTTTCAAGCTCCGGTTTTCTTATTTTAATCCTTTAAATGATTTAAGTTATCCATCAAATTAGAAGTAATGTCGACGGCGGATGCTCCATCGAAATCAATAGTGAGTTTTTCACCACCTTTACTGATGCTCAAGGTCGCAGCCGAGCTATCTTGGGTAATAATCACGTCGACACCATTTACATGGCCTTCATTATCTCCAGAACTCAAATCGTTAAGCAAAGCCGTAATATCGTCTTTTTCCATATCAGAAAACAAATCAGACAGATCTAACTGATCACCTTCCGCGGCATTGAAATCCGTCACTCTATCAGTCGCCGTATCCATATCAACCCATTTGAAGATATCAGCACCTTCATCACCAGTTAGGATGTCGTTACCATAGCCTCCAATTAAGATATCATCACCGGCTCCACCAAATAGAATATCGTCACCTAAACTACCATCCAATACGTCGTTTCCTTCATGACCAAGGATAATGTCATGATTATCTGTTCCTCGAAATTGGTCATCCCCAGTAGATGCATTAAATGATGAAGTTGTTGATGGATTGATTTCTCCATTATGGTTAACGTTAAGCGTAACGAGTTGTTCTGATTCAATACCCGCTGCATTTTTCACAGTAATTAATACTTCAAATGCAACTGACTTACCAGATTCAATGGTTGGTGCACCTTGATTTGGTTGGAAGAAGTAAGAACCATCTTGTCCAATTCGGAAATCACCATATTGAGTCTCAACAACAAGCTCTTTACCTATATTATCAACAAGAAAATCTAACCCAGACGGTTGATTTTCTACGTTACCATTACTGTCTATTGTCTGAAGTATCTGAGCCTTAGTCGCATCAATCACAACTTCATTTGCATCCATACCAGATATTGCAAGTAATAGTGAACCTATGTGGCCGATAGTTGGGCGCAGTTGTGGTAGTGTCGCTTTTATTTCAGAGTCTGGGATGAATACCACTTCCCCATTTGCACCTGCCAACTCGTTTAGACCCGATTTAGGGATACTATCTTCACTTCCGACACCAACCGCTGTTACTAGCTTGCCTTCAATAAACTCATTCCATAGTTGGTTAACCTGAGAACTCCAACCACTGTTATTTTCTCCATCACTAATGACGTAAATTACGTCATTAGTTTGACCAATTATATTTGAAGGGAATTGACTATCTTTATATCCATTCATGATGGCATATACAGCTTCTTCATAATCAGTACCACCTTCAGGGTCAAACAAGCCTGAGTAGCTATTACCGTTTGCCTTATCCATTCCTTTTATGACATCCCGTAGCAAAGCAAGTGCATTGTCCACCGTATACCAACCTAATGAAACAGCGTGACTATCAGATTTTTCAGTATATTGGTTATCAAAGTCCACTAACTGGACTAGTGCTTTATCTGAGCCTTGTTGAGATTGAACATTTTCCAATAGCGAAATAGATGCTTCAAGTACCAACTCCATTCGAGTTTTGTGTCTATCCGGGTCATCTTGATCTAAGTCACTGACTAGTGGTTTTGTATTCATACTTCCTGATGAATCAAGAGCCAGTGTAATAAGAGTTGTAGGAGCAGCTCCTCCCTGATCGGCATTGACATCACTGCTTGATGCTACATTAACTGTTGTGCTTGCACCTAAATCAGAATCGGCAAGAGCAGTCTCTTTCGCCACTACAGTAACATCAACATCCAGTGGGTCTGCTGATGAATAACGCACTACGAGGTTATCGTAATTGATATGTTGAGTTGCTATACCTTGAACATCAATAATCCAAATGTGCTCCCCATCAACCTCCTGGAAACGACCTAGCACTTCACCTGTATCTTTGTTGATAATTTTTGCATCATCAGGAAGACCGTTGATTTGAATTTCATCGAGGAATTCACTGCTATCTCTATCTGCCAAAGATGCTGCAAGATTAAATTCAGTTTCTGCTTCTTGAACAACGGTATAGGTACCATCTTGATTAAGCTCGACTATGGCATCAGCAAAGATAAGGCGTTCAATTTCGTAAAGATGCTCGCCTTCTGAATATGGATTGTTGGTATTCTGAGTATCATGTTCATTACTGTCACTAACATGCCAATACGGTTTTGATGAATTCCCGTGATTAGTGTAAAAATCAAGAGTGTAGTCAGCGAGATTACCGCTATATACGACCGTATCTAGCCCTAAATCAGTTGCAGAGCCGTTTCCGCCAAAAATAGCATCATTGCCAGCCCCACCGATAAAGATATCATTACCTGTTGTTACCCAATCTTTACCATTCCAATAAGCTTGTTCACCGGATAATGAATCACCATCATTAGTACCAATAATAATGTCATTTAAGCCGGAACCAACGATATTGGCCCCCATAAATGAACCATTTAAAGACTGCCCAAGCTCATTTAACTCTTCTGCTGTAAATGTCGTAGAAGAGTCTGCATTAACCAACTTTAGATGTAATTCGCTACTCAAAGATACATTATTGTTAATTGTATCCCCGAATACTGCCGTAACATTTGGCGCGTCAGCAACAGGCTTAACCTCTATCGTTAAGGTATCTGTTTTACCTGTATTCGTTGTATATACAATCGTCGGTACTGTTCCAGACCAATTCTGCGTTGGCTCAAAGCTAAAGTTACCGTTAACACTAACGACCAAAATACCTTCATCAATCTCTATAAACTGACCAGCCTGATGCTCTTGACCTTCAACGGAGATTTTAGTGATACTCAACGCATCATCTTCATCACTATCATTGAGAAGTACATTACCCGTGATAACTTGATCTTCGTTGCCACTATAATGATCGCTCTGTGTAACCGTCGGAGACTGTTCATGTACAACCACATGGATATCTTGTGTCGACTGAGCTTGATCACCATTCGCTTTTTCTGTGCTGGTCGCAGTAACTGTGATGGTAAAATCATCATGGCTACCCAGTGGCGGTGTTACCACTAATGAGTCAAGAGACCAATTTGAGACATCAACATTACCTTGAGTACTGATCGTAACACTATGTGTACCATCACTGATTATTGCTCCTTGCGGTAAACCACTGAGTAAGATAGCCAGAGACTCTGAACCATCAATATCACTCAGTGAAGCATCAATCTCTGAGAGAGGTATTGCGCTATCTTGTCGACCTTCATTAACCTGGTAAACATCGTAGTACTCTACGCCATTTTCATCGACTTGCAGTCCTGAAATTCTTAGCTCAGAAGCTTCTAAAGCATCAACATTAGTAACTATAGAAAGGTTACTATTACTTAAATTTACAGCAGATTGATTATCAATAGAGACATTAACATCAAAATTACCTTGTCCATTCTGATTATGGTGATAGATAGAAATTGGATAATAACCGGATATTTGTGGAGTAAATTCACTACCGATGATCTGCCCGCTAGAAACGCCCCAACGAGCCTGATCAACCAACTGCCCACCAATGGTAATCGCAAGGCTATCATCACCTCGTCCCACGAAATCATAACTGGTACCAGCTTCAAGATAAACTAGACCTGTTAGGAGAACGGCTTGGTTAGGTGATGTTGCATTACTTGCACTATCTTCCGCATTTGCAGTGGTACTCTGACTAGCTACCGATGCGTCTAGGGCAGATAAGTGTGCGATAAGCTCAGCTCCAGAGACTCCATTACCAAGATCATACTTAGCAGCAATTACGACATTATCCCAAGTTGATACGTTAAATACCTGTTGCGGTAACACAAGATCAGGTTCAACAATATCTAAGTTGGGAGCATCCGCCACTGGTTTAATATCAATGATTAAGGTTGATTCTGTAATGCTATTAATCTGACCATCTGTTGCTTTAAAACCAATATGCACATAATCATTATTCTGATCTCCAATGCCTGATTCATTGTAGACATCACTACCTGATTCATTAGCAGCAGGAATGAACCTTACTTGATTCGAATCGAACGTCGCTTTATCGAGGGTTTGCTCTTCCTGTACTGGCTTCCAACCATTATCACCATCTTTATATTCGAGAATACCGTTAATTGGTAGCGACGTGATTATTACACCAAGAGCAGCTTCTGCAGAATCAACATCTGATACACCAAGAGACGCCCACTGAATATTGGTAACTGAATCTTCTAGAGCATCAACATTTCCACCCGCAGCTGTAGGTGCATCGTTAACCGGATTAACGGTAAACTCAAACGTACTATTTACTGGTTCACTGTTGTCTTCATTACCATCTTCAACATTCACACTAAACGAAGCAGTTAAGGTTTCAGAACCATCATGAACAAAGGTCACTAAACCGGCTTGAAGCTGGGTTCCCGTGAAAATAGTAGCTTCCACACCATCAACATAAACCAAGCCGCTGCTTAAATTACTAATGGTAAATACAACGCCATCTGCATTGTCGTCGACATCTTTAAAGCCTAAATCAGCAGCAGTAAGAGTATATGTCCCCGCCTCATCCATGCTTGCACTCAGATCACCAGTAAGCTCAGGTGCATCGTTAATAGAATTTACAGCCACTTCCACAACAGCAGCAGAGGAACCTTTTTGGCTATCCGTAATGGTGTAACTGATCGTCGCTTTACCTGTGAAGTTTTCTGCTGGCGTAAACACAACTTGATTATTAACAATACTAACCGAACCTTGTTCAGCCGGGACTATCGCAGTAACGGTTAATGCATCATTATCCGCATCGCTGTCATTACCTAAAACATTAATCGTGATCGTCTTATCTTCATCAGTCGCAACATCATCATTTTTTGCCACTGGTAATGTATTGACACCAAGTGCATCACTATCTTTAAACTCAATACCACTATCTTGACCCGGATATTGAAGTTCGGCAGAAATCGTTAATTCATCACCTTCAATATCCGAAGTTAAAATGCTCTGAGTGATTACTCCTGCGGCAATATGTGAAGCATTAAGTTCTATAGACGTTTGATTCCCTTCGATAACAAGTAATAAAGTAGCACCAACAATCGCACCAATCGGAAGTTTGACAGTGAATCCAACGCTGTCTCTATTACTGTCAATAATCTCGTCATTGTCTCTTTCGAGAGTGACTATTGGAGCGAAGAGTTCAGAGAAGCTCTTAGTACCGTCTGTAAATTTAAACTGCTCAAACTCGATAAAGGTATTAACGTCACCATTATTTTCAGTAATAGTCACAGAGCCGTCGCTGTTAAGCATAAATGTTGCTGCATCAGAAGCGAAATTAAACTGAGCGGTATCAGTCCCTGCACCACCATCAGCCACTAACATATCGTTAGCATCATCTTGGTCGACTTTCAGTAAATCATCACCCTTACCAAGTAAAACGAAGTCATCCGTCACCTCTGAAAGAGCCGGATCATAAGTACCATGGTAGTAATGAACAATTTTCGATGCTTCACTGGTATTACCAAAGGTGTCGGTTTCTTTAGCATACAGGAACTCGTTATCATTCAATGGAATCGCAGCTTCATTCGAAATATCCAAAGTCCAAGTAGGTTCAGGATTTCCATCAACAACTTGCGCAGTTCCAATAGAAACATAATTGCCGTTGGCATCTTTAGCAAACACTTCAATGGTATTGCCCGGCTCACTACCAGTACCATGTAAAGTGACAGTCGAGTAATCTGAAGCGACAGAGTCATCCGTCACCTTAGTTATCGTCGGTGAATCAGGTGCAATGACATCAAAGAAGTACGGCTCAGTTGTAGTCGCTACAGTAGTGTTACCTGCAGTATCTGTAACCGTTAGTTTGGCTGTTAGAATTGCACTACCTTCAGTGATATTTTCTGGAATGAGATCTGAACCTTTGACTATAGATTCAAACTTGTAACCAATTTGGTTATTACTACTATCTAAATGTGGGACGTTTGACACAACACCAGAACCGATCAATTTATTACCGATGTAAAAATCAATTTTGTCACCTGGTTGAGCATCTTTATTCGCAAAACCCACAACTAAAACATCACCATTTGCCTCTGAAGCACTAATTCTATGATCTTCTGCAATATTGAGAATATCGATTTCAGCTAGGACAATGGTATCCACTTTCGCTTCGTCGCTGCCTTCCTTCGACACGTTGCCGTCGCGGTCGGTCTGCGTTGCATCGACCTTGATGCTTGCGCCCTCTGCCACGGTTTCTGTCCACGTGATGGTGCCATTGTTGTAGCTGTAGTTGCTGTCGCTTATCTCGCCGTCTTCATTCAGGCTCAGCGTCACTGTGCTTGCGCTGCCACCATTGCTGATGGTCAGTGTCA
>NZ_SJFM01000002.1:0-241987 GCF_029478545.1 Vibrio sp. 1180_3
TACTCTACGATTACATGGTCAAATGTATGAAAGAACTGGCAAAGCCAGAGCCTGATATTAACTCTCTTCTGCCTTGGAACGTCTCACACTGAAATTAAAACGCCCCGTGGGATTATGGGGCGCATACCACCGTCAAGATAATAAGCCACATCATTTCCGTTGCGCACGCCTAAAAGCGTTGTTGTAAGTGATGTTCATTTGAATGGTGTTATCATCAATTTTCTGCATTTCACCTTTTTCAATCATCGAGCTTATTGGTGATTATTCTTCATCTCGATTTTCAATGACGCCGTGTTTCTTTTTCCACATTTCCCAGCGTTGGTAGGCCAACTGCTGCATGTCGGTGATCTTGTCAGCCTCATCTACAATTTGCTCACCTAGTAGATATTCAAAGATATCTTCTAAAGTCAAAATGCCTTGTACTGTACCGTATTCATCGACTACTAAGGCTAGCTGTAGGCGCTTTTTCATGATTTGCTCGAACGCTTTAAACAGGCTCATTTTGTTTAAAAGCGCATGCAGTGGGCGCATCACTTCTTCTAAACGTTTCTCACCTTGTCCTTTTTGTTGCAGCTTAAATAGCTCCAAACGAAGCACAAAGCCGACAATATTGCCTTTGCTTTGGCTATATACCAGTGGACGTGAGAAAGGTGTTTCACTGTGTTGCTGTAAAAATTCATTGATGGTCATTTCGCCATCGACGCGAAATAGTACCGTGCGTGGCGTCATTACTTGGGTGACCGGGACATACTGAATACTCAACAAGTTATTGAGTATTTTTGATTCGCCTTCGGTAAGCTCACCACTTTCATTGGCAAGTAGTGCCATAGCCGATAATTCATCGCGCATTTTAGGTTGTTCAATATTACGAGCCAAACGCTTGGTGATCTGCTCTGAAAACCAGACAAATGGAGTCAATGCCCAAACCATCCAACGTAGTATTGTGGCAGCAACCGGTGCCAGTTGACGCCAGTAAGTAGCGCCTAGGGTTTTGGGGACAATTTCAGAAAGTACCAAAATACCTAACGTTAATACTGCAGAGAACACCCCCAGCCATTCGCTGCCAAATACCACAGCAGCTTGTGCACCAGCACTAGCTGCACCGATGGTATGAGCGATGGTGTTTAGCGTTAAAATTGAAGCCAGCGGGCGATCAATATCCGCTTTTAACTGGTTGAGTTTTTCAGCAGCAGGGTGCTGTTGTTGACGTAGTTGAGCAAGATAGCTTGGTGTAATGCTTAATAGCACCGCCTCTAAAACCGAACAGATAAAAGAGACACCGATAGCAACGGCAATATAAACCGTAAGCAAAAACATGAATGATCCTTAGTAAGATATACCATACCAATAGTGCGTTTCACGATACCTGAACATGACTGGTGCTGATATTTTAAGTCGTCTACTGACTTGAAATATCAGGCTATTCAAGTATAGACACGCTATAAATAAGGCTTTCAAGCATGAAAAACAAGCCAATGTGCTTTGTTAATCAGTAACAAATTGTGAGTTAATGCTCATATTGTGGTTAAAAGTAAGGCATAGAGACAAAAGTTCGGTGACAAACCTTTGCCAGACGGGGGCTTTATGCTTTAGAGTGATCTCAATTCGATAACCTATAAGAAGGGAAACCTAATGAACAAGACCCAATTAATCGACTTTATCGCAGAAAAAGCAGACCTATCTAAAGCACAAGCAAAAGCTGCTCTTGAAGCGACTTTAGGCGCAGTTGAAGGTGCTCTCAAAGAGGGTGACCAAGTTCAGCTAATTGGTTTTGGTACATTCAAAGTAAACCACCGTGCAGCGCGTACTGGCCGTAACCCTAAAACGGGTGCTGAGATCCAAATCGCAGCAGCAAACGTTCCAGCATTTGTAGCAGGTAAAGCGCTGAAAGATTCAGTGAAATAATTTATACTACGCCGAGATACTCTCTCGGCGTAGATTCTTCCCATGAAAAAATTCCTGTTACCATCTCTGTGCTCTCTTTTCCTTATCGGATGCACCGCTTCTAGCCACACGCCCAATATTGAACAATACGTAAATTATACCAGTGGACAAACGATGGGTGATGCCACCAGTTTTTATTGGTATACCGAGCGTCTGGTTTTGCCCAACAGCGCTGCTGACTATGTTAATTCTGGCGAGTATGGTGGCTATCAAACCAATTACCGTTGGGACGAAGGCTCATTGCGAGAGTTAAAGCGAGAAGGTTCATTACCGAGCAACAATAACTTGGTGCCTTATAGTATTCATCTGCGTTTTAATAAAGATGGTGAAGCGGTTTATCAACAATATCGTGTTGATGGAAAAGTGCTGCCATTGAGTAAAGAGCAGCTATCTATTTACCTTGCGCAATCTCAGTATGTTGCTTCTGTTACTAAAGACAATCGCGGTTTGTCATTAATCCAAGGTGTTTGGGATGGTGAAGTGTTTGCAAGCTGTACTGGCAATCAATACAGTCAAGTTGAATTCAATCAGAACTTGCATCACGTTGATACGAGCTCTTCGTCACCGAAGCATTACCTCGCTTTTCTTGGTAAGGTTCGCAATAACCGCATGTATGTTGAGAAGCTGTTAATGCAGGCCGATGAAAACCATGGTTGTGTAAATAAGCCTCAATTGATAGAAGATTAAAAAATAAGGCGTTCATTGAACGCCTTATTGACAAGATGTGATGAGCTGTTTTTAGTTTGACTCTTGCTCACGTGCAATCGCGCGGTAACCAATGTCGTTGCGGTAGAACATACCATTCCAACTCACTTGTTTAGTAAGAGCGTAAGCGAGCTGCTGAGCTTCTGATACGCTATTACCGAGTGCTGTTGCACACAGTACTCGGCCGCCGTTAGTGACTACATCGCCAGCATCGTTGTTGGTTGTACCTGCGTGGAAAATTTTCTCACCTTCCACTTCTTGTTGTGGTAAGCCTGAAATGACATCACCTTTAGCGTAATCAGCCGGATAACCGCCAGCAGCAAGAACAATACCGATAGACGCACGAGGGTCCCATTTCGATTCCATCTGATCAAGTTTACCGTCGATAGCTGCCAAACAGAGTTCAACCAAGTCAGATTGCATGCGCATCATAATCGGTTGGGTTTCTGGGTCACCAAAACGGCAGTTGTATTCGATCACTTTTGGTGTGCCAGCAGCATCAATCATCAAACCTGCGTACAAGAAACCTGTATATGGGTTACCTTCAGCAGCCATGCCGCGTACGGTAGGGTAAATGACTTCTTGCATCACACGGTCGTGAATCTCAGCGGTCACAACTGGCGCAGGGGAGTAAGCGCCCATACCGCCAGTGTTGGGGCCGGTATCTTTGTCGCCGACACGTTTGTGGTCTTGGCTGGTGGCCATGGGTAACACATTTTCACCATCAACCATCACGATAAAGCTTGCTTCTTCACCATCTAAAAATTCTTCGATGACTACGCGACTGCCTGCATTGCCAAAGGCGTTGCCTGCCAGCATATCTTTAATCGCATCTTCCGCTTCTTGCAGGGTCATCGCCACGATAACGCCTTTACCAGCAGCAAGGCCGTCAGCTTTGACAACAATCGGTGCGCCTTGCTCACGTACGTATGCTAAAGCTGGGTCAATTTCAGTGAAATTGGCGTAAGCCCCAGTTGGAATTTTATGACGAGCTAGGAAGTCTTTAGTAAAGGCTTTAGAGCCTTCAAGTTGCGCCGCTGCCTGAGTTGGACCAAAAATAGGTAATCTAGCTTCACGGAAAGCATCAACCACGCCAAGAACCAATGGAACTTCAGGGCCAACAATGGTCAGTTCAATCTGTTTTTGTTTGGCAAATTCAACTAGTTCAGAGATGCTCTCTACGCCAATGTTGACGTTTTCTAGTTTAGGCTCAAGTGCTGTTCCTGCATTGCCTGGCGCAATAAATACAGTTTCAACTTGAGAGTTTTGCGCGACTTTCCAACCAAGAGCGTGTTCGCGACCGCCAGAACCAATAATTAAAACTCGCATATTTAAAATTCCTTAATCTTAAAATATCGTTCACTCAAAGTAGTTGCTGCTGTGGCGTCGTTAACGACGCCACGCTGCCAAATACGAAGAGAGTATTAATGGCGGAAGTGACGCATTCCGGTAAAGATCATCGCCATGCCGTGTTCGTCGGCGGCGGCAATCACTTCGTCATCACGCATTGAACCACCTGGTTGAATCACGCATTTTATACCCGCTTCTGCAGCGGCATCGATGCCGTCACGGAATGGGAAGAAAGCGTCTGATGCCATCACACAACCTTCTACTTGTAGTCCTTCATCTGCGGCCTTAATCCCAGCGATTTTCGCCGAGTAGACGCGACTCATTTGGCCAGCGCCCACGCCGATGGTCATATCACCCTTAGAGTAAACAATTGCGTTAGATTTCACGTATTTCGCTACCTTCCAACAAAATAGTGCGTCTTTTAGCTCTTCTGCGGTTGGGTGGCGCTTAGAGACAACTTTAAGCTCTTCGGCTGAAACCATGCCTTGATCACGGTCTTGCACCAGTAGGCCGCCATTAACGCGCTTGACATCAAAGCCTGTTGTCTTCGTTGACCATTGACCGCATTCAAGTAGGCGAACGTTTTTCTTCGCCGCAACTACTTCTACCGCTTCCGCTGAAACAGAAGGAGCGATGATCACTTCAACAAATTGACGTTCCACGATAGCGGCTGCAGTTTGGGCGTCTAGCTCACGGTTGAACGCGATGATGCCACCAAATGCAGACGTTGGGTCTGTTTGGTAAGCGCGGTTGTATGCTTCAAGAATGTCACCGCCCAGTGCAACACCACATGGGTTAGCGTGCTTTACTATCACACATGCTGGCTCGGCGAATTCTTTCACGCACTCAAGTGCTGCGTCTGTATCGGCGATATTGTTGTAAGACAGCGCTTTGCCTTGGATTTGGCGTGCAGTCGAGACTGAGGCTTCCTCTGAATTGGCTTCAACATAGAAAGCGGCCGCTTGGTGACTGTTCTCACCATAGCGCATATCTTGTTTTTTGAGGAACTGCTGGTTGAAGGTGCGAGGGAATTTGCTCTCTTCATCGGCCTTCTTTCCTTCGTCATCAAGTAAAGAGGCGCCGTAAGAAGGAACCATAGTGCCGAAGTAGTTGGCGATCATGCCATCGTAAGCTGCAGTATGTTCGAAGGCCGCAATCGCAAGGTCAAAACGAGTTTCTAGAGTAAGAGACTTATCGTTAGCGTCCATCTCAGCAATTACACGGTCATAGTCATGTGCATTCACCACGATAGTTACGTCTTTGTGGTTTTTAGCCGCAGAGCGAACCATAGTCGGGCCGCCGATATCGATGTTTTCTACGGCATCGGCTAGGGTACAACCTGCTTTTGCTACGGTTTCTGCAAATGGGTACAAGTTCACTACCACCATATCAATGGCTTGAATACCGTGTTTTTGCATGATTTCATCATCTTGGCCGCGGCGGCCCAGAACGCCACCATGCACTTTCGGGTGTAGTGTTTTCACACGGCCATCCATCATTTCAGGGAAACCGGTATAGTCAGAGACTTCTGTTACTGCAATACCTTGGTCTGCCAATAGGCGAGCGGTGCCGCCAGTAGAAAGAATATCGACACCACGCTTCGTTAATGCTTGAGCGAACTCAACAATGCCGGTTTTGTCTGATACGCTGATCAATGCGCGGTGAATAGGACGAGCGTTATTCATGCTTCGGTCTTCCTCAAATCATGGAGTTAATGGGAAATTTGATGGCGCACATTCTAACCAAATAATTACAAAAAAGCTCGCGCAATCGTTTGCCATTGCAAAAATAATTGTAGAAATGGCGAGGATAGGCAATAAAAGTTACGAAAAGGTTAATTGAGGTGTTTATGTTTCAGATCGGTGAATTAGCAAAACGGTGTGGTGTATCGACAGATACATTACGTTTTTATGAAAAAAATGCGTTGATTAAGCCAGCAGGGCGCAGTGAGTCTGGTTACCGTTTATATACTGAAGAAAACCAGCAACAAGTCAGTTTTATTCTTAAGGCGAAAGGAGTCGGACTGAGTTTAGATGAGATAAAAGAACTATTAGAAATTAAATTGGAAGCAACGGTACATAGTTGTGCGGAAGTGAAATCGATCACCTCAGCAAAATTGATGTCAATCGACCAAAAAATTGCTGAACTGACCACTATTCGTCAAGCATTAAAGAAAATTAATGATGCGTGTTGCGGTCATGCTGAAGATAACGCCAGTCACTGTTCTATTTTGACCGCGTTAGCTACCAATAAACCTTAGTTTGCATTTTTGATAACAGTGAGTGTTAGGGACGTTATATAAACCTTTATATAATCGCCCGCTTATTTTATTGAGCCTTTTGATATCTAAATTAAATAGATATGTGAAATATCTCTCATTACTGTTATTGCTTGTGGTGCACACATGGTTGGAATGTATTTTCAAATCAACGACTGGATTTTGAGCGTTGATGAAAATAAGTTGTATCGCCAAGATAGGGAAGTTGCGGTCGAACCGAGATTAATAAACCTTTTATATTTTCTTGCAAGAAATTCAGGGGAAGTGTTTTGTCGTGAAGAGTTGATAGAGCACGTTTGGAACGGAGCGATTGTGACCGACCAAGTGGTGACTCAATCAATCTTTGAGCTGCGAAAACTACTACGTGATGGGCGTGAGGAGAACATTAATTATCTCACCACCGTGCCGAAACGCGGCTATAAATTAATGGCGAATGTGTCTGAAATTACGTCAGAACAATTTGCACAGCAACGCGTTGGCGTTGTCGCATCAAATGAACCAGTAAAAGATTTGTCTGTTTCCGAAACGCCACACAGTGAAACCTCAGAAATTATCAATGAAGTCTCTTTTCCCGCCGCTCCGCTTACGCGTGCATTGAGTTACCGCAGTAAAGCCAATTCAAGGCTGAATAAAACGGGTCAGGTGTCGCGTTGGAAATCTATTACTTTGGATATTATGTGGGTGAGTGTGTTGATCGTCGCTTTTGCACTATTCACTTATCATCAGTCAGCAACCAAGATTACTCAAGCAATGGATACACATTTGATTGAGTTTCGGTTGCAAAACAGTTTTTCCAAACAGGCATCGAATGATGAGTTGGCTGATGGTGTCGTGCAGAAGTTGATGGCGGATATTATTCAAGTCAGTGATTACCGAGTTCATTTAAGTCAAACTCCCTTTTCGTCAGGTATTGTGCCGGGTAAATCAGTGACGGTTGAGGTGAAAGAACAAGCCAACAAAGCTTATTTAGATGTGGAGTATCGTAGCAATGCATCAAATACGATTTTATTCAGTCGTCAGTATTCACTCGCCACTTCGCAGTTGCACCGAGTTATGGAGCAAGCCTCATTTGATTTGATGCAAGCGTTAGATGTGCCCAACGCTGAGCAGAAAGCAAGCCAACTAATGCAAGGTTTACCTTCGGATCATCAAGCGCTCACGTTATTGATTCATGCCAATCATTATCTGAATTTGTCTAAGCCTCAAGACTTCAAGCATGCTATCGCCTTGCTTGAACGTGTATTGAAGATAGAGCCGCATAATGCTTATGTTCAAGCTGAGCTGTTAATTGCGTATTATGTACAGTTAGCACTCGATCCTGCGTTAATGTCTGTTAATGAACAGATTAACGTGGTCAGCCAGACCTTGAGTAATGAACTTGAACAAACGCAGCACACTTTACCAGCCCGAGTTTATGAAGCGTTAGCGCTGCATGAGATGCTTAGCGATAACCCAGACAAAGCACAGGTCTACTTGCAACTGTCATTAGAGAAGCGTTCATCGGTGTTGTCGTACGTGTTGCTGGGTAAGTTGTCTGAATTGAAAGGGGATAGGGAACGTGCGAGTGATGCTTACAGTGAAGCGTTTTATATGAATACCTCTATGGAAACCTACATGTTATGTGAAAACTTAGCATTTTATAGCAATTTAAAATCGATCGATTACGCGCTTTACCGTTCGGTGCACCCTTCTGTAGTGCCAGTGATTTAACTTGCTCGCTTTCCCTTCTAAGTCCGGATGAATGGTTGCGTCCCATCCGGATTCACTCCTTTCCTCTTGCTTGATATCCTCTTTCTACTTGAAGCTGCAGTGGTGTTGGCTATACGTTCGTTCACCCCAATCACATCGCGTGTCTATGCTCATGGGGATTCACTCACTTGCCGCCTACCTGCAGATCCACGTAGTTTTAGTATAAGTTTATATTGCCGTTGATATGCTTCGTCTTGTTGGTTGAGTTTTTTATAACCTTTACAATTTTGATTCTCTATTTTCTATCAGTATGAAAAACAACGACTTTTATATTATTCATTATCAAGGTTTTCTAAAAAACCTACCGATTTACTCATTGTTTTATTGATAACGATATCCTTATTTTTTTTATGAGTTTTAAGCGTAATCTGCTGCCAAATTCAGTGGGGTGTCGTTCATTGTGTATACCGACAAAGTTATGCGTGATGACAGCCAACTTATGATTTGAGCTTGTTGGCTTATTGAAAAATATTGGGAGACGTTATGTCATCGAATGCAAAAAAAATCGGTTTGATTGCCTGTACAGGAGTCGTTGCCGGCAACATGATGGGAAGTGGTATTGCACTATTACCTTCTTCATTGGCTGCTGTTGGATCAGTATCAATCTTTAGTTGGATTATCTGTTTAGTTGGTGCATTAAGTTTAGCGTTTGTATTTGCCCGTTTAGCAACAAAGAATCCTCAAGAAGGCGGTCCAATCGCTTACGCTGGTGAGGTATCACCGGTATTTGGTTTTCAAACGGGCGTTCTTTACTACCATGCAAACTGGATTGGTAACCTAGCAATCGCAATTACTGGTGTTTCATATCTCTCAGTTTTTTTCCCTGCTTTAAATAATCCTATCCCTGCCGCTGCAGCGACGATTGCATCGGTGTGGCTATTTACCTTAGTTAACTTACTCGGTGGTAGTTGGGTCAGCCGTCTTTGTACTCTAGGTCTGGGTCTAATTCTTATTCCTGTCGTTGGTACTGCTGTTGTTGGTTGGGGACATTTTGATCCTGCACTATATAACCAAAACTGGAATGTATCTTCAGGCACAAATAGCCATGCTGTGATTAGTGCAGTGCTTATCTGTCTATGGTCATTTGTTGGCGTTGAATCAGCAGCCGTATCATCTGGTATGGTCAAAAATCCAAAACGCACTGTTCCCCTAGCGACAATGTTAGGTACTGCTATTGCTGGCGTTATTTATATCCTATCAACTCAAGTCATTAGCGGTATGTTTCCTGCTGCAGAAGTTGCGGCATCCGGCGCTCCGTTTGCTCTAGCAACAACAGAAATCTTTGGTAGCTGGTCAGCACCATTCGTTGCAGCATTCACTGCATTAGCTTGCTTCACATCACTTGGCTCTTGGATGATGTTGGTTGGTGAGGCAGGTAAGCGTGCGGCTCACGATGGTAACTTCCCTAAAATTTACGGTGAGACTGATAAAAACGGTGTAGCGAAAAAAGGTTTGATACTCGCTTCGCTAAAAATGACGACGTTAATGATTGTATTGACTGCCTTCAGCTCTCAATCAGCACATACTGCGGACTTATTTAATCAGTTAACGACTGATGCCGTGTTACTCACAATGCTGCCTTACTTCTATTCAAGTATTAACTTAATTCGATTCGAAGGTATGACAACACGCAACGGTTTTATCATGTTTTTCTCTGGAATTGCCTGTGTATTTTGCATGATTGCTCTCGCTGGCGCAGAAGGCTCAACACTGACTGCTACCTTCATCGTTTCACTTATTATTTTGATGTTCTACACCAAGAAAGTGGGTTTGGCTCAGTACATCGAACAACACAAAAATGACACTCCTGTGTCTGCCGCGTAATTCCTCAAGCTAGCGTGTTATTCACGGCACGTTAGCCCTTAATTTTAAATTTGGCGCTCGTCTTACTCACCATCTCAATTGATGGAGAGCGCCCTTTTTCGCCTTGGAGATGTCCTGATGAATATTTTTGCTATCTTGAACCATATGGGTGTGTTCTTTAAAGAAGAGCCTGTTCGCCAACTTCACACCGCATTAGAAAAAGCGGGTTACGAAGTGGTTTACCCTGTCGATGATAAAGATTTGATCAAACTTATCGAAATGAACCCACGTATTTGTGGTGTGTTATTTGACTGGGATAAATACTCGCTAGAGTTGTGTGAACGCATTAGTAACGTTAATGAAAAACTGCCAGTACATGCATTTGCTAATGACCAATCAACACTTGATATCTCACTGACTGATCTACGTTTGAACGTCAGCTTCTTTGAATATGCTTTAGGTATGGCAGACGATATTGCGATAAAAATTAACCAAGCAACACAGCAATACAAAGATGCGATCATGCCTCCGTTCACCAAAGCATTGTTTAAGTATGTCGAAGAGGGTAAATACACCTTCTGTACCCCAGGCCACATGGGCGGTACGGCTTTCCAAAAAAGCCCTGCTGGTAGCATCTTCTATGATTTTTATGGCCCAAATACCTTCAAAGCTGATGTCTCGATCTCGATGCCTGAACTGGGTTCACTGCTCGATCATTCTGGTCCTCATAAAGAAGCGGAAGAGTACATTGCACGCACATTTAATGCCGACAGTTCTTACATCGTAACCAATGGTACGTCTACATCGAACAAAATCGTGGGCATGTATTCTGCGCCGGCGGGTAGCACTGTGTTAGTGGACCGTAACTGCCATAAATCATTAACTCATTTAATGATGATGACTGACGTAACGCCAATCTACTTCCGCCCAACTCGTAACGCATATGGCATCCTTGGCGGTATTCCACAAAGTGAATTCAGCCGTGACGTGATTGCAGAGAAAGTAGCGAAAACACCAGGTGCAACTGCTCCATCTTACGCTGTCGTGACTAACTCGACTTACGATGGTCTGCTGTACAACACGCAATTCATCAAAGAATCGCTAGATTGTAAACACATCCACTTCGACAGTGCTTGGGTGCCTTACACTAACTTCAATCCAATTTACGACGGTAAATGTGGTATGAGTGGTGAAGCGATGCCTGGTAAAGTGTTTTACGAGACACAATCCACACACAAACTGCTGGCAGCGTTCTCACAAGCGTCAATGATTCACGTGAAAGGTGATTTCGATAAAGAATCTTTCAACGAAGCATTCATGATGCACACTTCAACTTCACCTCAGTACGGCATTGTTGCTTCTACCGAAACTGCGGCAGCAATGATGCGCGGCAATACTGGTAAGAAGTTAATGCAAGATTCTATCGATCGCGCAATCCGCTTCCGTAAAGAGATCAAACGCCTAGAAGCTGAAAGCGACAGCTGGTTCTTCGATGTATGGCAACCAGAAAATATCGATACGACTGAATGTTGGAAACTGGACCCTAGCGATACATGGCACGGCTTCAAGAATATGGATGACAACCACATGTATCTTGATCCAATCAAAATTACGTTATTAACTCCCGGTATGAGTAAAGATGGTCAGCTTGAGCAATCAGGAATTCCGGCTTCATTAGTGGCTAAATTCTTGGATGAGCACGGCATCGTGGTCGAAAAAACAGGCCCATACAACCTGCTGTTCTTATTCTCGATCGGTATTGATAAATCGAAAGCGATGCAATTGCTGCGTGGTTTAACAGAGTTTAAACGTGGCTACGATTTGAACTTGACCATTCGTACAATGTTGCCTTCGCTTTATAAAGAAGATCCAAGTTTTTACGAGGGCATGCGTATCCAAGAATTGGCGCAAGGTATTCATGACCTGACTAAGAAATATGCATTGCCAGAATTGATGTACAAAGCATTTGATGTATTGCCTGAGATGAAAGTGACGCCACACGCGGCATGGCAACAAGAGCTTCGTGGTCAAACGGAAGAAGTGCTGTTGAATGAAATGGTTAATCGTGTCAGTGCTAATATGATCTTGCCTTACCCTCCAGGTGTTCCATTGGTGCTACCTGGTGAAATGGTCACAGAAAGTTCTCGTCCAGTATTAGAGTTTTTAGAAATGCTGTGTGAAATCGGTGCTCATTATCCTGGCTTTGAAACGGATATTCACGGTTTGTATCGTCAAGCCGATGGTAGTTACACAGTGAAAGTGCTGAAAGATTAAGAAAATAGAAAATTAATTCGAGCGTGCCCCCATTCACCAACGTACGTCGAGCAGAGAGAGCCTTTTGGCTCTCTCTTTTTCGTTTTTATTTCTCAATCATCGAATTAAGCCGTTCATTTAAACCTTAAACACGCCGACGCTACGAGCCAGTTGCTGGCCGCTTTGCATCAATTGTTCGCTGGCGGCGACAACTTGGTTCGCTTGCGCTGCCGCTTGGGTGCTGTGATCGGCGATATTGGTTAAGTTGCGGCTGATTTCATCGGTCGCCATAGTTTGCTGAGAACTGGCTTCAGCGATGTGTTCATTGAGCGATAAAATAGCATTCACTTGCTCATCAATTTCATTGAGCATTTGCTGTGCAAGCTCAGCCTGTTCTTGAGTTGCTTTTGATTGCTGCTGAGTTTGTTCCATCGACTGGCCGAGTTCTTTGGCTCGATTTTGCAAGCTAGCAATGATCTGTTCAATTTCATTGGTGCTAGTTTGAGTTCGAGTCGCCAGTGCGCGCACTTCATCGGCAACTACCGCAAAGCCTCGCCCTTGTTCACCTGCGCGAGCCGCCTCAATGGCCGCGTTAAGTGCCAATAAGTTGGTTTGCTCTGCCACGCCTCGAATCACCGCCAGTACTGCACCGACATCTTGTGTTTCTTTAGTTAGGCTTTGAGTGGTCGCTTCGGTAGCGGTTAATAAGTCGGATAATGAATCCATATAACTTGAGGCTTTGGCAATCACAGCACTACCAGCTTGGCCTTTTTCACTCGCGGTGTGCGCGGCTTTGGCTGCATCGTGGGCGGAGTTGGCTACCTCTTGGTTGCTTGCATGTAACTGATTCATCGCCGAAGCTACGGTATCGACTGATTGCTGTTGATCCATGGCTTTATTCGATGCGTTTTGAGCCACTTGTGTTAACTCAATGGCAGAGCCTGTGATGTGTTCAGTTATCGGGTTAATATCTAGAACAATGTGACGAATTTTGGCCGTAAATTCATTGAAGGCTTGTGCGATATGCGAGAGTTCATCATTGCCTTTTACGTCCAACTGCTTGGTTAAGTCGCCATCACCTTTAGCTATCTCTTCCAATGCATTTTGCGTTTCTTCACAAGGCTGAGTAATGCTGCGGCTGATGGTGGCAGAGAGGGCGATCATCACCACAATGACGCCGCTAAGCAGCATAAGAACCGATTGAATGCGTTGCCAGATCAGCGCGTTGACATCATCTATATATACCCCAGTCCCAATGATCCATCCCCAGGGCTTAAACAGTTTTACGTATGAAATTTTTTCTACATCAACGTTGGAGCCGGGCTTTGGCCACATATAGCTGACAAATCCCTCTCCTTGTTTTCTAGTGACATTAACGAATTCAACGAAAAGGTTTTTACCGGTTGGGTCTTTGATTGCAGAGAGATTTTTTCCATCCAGTTGTGGCTTGATCGGGTGCATGACCATTTTGGGTTCAGAATCATTGATCCAGAAATAATCTTTATTTTGGTAGCGAAGTTTAGCAATGGCTTGTTTGGCTTGCGTTTGAGCTTGTTGTTGAGATAGCGAGCCACTTTGTTGCAATTGATGGTAATGATCAAGCAAGCTATGCCCTGCCTCCACCAAGTGGCGGGTTTTGGTTTGCTTTGCGGTCATTAGATCATTTTGATAATCATTGAGCATCGAAATAAAAGGCATCAATAACAGCAGTGTGATAACGCTTGTCAGCAAGAATAAGCGGGTTCTGATTTTGGTGCGACGTAAGCTAGATAGGGCCATAAACTTCACTCCTTGAATACGGCTGGCGATACTTCTCTAAAGAATCATTTTTATTATTGGATTTTTTATTATGGCTGAAGTTTGCTCATTAATGGTTGGATTTCTAAAAAATTGAACATAACAGAGTGAATTTTTTACGTAAATGCGACTAAAGGAGGAGTAATACGTCAGCTTATTCATCGTTTCATTTTTTAAATCTCACAACAAAACGTGTTTAAAACGAAAAAACCGAGCACTGAGGCTCGGTTTTGAAAGCGATGGTATTTACCGACTTGCTTAGTCGAGTTTGGTATTGTTTTGAGTGGTGTAGCCTTGCTCTGGATGGTTAGGAACAGTCGGAAATGCTAGGTATAGCTGTTGCTCTTTAACCATAGGGCTTAGGTAGTGGCGTCTCAGCGTTTCTGTATTCATGCCAAGTAATTCAGCAAGGTCGGAGAGCCGTAGGCAGTTCGGTGCTGCGTGAGCGCAGAGGACTAGAATGATGTTCTTTACATCAGGTTTATTTTTACGGCCTTGCTGCTGCAGTACTGGTTGTGCAATAGCTCTTAACTCTCCCCAAAGTTGTTGGTCTTCTGCGGTGAAGCTACTTGTAGACTCCGGCGCATTTCTATTTAGGTCCGGCACATCATGTTTGAGGTCCGGCACTAGGTCCGGCGCATCATTTTTGAGGTCCGGCACTAATGTTGTCGGCTCAGGTTCAAACAGAGAAAGTTGCGCCGCACTCGGTGAGGCCACAAAGCTAATGCTTTTGCCTGCATCGTTGTCTGGTGTAGGTACTTCAATCCCTTTAAGGTGGTATATTTTACCTTTATGTTTGCCTGCTGAATTTAAATAACCAGCCGAGACTAATTGGCTTAGCGCTAGCGTTACTTCACGTGTGTGTTCAGAAGTAAGGGAACAAATTCGCTCATGGTTAAACCAAGATTCAGTCACAGCCGTTACCAGAATTGTGCGTTTCAGCTCGCTCAGTTGTTTGTAGTTTTCACCAAAGAGATCGACCAACTGCTGGTGGAGTTCTGGGGAAAGGATGTTCACCATTCGCAGCTCTAGCAGTGTTTGACCGAGTTCGTGTTTTTCGTAGAGGTGTGGCGGTTGCCAGTTTTGACTACGGCAGTTGCTGTAAATTTTAGGAATGCCGGAGCCTGCTTTTTCACTAAGACCAATATTCAAGAACATTTGGTGAATGGCCGGATTACGGCACTGACTGTTGCCACCAGCAATTGCTTCTTGAACAGGAATTCGCATCAAGCCAGGATTACGAAAACCAATAAAATCAGGGTGTTTTTCGATCAGAATATTATCTTCTGAATCAAAGTCGGCGTGCGCGAGTGTGTTGACCAAGGCCTCTCGAATTGCTTCATGAGCCGGAGACGTATCAAGGCGTTGGCCATCACTCAGTTGAAAGCTTACTTTTAAGTCGGCGGTGAGCTTACGATACACCTTGCGGTAGAAATCAAAGGCATTACCTGACCATGAACCATCGGTATAAATACGGTCAATCCAGCGGTGAGAGCTATCGTCTTTCTCTTGGTAGTCGAGAGAGTAAGCCGGAAAGGCATCTTGTAGCGCATCCCAACGACCAAACATCACCAGCCCTGCTAACGTTAACCCTTCAATACCCGATGCGCGATCTCGTCGCCAAGCACGAATAGAGCGCAGAAATTCTTGAGCCGAGAGTTCTAAAAAAGGGTGCTGAGGCTTCGCGTCTTTAAACATTTGACGATAGACACGAAGGCTTTCGGGCTCGATATCATCAATAGTAAAGTGTTCTAGTATTCTTTGGTCGCGCTCGTTCTCTTGCTCGGCCATCATCTGTTTGACGGTATCGGCAGAACATTTCTGGTCGGCTTCGTAACGACGTACAAAGCTACCTGTAATAGGGTTGCCATTGATATAAATCGGGCGCTCTTTGCGCGGCGCTCTCGGCACGTCAATGCGAATAAGAGACTTACCTTCGATAACCTCAACGCATACGTCTCGCTCGCTGAGTAAGTTACCACTGACCTTGTTGGGGTTGTTGACCGTATCAACGATGTTCTTAACCAATGGGGCAGGGTTTGCGATACCTTCAAGGGTAAACTGGCCGCGCTTTTCCTTGATGCCAAGCAGAATGACACCACCACGAGTGTTGGCAAACGCGCTGTAGGTTTCCCACATATCATTAGGGACTGCGCCTTTACCATCGCGACCACAAGCGAGTTTGCACTCTACTTCGGCACTCTCTTGTAGTAGTTGAATGTCTTCGAGGCTATTTAGGGTTAACTCTGCCATGGTTCCTCGCACAAACATCTGTTGAAGTAAGCCTTTTTTAAATAACTTGGTTTGACCTATTTGCTTAGAGACTACATCGATTTTTTATCGAGAGTTCTGACCTTCCGAGTCTGCTTGCTTTTCTACCCATCACTAATAGTTAGAAAAGACTCAAAGCTAATCGTCCTCACCTTATTTACGCTGCTACAGTTATTCACGTTAATACTACTTTATTCTTTAGTCCACATCTTTGGGTACATATAAATAAAAAGCCACACTCACATAAAGGGAGTGTGGCTTAAAATTCAATGGTTTAACTAATTTTTATTAGTTCATGCCGTATTTTTTTAGCTTCTTACGCAGAGTACCGCGGTTGATACCCATCATGGTTGCTGCGCGAGTTTGATTACCGCGAGTGTATTGCATGATGGTGTCTAATAGTGGCTGTTCAACTTCAGCGAGAACTAATTCGTATAGTTCTGTCACTTCTTGGCCGTTTAACTGAGCAAGATAGTTTTTAAGAGATGCTTTAACTGAATCACGTAATGGTTTTTGCGTGATTTGATCTTGTGAAGTTACGGTTGTTACTGTGAAAGCTTCTGAAGTCAGATTTTGTTCGAACATATGCGGTCTAGCTCTTCTCTTAATTATGATGCAACGTTATCAAAATAACCTTCTAACGCGTCTATTTGCAGCGGCGCTGCGTCAATAGCGTTGAAGGTACGGCGAAACTCACTCGCTTGTTGATGCTCTTTTAGGTACCAACCCACGTGCTTACGTGCAATACGGGGGCCTAAATACTCGCCATAGAAACTATGTAGAGCGTGAACATGACCAAGCATAATGTCTTTCACTTCCGCAGCCGGAAGTTCAGGCATTGTGGTGCCGTTTTCCAAATAGTGTTGGATTTCTTGAAAAATCCACGGACGACCTTGGGCAGGGCGTCCAATCATTAAAGCGTCGGCACCAGTGTAATCTAGTACGTACTTCGCCTTCTCTGGGCTATCGATATCACCGTTAGCGATAACCGGAATGGAGATGGCTTGTTTCACCGCTTTAATGCTGTCGTATTCGGCCTCGCCTTTGTACATACATGCTTTGGTTCTCCCATGCAGGGCCAAGGCTTGTATGCCGCAGTCTTCGGCTAATTTAGCGATGTGGACACAGTTTTTATTGTCTGTGTCCCAGCCAGTGCGGGTCTTCAATGTCACTGGGACATCGACTGCATTCACTACTGCTTTCAGGATCTGTTCTATCGTGTCCGGAAATTGTAGCAATGCAGAACCTGCTAGCTTCTTATTCACTTTTTTTGCTGGACAACCCATGTTGATGTCGATGATCTGAGCACCGTTTTCAACACTGAACTGGGCGGCATCTGCCATCAACTGTGGGTCGGCTCCGGCAATTTGTACAGAGCGAATGCCCGATTCGCCTTCATGTACCATGCGTTGTTTCGACTTTGACGTTTTCCATAGAGCAGGATTTGAGGACATCATTTCACTGACGGCCATTCCCGCTCCATAGCGAAGGCACAACTCTCGAAACGGTCTGTCGGTCACTCCCGCCATGGGAGCAACGATAAGTTTGTTCTTAAGTTGATAGTTTCCGATTTTCAAAACGTCATCACAGTTCTGTACCAGCAAGGGCGCGCATTTTACGCATTTTTTTACTGCGTGAAAAGACTAATATTTGAGCATTTACTATTTGTTTTAGTAATTTGTATAAAATACAGTCAATTAGCGCGCAAAGTCTTATCTAGCCTTGCTTGCGACCAGAGATTCGACACCATTCACTTTGCTCAATGATTGGATCGATGTGAAGTTCATCACGGTAATGGTTGGCAACATCTTCAGCTTGAGTATCTAACACGCCAGACATCGCTAGCACACCATTTGGCTTCACTAGGCTCTTGATGATGGCGTTTAGTTCACGCAATGGACCTGCCAGAATGTTAGCGACAACCACATCGGCAATCAGCCCTTCAGGTTGATCTTGGGGTAAGTAAACTTCGAGTTGGTCAGCCACGCCATTACGTTGTGCGTTGTCTTTGGACGCCAGCAGTGCTTGTGGGTCGATATCAATACCGACAACTTTTGCAGCCCCTAATTTGATGGCAGCAATCGCCAAAATACCAGAGCCACAACCAAAATCGATCACGGTTTTACCTGATAGGTCTAAGCTTTCTAGCCACTCTAAGCAGAGCGCTGTTGTTGGGTGAGTACCTGTGCCAAAGGCAAGGCCTGGGTCAAGCATTACGTTTACTGCATCTGGTTCTGGAATGTCGCGCCAGCTTGGGCAGATCCATAAGCGTTGACCAAATTTCATTGGGTGGAAGTTATCCATCCATTCACGTTCCCAGTCTTTGTCTTCGAGCTGTTCAACTTTGTAGGCAAAGTCTTGGCTGAGCAGTTGGCTTGCCTGAATTTGTTCAAGTACCCACGCGGTATCAGCTTCGGCATCATACAATGCCAGAATATCGGTATCGCCCCATAGGCGCGTTTCACCCGGTAGTGGTTCGAATACTGGAGTATCTTGTGCATCAAGGAAAGTAACTGATAATGCTCCAGTTTCTTCCATCAGCATATCGCCAATTTGTTCCGCATTGGCGTTAGTTGCGTTCAGTTTAATTTGAATCCAAGGCATGTCAGTTGCTCTTTCATATCGTCAATTGGCGCAGAGTTTAGCAGAAAGTTACTCGGCTGCCGAAAACAAAAATGCTCACCGAAGTGAGCATTTGGAATTTCGCTATACGAGATTAGTGTTGCAGACCAAGCTTCTTCTCTAGGTAGTGGATGTTGGCACCACCGTGTTGGAAGTTTTCGTCTTGCATGATCGACTGCTGAAGCGTGATATTGGTTTTGATGCCATCGACAATCATTTCATTGAGTGCATTCTTCATGCGCGCAATCGCTACGTCACGGTTTTCACCGTAAGTGATCAGCTTACCAATCATTGAATCGTAATGCGATGGTACGGTGTAGCCCGCATAAATGTGTGATTCCCAACGAACACCCATGCCGCCCGGCGCGTGGAAGTGTTCAATTTTACCCGGTGAAGGTAGGAAGCGCACTGGATCTTCAGCATTGATACGACACTCGATAGCATGGCCACGAATCTTAATATCATCTTGGGTGAATGACAGTGGTTGGCCTGCGGCAACACGAAGCTGCTCTTTGATAAGGTCAACGCCAGTTACCATTTCTGTTACTGGGTGCTCTACCTGAATACGAGTATTCATTTCAATGAAGTAGAACTCACCGTTTTCGTACAAGAATTCAAAAGTACCAGCACCACGGTAGCCGATTTCGATACAAGCACGAGTACAACGTTCACCGATGTATTTGCGCATCTCTTCAGTGATACCTGGAGCTGGAGCTTCTTCCACCACTTTTTGGTGACGACGCTGCATTGAGCAGTCACGTTCACCTAGATGGATTGCACCGCCTTGGCCATCAGCAATGATTTGTACTTCAACGTGACGTGGGTTTTCAAGGAATTTTTCCATGTAAACCACATCGTTGTTAAAAGCCGCTTTTGCTTCAGCGCGAGTCATAGCAATAGCTTGAATCAATTCACCTTCAGAGCGAACCACACGCATACCACGACCGCCACCGCCACCAGAGGCTTTGATGATCACTGGGTAGCCGATACGTTTCGCGTGTGCTTTATTTTTTGCATCGTCACCGTCAAGTGGGCCATCAGAACCCGGAACGCATGGTACGCCTGCTTTTTTCATCGCATTGATAGCGGATACTTTGTCGCCCATCATGCGGATTGTATCGGCTTTTGGACCTACAAAAATGAAACCAGAGCGCTCTACTTGTTCAGCAAAGTCTGCGTTTTCAGATAAGAAGCCGTACCCTGGGTGAATCGCTACCGCGCCTGTGACTTCTGCGGCAGAAATAATGCGAGGAATATTTAGGTAGCTATCGATACCACGAGCAGGACCAATACACACGGTTTCATCTGCAAGCAGTACGTGTTTTAGATCGCGGTCAGCCGTTGAGTGAACGGCAACGGTTTTGATACCGAGTTCTTTACATGCGCGAAGAATACGAAGTGCAATTTCACCTCGGTTCGCGATGACTAATTTGTCTAACATAAGAGGAAACCTCGATTACTCGATAACAACAAGTGGTTGGTCGAATTCAACGTTCTGGCCATCTTCAAGTAGAATGGCAGTCACCACGCCTGACTTGTCCGCTTCGATTTGGTTCATCATTTTCATCGCTTCAACGATACATAAAGTGTCGCCTACAGAAACAGATTGACCAACTTCAACGAATGCTTTTGAGTCTGGACTTGGAGAACGGTAGAAAGTACCTACCATTGGAGAAAGCACTTGGTGACCAGTTACTACAGCAGGCGCGGCCGCTTCAGCTGCCGGTGCTACAGGCGCAGCAGCTGGTGCTGCAACTGGCGCAGGTGCTGCAGCGTAATGTACTGGAGCCATTTGAGCAGGAGCTGCGTTGCGGCTGATGCGTACTGATTCTTCACCTTCAGAGATTTCTAATTCAGAAATGCCAGATTCTTCTACCAGTTCGATAAGCTTCTTGATTTTACGAATATCCATCTTTTCTTTCTCTTTATCTTGTGAATAAGACAGCCCTAGCGGGCTGCAGAGTGTTTGTTTACTTTGCCTGCAATGCGTTAATTGCTGCCGACAAAGCGAATTCATAACCTTGGGCACCTAAACCACAAATCACCCCTTGTGCTTTATCGGACAAGTATGAGTGGTGGCGAAACGCTTCACGTGCGTGAACGTTAGATAAGTGCACTTCAATAAATGGGATGGCGACTCCCAATAGCGCATCTCGCAGTGCAACACTGGTATGCGTAAACGCCGCAGGGTTAATAATGATGAAGTCGACCTTGCCATAAGCATCGTGGATCGCTTCAATCAATTCATATTCACGGTTCGATTGAAGATGCTCTAATTCAATGTCTGCTTTTTGCGCTTGTTCGCGTAATGTCTCGACAATTTGCGTTAATGTGTTCGACCCATAGTGCGCAGGCTCACGCAGCCCTAACAGATTAAGGTTTGGACCATTTAAGACTAGAATGCGAGATTTTGCAGTCATTGTGTAGACATCTCCCTATATCGTGAAAAGAATATCAATATTCCCATATAATCTTAATATAAGAGTAAATTTTTCGTAAAAAATTCCCTGTATTTAAGAAATTGCCCCAGATTATAGCTAATTCAGCGCAAATGGCAGCAATTTACTGGTCTTATCAGATAGTTTGCCCATTTAATTTTGTAACCGAGTTAACAGAATAAGAATTAACCATTTAATCATTGTGAGAATAATTTGATGAATAGAAAAAGCCGCCACAGTTGTGACGGCTTGATAACTTAACCTATTTTATTCCTTTCCTATTAGAAGTTGCAGCGGGGTTGGCTACGTTTGCTCACCTCAATCACATGGCTTATCTATGTTCATGGGTCACTCACTTGCCGCCTACCTGCAACTTCAAGTCGTTTGGCTATAGGTGGATTGTTGGCTTCAACTAAGCGATTTCAGCTTTTTCAGCAATCAACTTATCGACCACGCTTGGATCGGCTAGGGTAGAGGTATCACCGAGGTTGCTGGTATCTCCAGTTGCAATTTTGCGTAAAATACGGCGCATGATTTTGCCTGAACGTGTTTTTGGTAAAGAGTCGGTCCAGTGCAGTACATCTGGAGTGGCGATTGGGCCAATTTCTTTGCGCACCCAATCTTTCACTTCTTTGTGCAGCTCAGCGCTTGGGTATACTCCATCATTTAAAGTGATATAAGCATAAATCGCTTGGCCTTTAATATCATGTGGTACACCCACAATCGCCGCTTCAGCAATTTTATCAAACGCGACCAGTGCCGATTCAATCTCCGCAGTACCCATACGGTGTCCGGATACGTTCAATACGTCATCGACACGACCGGTGATCCAGTAGTAGCCATCTTCATCACGACGAGCGCCATCACTGGTGAAGTACATGCCTCTGAAGGTTGAGAAGTAAGTTTGCTCAAAGCGCTCGTGATCCCCATAAACGGTACGCATTTGCCCCGGCCATGAGTCCAAAATTACTAAGTTACCTTCGGCAGCACCTTCAATGATATTACCCATGTTATCGACCAACGCAGGTTGAACACCAAAGAAAGGACGAGTTGCTGAGCCTGGTTTTAGCGCAGTTGCGCCCGGTAGTGGTGAGATCAAAATGCCACCAGTTTCGGTTTGCCACCATGTATCGACAATAGGAGAATTCTCGTTACCGATGGTTTTGTAATACCACTCCCACGCTTCTGGGTTAATTGGCTCACCCACTGACCCCATAATACGTAAGCTGGTGCGTGAGGTATCTTTAACTGCTTCGTTACCTTTGGCCATTAAAGCGCGAATGGCTGTCGGTGCGGTATATAGAATGTTAACTTGATGTTTGTCGACGACCTGACTCATACGGTTGGTGTCTGGGTAGTTTGGAACCCCTTCAAACAGAATCGTTTTGGCGCCATTAGCCAGTGGTCCATAAACCAAATAAGTGTGGCCAGTGATCCAACCCACATCAGCGGTACACCAGAAGGTTTCCCCTTGTTGGTAGTCAAAGACATATTTGAAGGTCATGGCAGCGTAAACAAGATAGCCACCAGTGGTATGCAATACACCTTTGGGTTTACCAGTTGAGCCAGAAGTATAAAGAATAAATAGCGGGTCTTCTGCTTTCATCTCTTCTGGTGGACAGTGGTCAGAGACTTTCGCTGTCGCTTCGTGCCACCATACATCACGGTGATCATGCCAATCAATATCGCCACCGGTACGTTTAAGAACGATGACTTTGCTGATAGTTTTCACTTCAGGGTTGGTCAGCGCTTCATCGACATTTTTCTTCAATGGAACGGCGCGGCCACCACGAACGCCTTCATCAGCGGTGATGACTACTTTGGAATCTGAATCGATAATGCGCCCTGACAACGCTTCAGGAGAGAAACCACCGAATACCACAGTATGAACAGCACCAATGCGAGTACAGGCCAGCATTGCAACTGCTGCTTCTGGAACCATTGGCATATAAAGACAAACCACATCGCCTTTGCGTACGCCCTGTTCTTTTAGGGCGTTAGAGAAGCGACACACTTCCAGATGTAGCTGGTTGAAAGTCAGGGTTTTATCGTCGGCAGGGTCATCACCTTCCCAGATAATAGCGACTTCATCACCGCGCGAGGCTAGGTGGCGATCAATACAGTTGGCAGACACATTTAATGTGCCATCTTCGAACCAACGAATGTCCACATGACCGGTATCGAAAGAGGTGTGCTTCACTTTGGTGAATGGCTTAATCCAATCCACAATCTTGCCGTGTTCACTCCAGAAACCTTCTGGATCAGTCACTGATTGTTGGTACATCGCTAGGTAAGTGTCATTATCCGCGTGGGTCTGTGCTTTGATATTCTCTTTTACCGGATAAACGTGGGCTTCACTCATTGCTTCTTCTCCTTGTGAATTCACTCAATTTTCCTTGTTGCTTGATGTAAACAGAGCGGTTTGGAAAATCTGTATGCCTCTAACTGTCAGCCAGTCAGCGTTTTTCTACAATTAGACTTTAGGATGAGTGAGCGGCTTTTGTATAAAAAATAGAAACTTATGTTTAAATTTGCGAGCGGGGTTGCTGCCGGAACAGGCTTGCTATGGCATGAAAGGGTTTAAAACTAATGGCGGTTTGGAGCAACGAATGGTGGCAGTTCACCCTTGGTTAAGCGTACAAACACCAATGCGGCGGCAATGGCATCTTGCAGAGCGTCATGCTTATCCTGCATAGGAAGATCAAGGTGACGACAAATGGCGTCAAGGCTCAAGTCGATGTAGGCATTGGGCAGCATTTTTTCCAGCTTGTCGTGATAGATCTGACTCACTTCTATTAATGCATTAGGTAATGGAAAGCCTAGGTGCCTGCGACATGCTAGGTCGAGAATTTTTTTGTCGTAGCGAATGTGATAACCCACTAATGGGCGGTTGCCGATAAAAGTTAGCAGGCGAGTGATAGCCTCTTGCTCACCAATACCATCGACTAAGTCTTGATGGCGAATTTTATGAATTTTGACTGAGCCAGAATCAAGCGATTGCGGTGCTCGTAATCGGACCTCAAATGGTTGACTGGTGAGAATGCGATTGTCGATGATTTTCGTCGCGGCAATCGTCACGAGTTCCGCACGGTTAGGGTCAAGGCTGGTGGTTTCACAGTCGAGTGATACATACTCACCCAGCATCGGTGTGCTAAATAGTGGCTGATAGGGGGAGCCTTTCAACTTGTGAAACCAGTACTGGCGTGTAAACCAATTCAATCGTTTATCCTCACTATTCGCGAATTTGATAGTGATAACCAAGCCATTGCTTGAATTTTTTCACCACATGTAAACTGTGTCGTAATAAGTCTCGCTCGGTTCGTTCAAGCTGTTTGATATCAAGTTTATTGGTGCTGTGTTGATTACTCAGTTGTTGGGCTAAACGCAGTTTAAAAAACTGTTTGAGGGCTTCGGTGAGGTTGTCGGCGGTCTGTTTTTCCAACACTTTGTGTTTGACTAACGCTTCAATACGCTCAAACGTGTTGTTTTCAGAAATTTCATGTTCAAGGCTGAGCGCTCGCACCCCGTGTACAATCGGAAAAATGCCACCTTGCTTGATGTCTAAACCCGTTTTGGAGTGTTTTACGTTACCAAACAAGGTTAGTGGTACAGAAAAGCTGAGCGCAGGGCGTGTGAACTCGGTGAGGATCAACTCTTGGCCGGCCATCAAATGACTTAAATGCTGTTTAATGGGGGCTAGTAGGGTGGTATTACCCGCGACAGCGTGGGCATCGGCCATGATCGCGATATCCATTACTTGCTCGGGTTTGGCGGCTTTGACCCAGTGCGTGAGCGTCTGTTTCCATTCGCTTTGGCTTTTAACCCACTTAGGATTGTTAACCATGACATTGCCGGGGCACAATGGGTAACCCAGTTGTTGCAAGGTGTGAGTGAGCGTATTCATCACCATTTCGCATTGGTGCCACTGCAAACCATCTTTGATGATTAAGGCATTGTCTTGATCTGTTTTGAGGATTTGTTCCCCTCGACCTTCAGAGCCAAGTACAATCAAGCAGCAGTGGTCATGCAGTGCGGGCGGCACCACTAAATGGAACGCTTTTTCGATGATCTGCTCGTTGACTGCGGAAATGAGCTCCATGATAAAGCGAGTACGAATACCATTGTTGATTAAACTTTCGACCAATTGCCGCTGTTTGTTTGAAGCGAGTGCTAACTCTTCGACAGTGGTAGCGCGTGCAATACTCAGGCTCAAAACGTGTGAATGAGTAGAAAACGCGCTGAGTATTTGGGTCATATCCAACATGCCGACAGCTTGGTTGCCATCACAGACCATCACGCGTTTAATGCGGTTGCGCGTCATGGCGACCATCGCATTAAACAGAAAATCACCATCGTCGACATGCAGTACTGGGAAGGTGGCGATTTTACCCACCGGAGTATCGAGTGGGTGGTTGTCGAGCATTACCGCATGCAGCATGTTGGTGCGAGTTACAATCGCGTAAGGGTGTACATGAGGAGCATCGATTAGGCGCACATCACTGTCTTCTAAACGTACTAAGGCTGAATCAACACCGTTATCTTTAAGCTGCTGAGTTACTTCATTAATCGGTTGCTCTGGGCTTAAAATCATCGGTGGGTGGTAAATGGAGTCATCAACCTTAGTTAGAATAAATTCGGCGAGGTTTTTTTGCTGTTGAGCGACTTCGATCAGTTCTTGTCGTTTCGCTAGGTTGTTATCAAAATAGGCCGCGAACTGACCATTTTCATTATACAGTTCGAGAAAGATCGCTTTAGGCAGCAGATAGCTTAAAGTGTCTTCTAATGCCACGTACTGGTGCTTGGTCTGCTCATCAAATAGGGCTCGCACATCGAACATGTCGTCGTTGGCGTAATGAGCGAAGATCTCTTTGCCATCTTTTGAACGTTCTTCAACCGCGCCCTTGATCAAAATATGTAAATGTTGGCTTGGTTTTTCGCAATGCAACAGTACCTCTTTGGTGCGAAAATACGCCACGTCGAGTGAAGCACGAAGGTGGTTTTGCTGTTGCTGTGTCAGGCGGTCAAATGGGGGCGACTGCATGTTAAATTTATCAGGCATAGCGGATGTTCACTCACAAAAAATCTCTATCTAAGTGTGGCTGAAATCCTCACGAGCTCCAGACGACTTTGGTCTAAGGCTGGTGGTTTTGCATGCATTAAAGTGATGATGGCGAATAGGGAAACATAGCATTGCGTAATATTCCCTTTTTACAACTATCAACACACTGCATAATACGTCAGTTTTCTTTTCTCTCTTTCAGGATGAATCATGTTAAATCCCTCGCCGCATGGCTGGATATCTCAATATTTTATTGGTTTCTTTTTTGCCTATGGCGTTTACCTCCCTTTTTGGGCGCTGTGGTTTGAAAACCAAGGCGTATCAGCAACGGATATTGGCCTACTCATCGGTATAGGTTTTGCGACTCGTTGTGTGGCGAACCTTGTCATCACGCCGCGTATTCATAAGGTAGAGCACTTGTTGCCAACATTGCGTTGGTTAAGTTTAGCGGCGCTGTTATTTATAGGTTTCCACTTCTTTACCGGCGGTAGTTTCTGGTTGATGGCGTTAGCCACCGTGTTATTTAACCTCTGTTGTGGCCCTGCAATACCGTTGTCAGATGCAATGGCGAACTACTATGCTCGTCTACAAATGTTGGATTATGGCCGTACGCGCTTGTGGGGATCGGTCGCGTTTATTGGAGGTTCAACGGTAGTTGGTCTACTTGTGGCAAGTTACGGTACGGATATGATTCTGTACACGGCGTTGGCGGGGATATTTGTGTCGCTGCTGCTGAGTCTGCGCAACCCGAATCCAATGCCAGTTACCGTCAGTGAAGAGCATGCTGAGCGCCCTAAATTGAGCCAATTACTGCGCGAATGGCCAGTGATTAAATTTTTGGTGTTAGTGGCGCTTATTCAAGGAAGTCACGCTGCCTACTACAGTTTTAGTTCTATTTATTGGAAAAGTGCAGGCCACTCTGAAGAGTTAATTGGCTATTTGTGGAGCTTAGGTGTGGTTGCTGAAGTGGCTGTGTTTGCTTTGAGCAAGCGTTTATTTTCAGGTTGGTCATTACGCGCCTTATTTGTGGCGGCAGCTATCGGTGTTATTGCGCGGTGGGGCTTGATGGCTTCGACAACGGCTATCATTGCATTGGCGGCTATCCAGCTATTGCATGGGGTTACTTTCGCAATGGCACATATTGCTGCTATTCAATATATTCAACATGCGCCGCAAAATAAAATGGTGGCTTTGCAGGCGTTGTATAACGCAATTCCACTGGGTGCATTTATCGCCTTGATGACCACCTTGAGTGGGTGGGGTTATGAGAACTGGGGCGCGAACGTATTTTGGGCAATGGCATTGATGGGCGTGTTGGCATTGTTCATCAAAGTGGAACCAGCCCAATCGATAGTGAAAAATCAGGGTCTGAAAGCGGAGCCTGAAGCACAGAATTAACCTCAACAGACAGAGATTATACCCAAACCACTTGAAGTTGCAGGTAGGCGGCAAGTGAGTTCATCCCCATGAGCATAGATAAACCGTGTGATTGGGGGGAGCGAATGTAGTCAACATCGCTGCAGCTTCAAGTAGGAAGGGGATAGATAAGGATATCGAATGCAAGGATGGATCGTTGTTCCTGTTTCACTCGCTTACCTAGGTGTACTGTTTCTTGTCGCTTGGTACGGTGATCGGCAAACCAAGTGGTTGGCGAAATGGCGACCGTGGATCTATAGCCTATCGATTGCGGTGTACTGTACTTCTTGGACTTTCTACGGCACGGTCGGTCAAGCAAGCAATAACCCTTGGTCATTTCTGCCTATTTATATTGCGCCTATTTTAGTTTTTACATTGGGCTGGCGCATGCTTGCCCGTTTGATTCTTATTGCCAAGCGTGAACACATTACCTCTATTGCTGATTTTATCGGTGCTCGTTATGGCAAATCGCAAGGATTAGCGGTTGCCATTACCCTTATTGCCGTGGTCGGCATTTTGCCCTATATCGCGTTGCAGCTGCGTGGGATCACTATGGGGCTCAATATTGTTGCGCCCAATTTGGCCGAACAATTTGGTTATCAGGATTATCACGTATCATGGTTTGTGGTCGCTGCATTGGCGGTATTTACCATGCTGTTTGGCACGCGTCATATCGACAATACGGAGCATCACCGCGGTATGATGATGGCCATCGCCTTTGAGTCGATCGTTAAATTATTCGCCTTTCTAGCGGTTGGAGTATTCATCGTCTATTTAGCTTGGCAACGGGATAGTGTTGATTTACAAACGATTGCAGAGCAAACCTACCAAGCACCGAATTGGCCAACACTGCTGATCCACACCCTGCTCACCATGATGGCTATCATCTGTCTACCGCGTCAGTTTCATACTATGGTGGTGGAAAATGAGCGTGCACAAGATCTACATACCGCGCGTTGGTTGTTCCCCTTGTATTTGATTTTGATGGGGCTATTTGTCCTGCCCATCGCTTGGGTCGGTCAGAGTCTACTCAGTGGCAGTCCGGCAGATACTTATGTGATCAGCGTGCCGATTTCTGTTGGCGCTGAAAATATTGCGTTGTTGGCCTTTGTCGGAGGTACTTCAGCGGCGAGTGGTATGGTCATTGTATCGACGATTGCCTTAGCCATTATGGTTTCTAACGACTTGGTGATGCCGTTACTTCTTCGGCGTATGCGCTTAACTCAGCGTAATTATCGTCATTTCTCTGGTTTGTTGCTGATTATTCGCCGAGCGTTAATCTTGCTGCTGCTATTTGGCGCATGGGGCTTTTATCAAGCGTTGGACTCTATTCGCTCATTGTCGGCGATTGGCTTTCTATCATTTGCAGCGATTGCACAATTTGCCCCAGCATTGGTTGGCGGTATGTATTGGCGAGAGGGCAATCGTAAAGGGGTTTATGTTGGCCTTGCGGTAGGGTTTACCCTGTGGATCATCACCTTAATGACTCAAACCGACATGCTGGCCGGAGACGCGCAGAGTAACTTTTTATTGTGGCTGATCACCCCTCCTGAAGCGTTGAGTTCGTGGGGGCTTGCGAATTCAGATTGGGGGATGGTGCTCAGTGTAGCGCTAAATACTCTGTGCTATGTCGTGGTGTCATCACTCACTCGCCCGAGCCTAAGTGAGCGCTTACAATCGGCGGCATTTGTCGGTACGCCACTACCAGAGAGTGAAAATATCAGCTTGTACCAAAGCCGCGTTACGGTGGCTGAGCTTGAAATGCTGGCCTCACGTTTTGTCGGACGAACGCGCGTACGCACTGCTTTTCGGCAATATTGGAGTTTGCAACGTGAAACCATGCTGCCAAATCAACAAGCACCATCGACTTTAATTCGTCATACCGAAAGGGTGCTGGCTGGTGTTTTTGGTGCATCGTCAGCCAAGTTAGTGCTCACTTCGGCCCTGCAAGGTCGCAATATGCAGTTGGAAGAAGTCGCCACAATCGTCGATGAAGCATCCGAGCTGTACGACTTTAGTCGCGGCTTGCTCCAAGGGGCGATAGAACATATTGGTCAAGGAATTGCGGTGGTTGATAAACAGCTACGGCTGGTGGCATGGAATCAACGTTATTTAGAGCTGTTTGAATTTCCGGCTGGGCTTATCCAAGTCGGGCGGCCAATAGCGGATGTTATTCGGCACAATGCACAACAAGGTTTGTGTGGTCCGGGGGATCCTGAAGAACATGTGCGGCGTCGTGTTTATTACCTTGAGCAGGGTTCGCGTCATACCTCATCACGTATCCGCCCTGATGGACGAGTGATCGAAGTGCAAGGCAACCCGATGCCCGGTGGAGGTTTTGTGATGAGCTTTACCGACATCACTGTATTCCGCGATGCAGAACAAGCACTCAAAGAAGCCAATGAGACGCTAGAAGAGCGAGTTCATGAACGTACTCAAGAGCTAGAAGCGCTCAATAAACGGTTGGTTACCGCAACCCAAAAATCTGAACAAGAGTCGCAATCCAAGTCGCGTTTTTTAGCGGCTGTCAGCCATGATTTAATGCAGCCTCTTAATGCGGCACGTTTATTTGCTTCCTCTTTGGCGGAGGTAGCGAAAGAGGCTGAAGAGAAAAAGTTAGCCGGTTACATCGAAAGCTCGCTCGAAGCGGCGGAGGATTTGATTGGTGACTTGCTGGATATCTCTCGTTTGGAGTCCGGTAAGCTTGATACTCACCGTCATAGTTTTGCAATTAACGACGTGCTTGCCAATCTTAATGCTGAGTTCAGTGCGCTAGCTAAGCAGCAGGGGATTGATTTTACCTTGATCCCATCGTCACTCTACGTGATGTCTGATCCGAAATTACTACGCCGAGTCATACAAAACTTTCTCACCAATGCTTTTCGTTATAACCCACGCGGCAAAGTGCTGCTTGGAGTGCGACGAGTTGAAGGCCGAGTACGGATTGATGTGTGGGACAACGGGATCGGTATAGAAGAAGATAAACAGCAGGAAATTTTTGAAGAGTTCAACCGTGGTAGCCAGGTACGCTCTGATCAAGGTCTTGGTTTGGGGTTAGCGATCTCGAAAGGGATTGCTCATGTGCTTGGTCATCAAATTTCAATGCGCTCTTGGGCTGGCAAAGGGAGCGTATTTTCGATCACTCTGGATAAATCTGAGCCCGCAGAGCAACAACCAGAAGTGCCGTTCGTACAACAAGCTCAATCAGATCTCAATCATTTGCGCGTATTGTGCGTGGATAACGAACCCGATATTTTAGTGGGAATGGAAGATTTACTAGCAAGGTGGGGATGTGATGTTAAGGTCGCCGTTGATTTGATGCAAAGCTTAAAAGCATTGGAAGATAACTGGGTTCCAGACGTGATTTTATCGGATTACCGTTTAGATAATGGGCGCACTGGCTTAGAAGTGTTGCAGCAGTGTCGCTTGCGACTAGGCGACTGTTTTGAAGGCGTTATCATCAGCGCGGATCGCACCGATGATATGCTGGAAGGCATTAAATCAAACGGATTTAGTTTTATCCCTAAACCTGTTAAGCCACTGAAATTGCGAGCGGTATTGAATCGCGTGAGCTAATGATGCCAATCGTAGCGATATAATACAAAAAGCCGATGCAGAGCATCGGCTTTATTGTTATCAACATTATTTGTACTTCAGAGCTAATCCCTACAATTGAACTCGTCAGTGTTCGTGATTAATGGTCGTGAGCTTGGCCTGCACCTTTAGGGAAGCGGATAGACTCAACCATATCTTGTACTTCTGTTGGCACTTCTGCGGTGAACTTATTGACCACAATCGAGACTACGAAGTTCAAACACATACCTAGCGTACCAATTCCTTCTGGACTGATACCGAATAGCCAGTTGTCCGGAGTGCTGGCCGCTGGGTTGATAAACTTGAAGTTGATGATGTAAGCCGCAGTGAAAGCAATGCCAGCCAACATACCTGCAATCGCCCCTTCTTTGTTCATCTTCTTATAGAAGATACCTAGAATGATGGCAGGGAAGAAGGAGGCGGCTGCCAAGCCGAAGGCAAATGCCACCACCTGAGCTACGAAGCCGGGGGGGTTAATACCCAAGTAACCTGCACCAACAATGGCGACTACCGCTGCAAGACGCGCAGCCAAGAGCTCTTGTTTGTCGGTCATATCAGGTTTAATGCCTTTCTTCAGCAAATCATGCGAAATGGATGTTGAGATAACCAACAATAGACCAGCCGCAGTTGATAGTGCCGCTGCTAAGCCACCAGCTGCCAGTAAGCCCACAACCCAGTTCGGTAGTTTTGCAAGCTCTGGTGATGCTAATACAATGATGTCACGGTTGATTTTCATCTCGTTACGTTCATCGCCAGAATAGAACATTCTGCCATCGCCGTTCTTATCTTCCCAACCGACAAGACCTGTGCTTTCCCAGTTTTTGTACCAGCTTGGTGCTTCTTCACCCGGTACACCTTGCATGTCTGGACCGTTAATAGTGTCGATCATGTTGACGCGAGCAAATGCCGCTACGCCTGGTGCCGTGGTGTAAAGTAGTGAAATAAAGAGTAGCGCCCAACCTGCAGAGATACGTGCATCGCGTACTTTTGGTACAGTAAAGAAGCGAATAATAACGTGCGGTAGACCTGCTGTACCAACCATAAGTGCTGCACAGATAAAGAACACATCGACCATGCTCTTATTACCTTCGGTGTACGCGGTAAAGCCAAGCTCTTGCGTCAGACCGTCCAGTTTATCGAGTAAGTACACATCTGATCCGGTGATGGTCGAACCCATACCAATTTGTGGGAACGGGTTACCTGTCATCATAATCGAGGTAAAGATAGCTGGCACAAGGAAAGCGAAAATGAGTACACAGAATTGAGCAACCTGCGTATAAGTGATGCCTTTCATGCCGCCAAGTACTGCGTAGAAGAACACAATACCCATACCGATGATGATCCCCATGTTGATGTCTACTTCAAGGAAGCGAGAGAACACCACACCCACACCACGCATTTGACCTGCTACATAAGTGAAGGAGATAAAGATGGCACAGAACACCGCAACCATGCGCGCGGTTTTTGAGTAGTAACGTTCGCCAATGAAATCTGGCACGGTGAATTGACCAAATTTACGGAGGTAAGGTGCTAAACAAAGCGCCAGTAATACATAGCCGCCCGTCCAACCCATCAAGTACACCGCACCGTCGTAACCGACGAATGAAATGATACCTGCCATAGAGATAAACGATGCTGCCGACATCCAGTCTGCAGCGGTTGCCATGCCGTTAGCAACAGGGTGAACACCGCCTCCTGCAACGTAGAATTCACTGGTGGATCCTGCGCGAGCCCAAATTGCGATGCCGATATAAAGTGCGAACGTAATACCGACAAGAATAAACGTCCAAGTTTGAATATCCATTTCTAAAACCTCTTAGTCTTCCTGTACGTTATATTTCTTGTCGAGCGCATTCATGCGCGCAACGTAAATAAAGATTAAGGCAACAAAGGTGTAGATTGACCCTTGTTGTGCGAACCAGAATCCTAATTTAAAACCGCCTAAATGAATCGTATTGAGCGCATCGACAAATAAAACGCCAGCTCCATACGATACCAAGAACCACACCGCTAAGAGTGATCCCATTATTCCTAAGTTTTCCTTCCAGTAGGCTTGCGCGTGTTCTGTAGATTCGAACGACATGGCCTTCTCCTTCCGTTTGCATATGGTGATATTTATCGTGTTAACGTAATGTTACATGCTTAAGATAGCAGCGAAAAATCAACAGATCTGTGCAACTTTAGTCGGGCGTTGGAAAACAAAAAGCGCCCGTAAAATGGGCGCTTAGTGGTAGATAAGGTGAAAATCTCAATGTTAACGTTTTGTTAACTTAGTCTAAGGTCTAAGGTTAGAAATAAAAATCTTTAATGCCGAGCAATAAATTATTAACCGCTACCGCGGCAAGGATCAGGCCCATGACACGACTGATGATTGCAGCTCCTACATTGCCAATTAAGCGCTGAATGGTGGTCGCACCGAGTAGAAGCAATAAAGTGATGATTAGAACGACGAGCATGACAGCGGCTGTAATGCTTTGATCAGCAAAAGAATATCGATGATTATCGGTCAGTAAGACGATAGCCATCATGGCTCCGGGTGAGGCTATCGATGGAATAGCCAGCGGATAAACGGCAAGATTTGCCAGTTCCGAGCGGCTCATCTCTTTCATCAGCTTTTGTTCTTGTTCCGGTTTGCTTTCACCAAAAATCATGGTGAGAGCGAACAAAAGCAGTACTAGTCCACCAGCAGCTTGAAAAGCAGGGAGGGGAATTTGCATCGCTTCGAGCAACATTTGCCCTACGGCTAGGAAAAACAGCAGTACCCCAGCTGAAATTGCGATAGCTTTTAATGCCACTAACCGCCTTTGTTTAGGGGTTAAATGTTGTGTTTGCGAAAGATAAACAGGCACAGAACCTATAGGGTCGATGACTGCCCATAAAACGACGAATTGAGTAACAAGGATACTTAGCAACAGAGATGCCTCCCAGAGTTGGGCCTCAAGCAATGACTATAAAATCATTGGGTTTGAGTACGTGAAACAGAGGGATAAATACGGCTGCAAAATGCAGCCGATGGTCATAACATCAAAATAATGATGAGCCTCAGTATAGCGAGCAATCTAAGGGGCGTGTTAGCCCTTTGTTAGTCTTATTGCTCAGTTTCCATCTGTTGTAACAAAATAACCGCTTGAGTACGGTTTTTTACCCCCAACTTACGGAAAATAGCGGTCATGTGCGCTTTGATGGTGGCTTCTGAAACATGCAGTTCATAAGCGATCTGCTTATTTAGCAAGCCGTCAGATAGCATACCCAGCACTTTATATTGCTGAGGCGTAAGGGCGGCTAATTTTTCGGCCAAATCATTACACGCGGCTTTATTGGTAATTAAGCCTTCAGGGAAGAATGGGTCACCAGCTAATACCTGATTTAAGGCGTTAATCAGGGCGCGCATATCAGTTGATTTAGGAATGAAGCCAAAAGCGCCGTGGCTTTTTACTTGTGATACCACGGAGGATTCTTCACTGGCAGAGACAACCACAATCGGTAAATCTGGGTATTCGGCTCTTAAATGAATCAGCCCCGACATACCGTTGGCTCCCGGCATTTTTAGATCCAGTAGTAGCAAGTCTGGTTCTGGCTCTTTCTCAAGCAAGGCGAGCAGTGCATCAAGCGAGTCAGCTTCGAGTAGATTGGCGCCACTTATCGCCATATGCACGGATTGAAACAGAGCATTGCGGAATAATGGGTGGTCGTCAGCAATAATGATGGTGTAGGTCGAATCCATGACGTTTTACACTTTTAACAATTTCGTTAAATAGATTATTGTCCGCGATGGCTTATTGAACAATCGTTATGCTTTAAAAGTCTGAACCTTATCCACTTTTATCTGCGACAGAATGAATATTTACCGCTCGTTTGTTTTGGTCTTCAAACGAGCGGCTAGCAAGGCTAACGTTTCGTTTAAAGTTGGTGGTCAGCGAGATGCGTTAAAAAGCGATCAGCGCGCATAAAACCAGTAATTCGAGCACTTGGAAGTGCTTCACCCTGTGCGTTCCAAAACTCAATCGTTGGTAAGCCGAGCACTCCCATTGTTTTTAGTAGCTCAATATCTTGAGGTTGGTTGTTGGTCACGTCAGCTTGCAATAACACAAAGTGCTGTAGCTTTTGTTCCACCTCTTGTTGGTGGAAGGTGTACTTCTCAAATTCTTTGCACGCCACACACCAGTCGGCGTAGAAGTCGAGCATGACGGGTTTGCCCGCCATTTTTGCTTGGCTCAGTTGCAGGTTTAGTTCAGACACATTATTGATGCGAATAAACTCAATACTGGGTTGCTGTTGGCTAGTTTGCTGATCATGTCCAAACCATATATCAAGCGCAGGTTGCGCAGAAGCAAATAGCCCAAGCACCGCAATAATGCCGATAACACTCTGTTTCCAACCGCCAAAAGGCAGGGTGTTTTTGCAATGATAAAGCCAGCCAAAAGCGACGATACCTAGCGCTGACCACAGCGCTGTTGACCAGAATTCTGGTAGTAGGCGTTCAAGCAAAAATATCGGAGCTGCAAGCAATATAAAGCCGAACAGTGTTTTGACTTTATCCATCCAGCCGCCAGCTTTGGGCAGTAGTTTGTTACCAAATACGGCCACTAGCATTAGTGGGATTCCCATCCCCATCGCTAATGCATACAGTGCAACACCACCAGTGAGTAAGTCACCACTTTGAGCCACATACAGCAATGCACCCGATAGCGGTGCGGTAGTGCAGGGTGAGCAAACTAAACCCGAAATAGCACCCATAGCGAATACACCGGCACTGTTTCCACCTTGCTGTTTATTACTGAGGTTATTGAGCCAGGTTTGTATGCCACTTGGAAGTTGAATGGTGTAAAGACCAAACATCGAAAGGGCGAGTAATACAAACAAGGCACTGAGGCCAATCAACACATAAGGATGTTGCATCGCCGCTTGAAATTGTAAACCAGCTGAAGCGACAACAAGGCCGAGCAAGGTATAGGTTAAAGCCATACCTTGCACATAAATAAACGATAAACCGAGCGCACGGCGATGGGAAAGTTTACCGCCACCCAACACAATACTGGTCAAAATTGGGTACATAGGCAATACGCATGGTGTAAAAGCAAGGCCAACCCCAAGCGCTAAAAACAGTAATGGCGTCCACCAGTTATCTGCCAAGCTAGAGGCGAGGCTATCTTGCTCTGTGGTAGGAGTTGTTGTTTTTGTTGTCGAAATTGGTTGAGGTTTCGATGCTGCTGGTGGTGCAATATTGGTGCTGGCAATCGCTTGCAGATCAACTACCCGAGTTTCTGGTGGGTAGCAAAAGCCAGCTTTTGCACAACCTTGATATTGCACCATTAGCTTGCCATTGGTCTGCACATTATCAAGCGCTACATTCACAAACAGAGGCTGAGTGTAGATCTTTACATCACCGAAAAACTCATCGTGATAAGGCTGACCATCGACCATATCGATTTTGCCGACAGTCGCGTTTTCTCCGCTGATACTGATACGGTCTTGGTACAGGTAATAACCTTCTTTTACCTGCCAATCAATGAAGACTTGGTTTCCCTGCTGATAAGCATTAAATGGGAAAGCTTTATCAACTGGAACAAATTGATTATTAGACGAAGCAAGGCTAATGGTATTGCTATTGTCAAATGGGTTGTCGTTACCAAACACGGCTAATGCGGGTTGAGAAAGGGTCAATAAACCGAGTAGTAAAAATGAAAAGAATGAGCGCATAAAAAGTCGAGTCTTCACAAGGTTAGAGGCATCTTAACCCAATCAGACCGATTGTAGGTGGAATAAGTTTCATCAAACCGTAAATGTTTTGCTGATTCAGTAAGCACTGACGGAGATGGGATGATTTTTAATTTATTGAAATTAAAAACAGTAAATACCCCATCTTCAAAAAATGGGGTTATTCGCTGTTGGCTGTTGATTGCATTCGATTTAACGCATACCAAGGCGTGCTTTTACTACCGTTTCACAGGCATCAATATTGTTGGTGTCTTTAGGGATAATTAATACCGTGTCGTTGCCTCCTACGGTACCTAAAATTTCTGTGTGAGGATCAATGTCGACCAACCGTGCAACTAATTGCGCGCTACCGGGGTGAGTTTTTACAACCACCATCGATTGGTTATGGGTGATAAATTCAATTTGCGATGAGATAGAGGATTCAACTCGAACCGGCGCAGTTTCTACGGTAATGCAGTACACTTTTTTGCCACACGCATTTTGCACTTTTACTACACCCAGCTGGGAGAGTAAGCGTGAAACTGTGGATTGACTGATCCCTTCATAGCCTAGTTCGACCAATTTAAGTCGAAGCTCATTTTGATTTGAGAAACTCTGCTGCTGTAACAGTTTTTTGCAAGCGGCAGCTAATGTTTTGTCATCGGTTTGCATTGCACCGTGGGGAATTTTTCTATTCACGGGCTGTTCCTTTCTATACGCGCAATAGCGTCTGAGGGTGTTGGTGATCCTTACCATGCCAGCACACTCCCAAAGCCATAGAGTGTGAGTTCATATCATTCGTTTTGTGTGCAGTAGTGTGTCACGGTTGAAAAAATAAACTCGTTATCCCCTTATTACTTAACATGGCAGCGGTATTGATTTGCGTATTTGTAAGTGCAAATTTTTTAGGGGTATATCTGAGTGAAACTGACCGTGATTATTCCTATTCATTAAATGAATACCACATTATGCTGGTAGAGTATCATTAATAAATTATCTTATTGTTGCTAGGGATCACCAAATAATAAACTGGTATTTAGGTGGTTGGTTGGTGTTTTATCTGGTTTTTATGGAAGATTATTCATTGTGAAATGAATGATGTGAGCGGAGAACCCAACGCACTTGGCATGCGTTGGGTAAGTATGTGGAATTAACGATGTTCGGTCATGATCTCACGAGAGAAAACTTTCTCGCAGTAGTGGCATTTAAGCTGGACACTTTCCTGTTTGCTCTGCACTTTAAAGCGGCTTGCGACAGGTTCACCGTGTGAAATGCAGTTACTATTTGGGCAACTGAATACCCCATCAATTCGTTCTGGTAGTGTCAAAGTCAGTTTGTTCACCACTTTGTATTCTTCAATTTGGTTGACGGTTGCTTTCGGTGCATAAAGTGCTAATTGGTTGGCTTGCTCTTTACTTAAATAGACGTTTTCAATCTTAATTAGGTCTTTATGACCTTGTGCTGAAGAAGGTAAGTTGAGGCCAATGGTCACACGCTGATTAGTTTCATTTAACTTAAACAAAGAGAGAATTTTGATCCCAAGGTTGGCAGGAATATGGTCAATTACGCTACCGTTACGAATCGCTTCAACTTGCAATTGGGTTTCTTTTACCATGATATTGTCTCCTGCTTATAGGTTTGGGTTTAGGACGAGAGCCAGTAGCGCTTCACGCGCGTAGACACCGTTTTCGGCTTGTTGGAAGTAGTAGGCGTAAGGTGTTTTATCGACGTCGGTAGTAATTTCATCAACACGTGGCAGTGGGTGTAGTACTTTCAAATTATCACGCGCTTCTTTGAGGGTGTCAGTGGTTAGGATGTACGCTGATTTCATGTGTGCGTATTCAGACTCATCAAAACGTTCTTTTTGTACGCGAGTCATATAAAGCACATCCAGCTCCGCTACGACTTCTTCAATGTTACTGTGGGTACTAAAGCGAATGCCTGCCTCACTGAGTTCTTCACAGATGTAATCTGGCATGGCGAGCACTTCTGGTGCGATAAAGAAAAAGCGCACGTTGTTGAATTTTGATAATGCCTGAGTCAAAGAGTGTACGGTGCGGCCATATTTTAAATCACCAACGAATGCGACGTTTAGATTGTCGAGTGTGCCTTGTGTTTCGTAAATAGAGAACAGATCGAGCAAGGTTTGTGTTGGGTGCTGGTTTGCACCGTCACCACCGTTGACCACTGGGACACCGTTGGAAAATTCAGATGCTAAACGAGCAGCCCCTTCTTGTGGATGACGCATCACAAACGCATCAACATAAGAAGAAATGACTTGTACTGAGTCGGCCAAGGTTTCGCCTTTTTTGGCGAGAGAGGTGTTACCACCATTATCAAACCCAATTACAGTGCCACCCAAACGTTGCACCGCGGTTTCAAACGATAAACGAGTTCGTGTTGAAGGTTCGAAGAAGCAGCTTGCTACCACTTTATTCTTGAGCAGTTCTGGATTCGGTTCAGCCTTGAGCCTAGTTGCGGTATCTACAATCAGTTCCAGTTCTTTGCGGCTTAGTTCTGGAATGGAGATGATATGTTTATTAAATAACGAATGCGCCATAACGTGTCTTCCCTCGATGTCATTCTCTTCAGCGTAGGGTTGAAGAGAAATTTTGCTCAAAAAAAAGCCCCCTAAAATAGGAGGCTTCAAAAACGATCAAAACAGAAAAATAAAACGGCTAATCCCACCAGTGCCGGGCGTAATAAATGGCGTTGATAGTGACAGTATCGGTTCATTTTCTGCTCTGTTTTGACAAATTGCGAAGGATTATACGGACAAAAACCTGCCTTGCAATAGGGTTTTGAAAATATCCAAAAAATGGATTTTTATGCGAAATTGGCTCGTTTTTGTTGTGTTTTCAATTACGTTGCCAACACAAGCGTGAAGTGGTTTTTTTCGGAATTTAGTGATGAAAAAAAATGCGAGCTTTATTCAAGCCCGCATTGAGTTAAATATCGAAGAGAGGGTAATGGCTGATTAATTACCTAAGGTTGCAACCATAATTGCTTTGATGGTGTGCATGCGGTTTTCAGCTTCATCGAACACGATAGAATACTCAGATTCGATCACATCATCGGTCACTTCCACACCTTTTGCTAATACTGGGTACTCTTTGGCAAGTTGTTTACCAACGGTTGTGTCTTCACCGTGGAAAGCTGGCAAGCAGTGCATGAATTTCACATGTGGGTTGCCTGTGGCTTTAAGCATTTCCATATTAACTTGGTAAGGGAGCATCATTTCAATACGCTCAGCCCATGCTTCTTTCGCTTCACCCATTGATACCCACACATCGGTGTAAAGGAAATCACAGCCTTGAACGCCTTCTTGTACATCATCAGTTAGCGTGATTTTTGCACCGGTTTCCTGTGCGATGGCGCGACATTCAGCGACTAATTCATCGGTTGGCCAGAATGCTTTTGGCGCAACAAGGCGAATGTCCATACCCATTTTCGCAGCACCAACCATGAGTGAGTTACCCATGTTGTTACGCGCATCGCCTAGGTACGCAAATTTCATTTCATGCAGACGTTTACCGCGACCATGCTCGGTCATGGTTAAGAAGTCAGCCAAGATTTGCGTTGGGTGGAATTCGTCAGTTAAGCCGTTCCATACTGGTACGCCAGCATAAGCGCCAAGCTCTTCAACGATCTCTTGACCAAAGCCACGGTATTCGATGCCATCATACATACGGCCCAATACGCGAGCGGTATCTTTCATTGATTCTTTATGGCCGATTTGAGAGCCTGAAGGGCCTAAGTAAGACACTTGAGCGCCTTGGTCAAACGCCGCGACTTCGAATGCACAACGAGTACGAGTCGATGTTTTTTCAAAGATAAGCGCGATGTTTTTGCCTTTTAGGCGTGGCTGTTCGTAGCCGTTGTATTTGGCTTTTTTCAACTCAAGTGACAGGTCCAATAAATGTTGGATTTCGCGTGGGGTGAAGTCTAGTAGTTTTAGAAAGTTACGATTGCGTAGGTTAAAAGCCATGATCTTATCCTCATTTGTAACGCTTTCCTCAGATGAGAGAATGGAAGAAAGCGTCAATATTTATTTAAAGTTAAAAACAGATTCGGTTTATAAAATAGGTTTGTTCAACAACACGGTTAGCCACGAGTGATATTGGTGCCCGCCTGGCCTTCTAGGATGCGTAAGCCATCTTGTAGTGCGCCAATGCCCACCACCTTGCCGCCTTGTTTGATAAATTCACAAGAAGCTTCAATTTTTGGCCCCATGGAACCGGCATCAAATTGGTAGTTCGCAAGTTCGCTTGGCGTTGTGCTGCGTAGTGCGTGTTGGGTTGGTTTGCCCCAGTCAAGGTAGACAGCATCAGCATCGGTCAAAATCAGCAGTGCGTCAGCGTTCAATTGTTTGGCGAGGAATGCCGCAGACATATCTTTGTCGATAACCGCTTCGACACCGACTAGTTTGCCGTTTTCGCGTTTCACTGGAATGCCACCACCACCGGTGCAAATCACTAAATGACCAGCATCGATCAACTGAGTAATGGCTTCATGTTCAACAATGCCGGTTGGTTGTGGGCTAGGGACTACGCGGCGGAAATATTGACCGTCTGGTTTGACTGTCCAGTGATATTTTTCTGCCAATTCACGCGCTTCAGCTTCTTGGTACACTGGGCCAATTGGTTTGGTTGGGTCAGCAAAGGCTGGGTCTTTTGGATCCACTGTCATTTGTGTCAACATGCAAGAGATGTTGCGTTCTGGCAGCATGTTTTTGAATTCTTGCATCAACATATAGCCAATCATGCCTTGAGTTTCACTGCCCAACACATCAAGTGGGTATGGCGCGACTTTTTTGTATTCAAGACCTTGTAGTGCAAGTAAACCCACTTGAGGGCCATTTCCATGCACAAGAACCACGTTATATTCTTTAGCGATTTCGGAGATGGTTTTCACTGCTACTTCAATATTACGGCGTTGAACATCGGCTTCTAGTGGCTCACCACGACGAAGTAATGCGTTTCCGCCTAATGCAACAACAACGGTTTGTTTGGTCATAATCATGTCTCTTTAAAGGTGAGTTGAGGCTTGCAGAGGAAATAGCCCCAACTCATTTGTTAACCAGTGAAAGTGGTGTTAGATACCGTCACGCTCAATTGGGCAGCTCATGCAGCGAGCGCCACCACGGCCACGGCCAAGTTCATCACCTGGAATTGGCAATACGGTAATACCCGCTTTGTCGTATTTTTCGTTGGTGTAAGTGTTGCCTTCGTAGCCAATTACCACGCCAGGTTTGACGGTTAGAACATTGTTTGCATCGTTCCACTGTTCACGTTCTGCGTTGAAATTGTCACCACCAGTGGTGATAAGGTTGAGCTTATCGACGCCAAGTGCTTTTTCGATGGCGGTAACGAAGTAACCTTCTTCTTTGATGTTAACTGCACCAGACTCATCGCCTGTTAGGCTCCAGCATTTCACATCTTTACGCATGACTTCTGGGTAAACTGAGAAGGTGTCTTCACGCATATGTGTCATAACGGTATCTAAGTGCATGCAAGAACGGTGTTTTGGTAGTTCCATAGCGATAATCTGCTTAGCTTGACCGTGTTTAAATAGGCCAGCCGCTAAGCGTTCAACACCTTGCGCAGTCGTGCGTTCAGACATACCAATCAGTACCGAACCTTTACCAATGACTAGAACGTCACCACCTTCAATGGTTGAGTTATCGTAATTAATGCTTTCGTCATCACCGAAGTATTTAATGAAGTCTTGACCTGCGAAGCTTGGGTGCCAACGGTAAATTGCACGGACATGGTTGGTTTCACGTTGACGTGCAGGTTTGGCCATCGGGTTAATTGACACGCCACCGTATACCCAACAAGAAGTGTCACGGGTAAATAGATGGTTTGGTAGTGGTTCGATAATGAAATCTGTTGGTGCATGCAAGCCTTGCATCATTGAAGATGATTTCATTGGCATATCTGCGTAAGACAAACCACCAGTCAGAATTTTTGCAAGTTCGAGGTTAGGTAAGTCGCTCAAATAGCAGCGCACGTCATTAGCAAACTTTTTGCCAAGGCGGTAATCCGATACTTGTTGAGTAAGTAGCCAATCTTTCGCAACGGGAACTGCTAGCGTGTCAGCTAATAGATCGGTCAGTAGTAATACTTCAACACCTTGATCACGAAGCGTTTGTGTAAATGCATCATGTTCTTTACCAGCACGTTCTACGGCTAAAACATCATCAAACAAAAGATCGTGACAGTTTGATGGCGTTAAGTGAGTGAGAGAGCGTCTAGGGCGGTGAACAAGAACTCGACGCAATTGACCAATTTCAGAACCAACATATAACTTACTCATAATATTATCTCTCTTAATCTATATGTATTTATTCCATTTTATTTTTTTGAAATTTAATTCAACTTGTTTTGGATAAGTACATAATTATTTCTGTAGGGAATTCAGTATTAATTTGTTTGTTCACTTCCGTGTTCTGAAATTAATATTACCCTTGATTGAAAGATGTTCTTAGAGGTGCATCACAGAATGATTTATATTAAAAATGAACTGTAACCGTCTATTTTTAACAATGTTTATGCATCGGTTTGTTATTTTTTATTTTGATTTTTACATCTTGTTTTTTGGATTAAAATTCACAAATTACCTACTAAGTATCTACTATTTATAATGGTTTGGGTGTTGGTGGGAATTTTATGCATTAACAGTAGGTTTAAAAATGGTGTGGGTTGTCAATTCTATGCATTTTTAAAGGGTATGTAATTGAATGTAACCTAGTGGTTAGTGTGTTTTTAACAAAACTTTTTTAATGAAAGTTGATCATGGTCAGGTTTGAAAATTCAATAGTTCGGAAAGGAATTTTACTTTTTAATAAGTTTAATTTGTTCTCGGATGATATTTTCTAATAAGGCAAATAAATCAGTGATAACGGTGGGGCGTATTTAGTCATAAAAAGTTGTTATTTATCCAAGCAACGACTTCAAGTTGCTTGGGTATAGCCTTCCTACTTGAAGTTGCAGCGGTGTTGGCTATATTCGCTCACCTCAATCACATAGTTTATCTATGCTCATGGGGATTAACTCACTTGCCGCCTACCTGCAACTTCAAATGGTTTGGGTATATGCATTCTTCATATTCGCTGAGTTCGGTATTATTTGTTAATCGATGTTTTGTTCATTCGCTAAGAGCAGACCTATCATCTAGTGTTGTGATGATTGATTGCGATGGGAGAGTAGTGGCGAGGTATCTGATTCTAATTGGTGGTAACAGGCGTTGGTTGATGCGTATGCAAGTTGAAAGAAAGGTGATTGGCTTGAGTTACACGGTATATTAATCAATGTATTAGATGCGAAAAAGCCGCAATAAAGCGGCTTTGAATTAGTGAGAGGAAACCAGTTTATTGAGTTATAGCATAGCACCGATGCTGAGAGACAACATGATGAATACACATAGAATACCCAATAGTGGAGCAACCCATTTCACCCAGCGCACGTAAGGAACGCGAGCGATTGCTAAGCCGCCCATTACTACAGCAGAGGTTGGTGTTACAAGGTTGACAATACCAGATGCAGATTGATAAGCAGTAACCACTAAGTCACGACCAACGCCGGCAAAATCGGCTAATGGAGCCATGATAGGCATGGTAAGTACCGCTAAGCCAGAAGACGATGGTACAAGGAATGAAAGAAGAATTTCTAATAAATACATTACGTTAATGAAAATGATTGATGAAAGGCCAGTCACCATTTGTTCGGCTGAGAATAAAATAGTGTCAGTTATCATACCGCGGTCCATAATAACCACGATGCCACGAGCGATACCAATGATCAGCGCCACACCCAGTAGGTCGCGCGCACCATCAATGAAGCTTGTAGTGAACTCTTCTTCGCTCATGCGAGCAATTAAACCGATGATAATGGTAGCACCTAAGAACATGGCGGAAATCTCAGCCATCCACCATCCGGCAACGGATACACCGTAAATCATCACACCAAAAGCGGCAGCAAAAATTGATAGAATCACTTTACGAGTCGCAGTGAACTCAAGTTTTTCACCGTTTTGATTACCAAGGAAGTGCGCTTTGTTCTCTTCATACTTGTCGTAGACAATTGACTTAGTTTGATCGGCGCGAACCATTTTTGCATAGCGCATAACGTACATTACACAGATGATCCAGCCAACAACCAACATTGCAGCGCGAAGCATAATGCCGTCAGTAAATGGAATGCCAGCAGCGTTCGCGGCAATAACGGTTGCAAATGGGTTGATGGTCGAACCTAATGTACCGATACCCGCTCCAAGCAATACCGTTGCGGCTGCAACGAGTGGGTCAAAACGTGCGGCCATCATCACTGGTACTAGAAGCGTATAGAAGGGAAGAGATTCCTCAGCCATACCATAAATAGTTCCGCCAGCGGCAAATAGGGCCATCAATATAGGGATCATGAGCTCTTCTCGGCCTTCAAGGCGCGCGGTTACTCTTTCTATCCCTGCATCAATTGCTCCTGTTTTGGTTACTAAGCCGAGGAAGCCACCAATCACCAATATAAATAGTGATACGTCAATCGCCGCCGCTTCATAGCTATTGTGGTCGTAAAAACCATCAATCGGAGCCATCAGAACATCAATCACACCTTGTGGGTTGCCTTCAGCGGCCTGATAGGTACCAGCAATGGGCACTTCTTTGCCCAAATCTTCATTCATGGTGCGTTGGTATTGACCTGCCGGAACAATCCAAGTTAACAACGCAACCAGAGCAATAAGAATAAATAAAATAGTATAAGCTGAAGGGAATTTGAAGTTGGCAAAGAAGCCACCTTTCGGTTCCGTAGATACAGTTTGGGTTGTCATAATGTTCTCCTTACACCCAGAGAGTAAAAATATTCTGAGTGTTTTCATCGGCTAATATTCTTAACTCATCCATTATTTATTATCATGAAATAAATGAGTGAATAAAAATTATTGGATATTAAAAATCAATAAGATGGTTAATAAGGTTTGTTTATTATTTTTGAGTTTTTAGGCTCTTGTTTTAAAAGTGTATGTGTGGATTTTAAAGTGAGAGCTTATAACTAACCTAGGGATGCTTCACAAAAAAGTAGAGTGAAAATTGGCCTTGTTTTTTTTGCTGAGTTTATAGAGGGTAATTGTGTGTAAATAATGGAATTATATTCTTATTAATTATGTGGGCTTGCTTTGTAAAGGGCTGCTGTCTAGCTGTGAGTCAATTGCTTGGAATTTTATTCAAAGTATAGAATCTTTAATCAAAATTCATTTTCCGCATTTTCATTGATTTATATCAAATTTAAATGGAAGCTTTGATTGATGAGCATAAGAAAAAGGGAGCCGAAGCTCCCTAAGTATTAATTTTATGGTGTATTACATCAAAATGTTTGTGAATAGTAAGCCAAAGCCTATACTGAAAGCCATACTGAGTAAGCCAGGAATCATGAAACTATGGTTAAAGATATATTTTCCGATACGAGTGGTTCCTGTGCGGTCAAAATCAATTGAAGCAATAATAGGGCCATAATTGGGAATAAAGAAGTAACCATTTACTGCAACAAATACGGCGATAATGATCGCTGGTGGTAACCCTAGTGTGATGGCTACAGGTACTAATACTGCTGTTGTTGCTCCCTGGCTATTCACCATAACGGATAGCGCAAATAGAGCGAAAGCAAATGTCCATGGAGCTACTTCAACCAAACCTGAAACTGCTTCTTTTACCATTGCACCGTGTCCGCCAATAAAAGTATCGCCTAACCAAGCAATACCAAAAATAGCAACGATAGCGCGCATACCAGCGTGGAAGACGGAACCTTGACTTATCGCATTACCATTTGGCTTACAGACCAAAATGATTAATGCTGCAATTGATAACATCACTATTTCAATTGTGTGCGCCATTCCCATCGGAGAACCATTAAACTGAGGGCGTAGACTTGGTATTGCTCCCATAATGACGACGATGAGTGCACCAAACAAGAATAGAGCTACCGACTTTTTAGCCTGTGGAGTGATTTGAATATCTTCAACAGAGACTTCTTGATCCATTTCTGCTCTAAATTCAGGGTCTTGTAGACGACGCTGATATTCAGGGTCATCTTTGAGCTCAATCCCGATTTTATTCACAAATAAGCAAGCACAGGCTAAACCTAGAAAGGTGCTTGGAATAGTTATCATCAGCACGTTGGCTAAGGTGATGCCCTGTGGTTCGAGAAAAGCAACGAGAGCGACAACTGCAGCCGCTATTGGGCTTGCTACGATTGCGAATTGTGAGGCGATAACAGCCATGCCAAGTGGTCGTTCTGGGCGAATGCCGCTACGACGGCTCACTTCAGCGATTACTGGTAGTACTGAATAAGCAACGTGCCCGGTTCCTGCCATCATTGTGAAAAAGTAAGTTACTAAAGGTGCGATAAAAGTGATGTGACGTGGGTTTTTGTGCAGAATATTAGTCGCAATTTTAATGAGATAATCGAGACCGCCAGCAGCTTGCATGGATGCCGCTGCGGCAACTACGGCCATGATCATCAACATAACATCGATGGGAGGACTGGTTGGTTGCATTCCAAACACAAAACTTAGTATAGCAAGGCCAATGCCGCCCATGACACCAAGCCCGATACCACCAATCCTTGCACCAATTAGGATACATCCTAATACGATAAGGAATTCAATTAAGAACATCTTTTTACTCCTAAAGATAATTAAAATATAACTATTCTACCGACTGATTCATGTTCAATTCTGATTTTTAAAATCAATGATTTAAAACAATGTTTTGTGGATTATCGGCTGCTAGAAAGTAAAAAGGCCCTGAAGCAGGGCCTTTTTGGATTACTCGTAGCGTTTCGCTTTGTATTGAGGATGCATAAAGTTTTCGACAGACAGAATGTCATCTAACTCTTCTGCGGTGAGCAGACCGCGCTCAAGTACAACTTCACGTACACTCTTACCAGTTTCTGCACAAATCTTACCGACAATGTCACCTTCGTGGTGGCCAATGTATGGGTTCAGGTAAGTAACGATACCGATGGAGTTGAATACGTAAGCTTCACATACTTCTTTGTTCACAGTGATGCCATCGACACATTTGTCACGCAAGTTGATACAAGCATTAGACAGAATTTCGATAGATTCAAACATGCTTTGTGCAATCACTGGTTCCATTACGTTTAACTGTAATTGACCACCTTCTGCTGCGAATGAAATGGTGTTGTCGTTACCGAGAACTTTAAAGCAAACTTGGTTAACCACTTCAGGAACAACAGGGTTAACTTTTGCTGGCATGATAGAAGAGCCAGCTTGAAGCTCTGGTAGGTTCAGCTCATTTAAACCAGCACGAGGGCCAGAAGAAAGTAGACGTAGGTCGTTACAGATCTTAGATAATTTAACGGCTAGGCGTTTTAGTGCGCCGTGAGTCATTACATAGGCACCACAGTCAGAGGTTGCTTCAATCAAATCTTCAGCGGGCACAACATCGATCCCCGTGACTTCCGCTAGGTGTTTTACTGCTGCCGCTTGGTAACCTGGAGCGGCATTAAGGCCAGTACCGATTGCCGTTGCACCAAGGTTGATTTCAAGTAGCAGCTTTGAGGTATATTCAAGGTTACGAATTTCTTCGTTAATGGTCACAGCCCAAGCATGGAACTCTTGACCCACAGTCATTGGTACCGCGTCTTGCAACTGAGTGCGGCCCATTTTCAAAATACCAGAGAACTCTTGGCTTTTAAGCTCAAATGCGCCTTTAAGGTATTCGATTGAATCAATCAATTTACGAATGCTGTTGTATACCGCAATACGGAAACCTGTCGGGTAAGCACAGTTGGTTGATTGGCTCTTATTCACATGGTCGTTAGGGTTAATGAACTCATATTGACCCTTTTCTTTACCCATCAGCTCAAGCGCTACGTTGGCGATAACTTCGTTAGTATTCATATTAACAGAAGTACCCGCACCACCTTGATAAACGTCGGATGGGAATTGGTCCATGCACTTACCTGTTTCAAGGATCAAATCACACGCTTGGATGATGTAGTTAGCTACTTGGCTTGGCACCACGCCAAGTTCTTTGTTTGCCAATGCGGCTGCTTTTTTAGTCATGATCATGCCGCGCACAAATTCTGGCACATCAGAGATGGTTGCTTTTGAAATGTTGAAGTTTTCGATAGCGCGTAGAGTGTGAATACCGTAGTACGCATCAGCTGGAACGTGACGTTGACCTAAAAGATCTTCTTCAATACGAGTGGCTTGGTTAGCGATAGCTGCTTCAGATAGGGTAGCCATAACAGGATCCTTAGAGAATTATTCTGATAATTAGTGGAATTATTAGCCATTTCTGCAGTTTAAGAATCCATTCGTCAGAGTTTTTGGCTGGAAAATCCATCCTGACTTCTGTGGCACATAATACGCAACCTATAATTAAAAAATAGTAACTTGATCACTTTTTTAGCCAATATTTGATTAAATTTTCATAAGCATCAATATGCGTTAAATTTATGTTTCAAACGCTAGTTTACGTTGGATATTTGCCTAGCAACTGTGATGAAAAAGTAGCAGTTTAAGAGTTGACATAGTACGGGTTTTAGCGTGGAGGGGGTGTTACGTCATTTTATTGTTAACCACATTAAGGGGCTTCTACAGTGTGCCCATTAACGGTTCAATGCCATCTTTGACATACAATCAAGCCAGCTATATTAATCAACTGGCTTGATAAAAACATTAATGGCTTAACAATGTTTTTGTTGAATCATATCAATTGTGAAGATACTTCCATTGTTGGTTAACCCAATTTGGATCGGCAGCATGTCCGGGAAGGAAAGAGGCGTTATTACAATGTGTAGACCATGAGCCAAAGCATTGATAAACACCATGTCCTTGGAATTTTACCACGGTACCATTCCCGTAAGAACCAAACCCATTTGGATACACATAGTCGTAATCACCTCCACCAGTATTAATCGCGGTGACATTTACTGATACATTCGCTGTATCACTAGTTGTGCCATCATTGACTGTTAATGCGAATGTCAATGTTTGATCGCGATTCTCTAAAGATTCCGTATTAACGGTGATTCTTGCTTGGCTAGTATCGCCCAAAGCGATTGGTTTGCCTGCGGTTTGCGTCCAATGATAGGTTAAAGTATCGCCATCCACATCGGTTGATTGGCTGCCATTAAGTATAAAACTCGCTCCATGCTCTACAGTGCTCACATTCACTCTAGCGTTCGCTTCAGGAGCATGGTTCGTATCTGTGCGCAGTGTCAGTATGACGGTATCGCTATCTTTTTTCCCCGACTCGTCTTGTACCAAAAGTTTAACTGTAATTGAGATACTATCTGATACTTCAAACCCTTTTTTAATTTTAATTTTAGGCGTTTCAGTGCGATTTTCTCTCAGAACGATAGCTTCTCTCGCAACCCCCTCTACTGTCTTAATTGTCCATTTAAAATCGAGATTTTCTCCTGTTGAATTGGAACCATTAAGGTAATAAAACTGATTTTCGACAAATTGAGCTTGGATGTCAGCCCCAGCATTAGCCTCGGTATGTTCAACAATGGGTACATCAGTTTTAGCATAGTGAGTGCGAAGGTCTGTGTGTGCTATTTTTTTCCAGTAGCTATTGTCTACTTGGCTTTCGCTAGGGAAATAATAATAAGGCGATTTAGTCAACTGATAGTAATAGATACCTGTGCTGCGGACATATCTATAAATATCATCGACGTGAGCAGTTTGTCTATCCCCCCACACTGAATCTCTAAAGTCCCATGCTTTGAGATCATCAATACCAAACTGCTTTTTAATAATATCGTCGGAGTAACTAGCGTGTGATTGATGTAGGTTAGGTAAAGCAATTCGCGCACCGCTGGCTGCTGGAAACTGCGTTTTGCCATCACTTACATCCACTTTAACAATAACAATGGAGTTGTGAAGTAATCCATGCTGCGGTGCTTTAAAAACAGCAGCATTGCCTTGTGATTCGATTAATTCGAATCCTTCCGGAGTATGGAATTGATACGATAACGTATCGGATCTGTTGCGATTAGTCACATTGGCAGTGACAGTAAAAGTCTCACCTGGAGCAATGACTTTAGGTAAAACTAATTCCGTATTAATATTTTGTTGTGATAGCGGATAGGTAAAAGGCTTGTTCTGATCGGTGTTTTGCCAAATAGGTTTATCTAGGGTAGTCAGATTTAATGCCTGCAGTTTCTGCTTAGTTTCTTGCGTCGCGCTCAGCCCCCAAGTTTCGAAAAATGGAGTCAAGTCAAACCCTGAAACTCGACTGCTTTCCAAAATAAACAATTGTTTTTTATCGTCATTAGTTAATGGTAATTCGCTTGTTGGCATTGTACGTATTCGGTTACCTAAGCGAGCATAGAAGTCTTGGCCAAAGGTTAGATCAAGTTGCCAGAACATCGCAACTTTAACGAATAGGTCGCGGCATTCATCGTAAGCTTGATGGCTATTAACAAAAGAGAATACGTTGGACCAAATCAGTCGTGATGAATGCCCAAGAGCACGCTGCACATAAAGAGACGTTAAGTTAACCGTCACTTCACCAAGGCCATCCCAAGTCATGAAGGGTAATTGGTAGTGATGTCCTAGTTCATGCCATGGTCCCCAAGAGTTAGAAATTTTTGTTGTAACATCGTTAAAGCCACTTTCGTTAGCACCCAACCAATAACTAGAGGCTGACATATAGCCACCAGTATTATTTGGCTTTGATTGGAATAAATATTGTAATTTAGTTGCAGAATGTGGGGGATTATTATTATCTCCTAACCCATATTGCTCTTCAGTTAAGTTAACGATATGATCCCAAGTGCTCATGATCTCTGTTGGATTAGTTATTTTATTCATATGAGTCATGGGTAACGTGATAATCATTCTTTTACCAACTAACTCGCCATATGGTGCCGTATTATAACGAGATAACATTTCTTGCCAGTCATCATCACTGTCCTCATTTAAAATAAAGCGTGGCATTTCTCGACCACCACTTAATATATTGAATGTCAGTGATAAATCCGACTCTGGGCTCATTGGTGCATAATAAATTACGCCACTTTCTTTAACGTTAATCCGGTTATTACCTGCTTCAATGGTAATTTTTTGGGGGGATAGGTTAGCTTCATCTCTATATTGAATTGGAACTATCCATATTTGGGGTTTATCTTTAAGATTAGCACCATCATAGTTATAGTTAATAACCAATTCATCTCCTTTTTTTGCCCAGAAGCCAGATGACTGAACTGGATGTGTTAGGTTAGGACGACGTTGTTCTTCTACAAACCTCTCAGGACTATATCTTTGTTCTACTGTGACTTCTCTACTCGGTTCTGCTGCTTTTACGCTAGTTATAGTTGTAAAAAAAATGGCCAATAGAATTGACTGTGAGATTAGATTTTTTTTCATCATAAACCTTATTTGTTGATGTTAAACGAGGAGCGATTAAAACTCCAAGTACAATGATTTTAAATCATTTACAAATATAAACTTGAGTCAATGTTATATTTGTATTGGAGGGCTAATTCATTGTTGTTTATTATTGCTATTGTTTATTTTTAATTAAATTCAAACCATTGCTATTAACAGTGTTATTTTTCCAATGTGGGGTTCACATGAATAAAGTGGACGTTTTGGTGGTGTATATTTAATTTTCTGGTTTTATGTGAATTAGATTGAACTTGAGATGCTTTGGTATCGACATAGGATAGATATTATAAGCTTTGAATCTCTATGCTTGATGATAAAAAATGATGCGCCTCCGTTGTTAAATGATAGTAATACGCATACGAGATAGCCGATAAAGACTAGCCACAAAACCAAAGTTTTTTATTGTGTTGAGTGCTCGTATTTTTATACTATTTATTGATTGTTATGATGAAATTGAAAATAGTTTATGAATTATGAATTATGAATTATGAATTATGAATTATGAATTATGAATTATGAATTATGAATTATGAATTATGAATTGTGAATTGTGAATTGTGAATGTGAGCATGAAGTTGAGAGATATAAAAAGTAAATTTTTTACATCTCTTTGATTTAGGCAGGGAGCACAATTACAAATTGTGACATAAGTTAGTGGAGGATTAGGTTGTCGCTGTGCTTCACTACTTGCGGCCACAGAGCGTAGGCGCTAATGTGTAGAGCAACAAAGGAGGGCGTGTGTTTCCTATCTTACTTTTACTCTTTATTTTTGTACCGATTATAGAAATTGGTCTGTTTATTCAAGTTGGTGGCATTTTAGGATTGTGGCCAACGATCGCATTAGTGCTGCTTACCGCATTTGTTGGCGCATCTTTAGTTCGTAGCCAGGGTCTACAAACTTTACTGAGTGTGCAAAATCGTTTGCAACAAGGGGAATTACCCGCACAGCAGATTTTTGAAGGGGTTATGTTGGCGGTGGCTGGCGTGTTGTTGTTAACCCCCGGTTTTATGACGGACGTGCTCGGGATGTTGGTATTGCTACCTGCGCCACGAGCAATAATCGCCAAGTATCTGATGAGTAAAATGGTGGTAAAAGGTATGGCGAGTGGTTTTCATTCTAACCCTTATGAACATGACCCTTTCCATCACGATTCCCATCGTTCGTCAGAGCAAGGCGATACATTTGAAGGTGAGTTTGAACGTAAAGATAACGACCGCAATAAACTCAATTAAATAAGGCTCGTTGCCCCACATCACTGAAGTTACAACTTCAAGTGATGTGGGGGGCGGGTCTTTTTACTGTTATTATTTACGCTTTTAAAATAAATGTTAAAAATTAAATGTCGAAATAGTTTGCTTAGTTAAATTTAAAGGCCTATAGTGGCCTCGCTCTGTTGTTCAGGGTTATTAATGAAACAAAAAATAAAAGTAAAAGTAAATTCTCAGAATCCCATCGTAAAAGTTGTTGTCCTCAGTGTTTCCCTTACCTTATTAGTAACATTAAATAATTCAATCTTTCAGTGCATTGTGCATAAGCACGATAACTCTATGAATTTAAATAAAAGGGACACATTATGTCTAACAAAACAACTGGTTCTGTAAAATGGTTTAACGAAACTAAAGGTTTCGGTTTTCTTACTCAAGACAACGGCGGCGCTGACGTGTTCGTACACTTCAATGCAATCGCTTCTGACGGTTTCAAAACTCTAATTGAAGGCCAAAAAGTGTCTTTCAATGTAGAAAACGGCCAAAAAGGCCTACAAGCGGCTCAAGTAACCGTATTGTAATTCTGTCCAATATACAGAATATAGAAAAGGTCGCCTAGGCGACCTTTTTGCTATCTGCAGGTTTGTTTCTTAACTATTTGGGGCTGTTACTGTGCGCCTTCAAAGCCCATTTGACGCCATGCTTCAAACGCAATAATGGCGACCGCATTCGATAAATTTAAACTGCGAGCTTCTGGCATCATCGGTATACGGATACGCTGTTCCATCGGTAAGCTTTCAATCACCTCTGCTGGTAATCCTCTGGTTTCAGGGCCAAACATTAGCACATCACCTTTTTGAAATTTTGCATCAACATGATGACCGGTTGTTTTGGTGGTACAGGCAAAAATTCGATAGGTTTGGCGTTCATTGTTTAGGTATTCCATAAACGCATTAAGATCTTTATGGCGTGTTACTCGCGCTAAATCATGGTAATCGAGACCTGCACGGCGCACTTTCTTTTCTTCTAAATCAAAACCAAGTGGTTCAATTAAGTGTAAGTTGGCACCACAATTGGCGCATAAACGAATAATATTGCCAGTGTTAGGGGCGATTTCAGGCTCGTAAAGTGCGATATCAAACATCTTATAACGGCTCTTGAGGGAATATGTGTGGCCAGTATAAAGGGGTCGCCGCATTGGTTACAAGCAACCACTTTATAGGGTGAGTTTGAATCAGGCGTTAAGTGGCAATGTAATTTGTACTTTTAGGCCGCCTAACTCGCTACGACTGGCTGTAATGGTTCCGCAGTGTTGGCGAATAGCACTTTCTGTGATGGCAAGACCTAAGCCGGTTCCGCCACTGTGGCGATCTCGCGCGGTTGATACGCGATAGAATGGACGAAAAATATCGTCCAACTCATTGTCAGGAACCCCTTCACCGTTGTCTTCAACACTGACCAAAAGCGATGCCTTGTCGGTAGAAAAAGTCACTTTTATCTGATCTTCACCATAGTAAATAGCGTTACGTACGATGTTTTCTAGCGCACTCATTAAGAGTTTCGGGTTGCCCACAATTGATCTATCGGGAATGTGGTTATAGCTGAGAGCCTTATTTCTTTGCTCCGCTTCAAATTGAGCATCATTCAGTAGTTCTTCCCATAAGCTAGACAAAGGCTGTGTTTCGCGACTTAAATGGCTGTCGGTTTGCATGCGCGAAAGCTGCAATAGCTCTCCGATCATTTGTTCTAGGCGTTGCGCTTCGGTATCAATCCGTTCTAATTCAGAGCTCTCACCTTGTTTGCGAACCGCAAGTGCATTTGCCATGCGCAGCCGTGTTAGTGGTGAGCGTAACTCGTGAGAAATATCAGATAACAACCGTTGCTGTCCCGAAATCATCTGGTTCACGGCTTCGACCATCTGGTTAAAGCTTTCTCCTGCTTGACGAAATTCATTGGTGCCTTTTTCCAATTGTGGATCAACCACGAATTCGCCACGAGCAACCCGTTTGGCTGCTTGCTCTAAGCGGCTTGCTGGTTTGCTCAATGCCCATGCTAGCCACAATAATAGTGGGGTACTGACGAGCATCACCGCAAGCAGCAATTGAAAGGGGCGATCAAACAATTGTAGTAAGAATGGGGGAGGCTCATTCCAGCGAATACCGACGTAAAGTAATAAATCTTGTTTGGCGAGAGTGATCGGTACCGGACCTGCCAGCATGTATTTGCCGTAAAGCTTTTGTTGTGGCTTATCAATCGATTCAATACTAGTGACAAAATTCTGTAACACCTTCAATTTGAAGTCGGTTTGAGTCTTTGTGGTTAAAATGGTGCCATCTAGCTGGGTGATAAAAAAATGGGGACGATTAATATTATCGCGTTTATGACCTTCTCCACGTTGCATGTTGCTACTGCTTTCTAGTTGAAAAAGAATTCGCGTTAATTCGTTGTCGTTTTTAAAGGTATGCTCAATCTTTTCTTTCAGCATCTCAAGGCGTTGATATTCATCACTAGGAAGATCGCGTGTTTTACGAGGGTCAAGGTGTGGCAAAGCTAGCACTGCAATCAGTACCAGTAGCATCGTGAGCCAGAAAATGGCAAAAATACGGCCATAGAGGCTATTTATTTTGGGTAGGTGCATTAATCCTCCAAAATCATTAAATAGCCACGACCACGTAGCGTTTTGATGCGTGGCTTACCATCAATGCGCTCTGGTAATTTTTTTCGTAAATTTGAAACGTGCATATCAATTGCGCGGTCAAATGCGGCGAGTCTTTTACCTAATACGTCGATACTGAGGTTTTCTTTAGTGAGTGTTTCTCCTGGGTTTTGCACAAAGTGTGTAAGTAGCGCAAATTCAGTGGTGGTCAAGTCGAGTAATTGACCTTGGCAATAAGCTTCTTGTTTACTCGGATAGACCTGAATGTCCTGACATTCGATAACATCACTCGATTTGGTGCTGTTATTGGGCTGTGATCGACGCAAGATAGCGCGGATGCGGGCCAGTAATTCGCGGTCGCTAAAGGGTTTGGGCAAATAGTCGTCAGCGCCCAGTTCCAAGCCAATTACTCGGTCGATTTCTTCGCCTTTAGCGGTCAGCATTAACACTGGAGTACACCAGTTCTCTCGTAGCCGTTTGAGTGTTTCCATGCCATTAAGCTTGGGCATCATCACATCCAGCAACACTAAGTCAATGCCGCTATGTATCGTAGCGAGACCGGCTTCTCCATCATTGGCCTCTGATACTTCAAAGCCTTCATAGCTTAGAACTTCTTTGAGTAAGCTTGTTAACTCGGTATCGTCATCAATTAGAAGAATATGTGCCATGTGCAGCCTCGTGCGTTATCAGGTTATTTGGGTATAGTTTACTGTGAAATAGCGCAGATATTCAGTGGGTGAGTCGCTCTTTACGATTCTTTACGCTCACTATACGTCGCTTTACCTTGTAGCATCTATTCTATATTCAAGCGCTGAGAACACAGCCTCTTAACAATCCACTTGGTGAAGGAATAGATTATGAACATGACAAAAAAAATGGTACTTGCTGCGGTTGTACTTCCTCTTACTCTTGGTACTGCTAGTGTTTTCGCATACGGTGGTGGTAAAGGGCAACACAAAGGATCTGATGATGAATGTGGTCGTGGAGCAGATCGCGGCATTATGCAGCAATTAGACCTTACGGCTGACCAACAAGCAAAACTCAAAGAGATGCGCGGCGCAAACCGTGATCAAATGAAAAATGAATTTAAAGGTCAAAAGCAAGCTCAGATGCAGGCGCATCACGCTAAAGTTCAAGCCTTGGTGCTAGCCGATAACTTTGATGAAGCTGCTGCGAATGAACTAGCAAAAGAGATGGTTGACCAGCAAGTATCTCATCGTGTGAAAATGCTTGAAAAGCGTCATGACATGTTGAGTGTGCTCACTCCAGAACAAAAAGTTAAATTCCAAGAGTTGCAGCAAGAACGTATGCAAAAATGTATGGCAAATGGCCAAAAAAAGATGAAGAAAAACGGTTAATTACCGCAACAGGCCTCTCTATGAGGCCTGTTCATTTTTGTGGCATATTCATTGTCAGCTGAAGAAGGTATACTTTCACTACACTTTCTTCATGATTTCGGTGCTATGAAACAAGAATACGCCCGCTTGGTTACCCTTGCCGCATGGACAGCAACAATGGTTGCAACTGTGCTTCTGATTGTCAAAGTGATCGCTTGGTGGATCACAGGCTCTGTCAGTTTACTCGCCTCACTGATCGATTCTTTACTCGATATTGCTGCCTCGGTGGTCAATTTGATTGTGGTGCGCTATGCATTACAACCGGCAGATAAAGAGCATGCCTTTGGGCATGGTAAAGCAGAGTCCTTGGCCGCACTGGCGCAAGCGATGTTTATTTCAGGTTCTGCCTGTTTCCTCATTCTTAATGGTGTTGACCGATTTTTCCGCCCACATGAATTAACCTCTCCCGAATATGGGGTTTACGTTAGTTTCTTTGCCATGGTAGTAACATCCGGTTTGGTGATGTTCCAAAAGCATGTGGTGAAGAAAACCGGCAGTCAGGCGATAGCCGCTGATTCTCTACATTATCAAACTGATCTTTTCATGAACGCTGCTATTATGCTGGCGCTAGCACTGAGCTGGTATGGCTTTAAGCAGGCAGATGCGGTATTTGCGGTCGGGATTGGTCTTTATATCTTATACAGTGCATTTCGTATGGTGATGGAAGCGATTCAAACCTTACTCGATCGAAAACTACCTGATGAAGAATTAGCGCAGATCCATGCCGAGTGTTTGTCTGTTGAAGGGGTATTAGGGGTTCATGAACTGCGAACACGAATGTCAGGTCCTGTAAGATTCATTCAATTGCATTTGGAATTAGATGACAACATGCCATTGATTGAAGCGCATCGCATTGCTGATGATGTAGAAGATAAATTGCTCGACGCTTTTCCTGGGGCAGATGTATTAATCCATCAAGATCCTTACTCAGTTGTGTTTGGCTCAGAAAAAAAGCAAAAAACACAAGGCTGGTAGCGACAGAAATACGCTTATTGGCTATCTTTTGTGTGAGTAATAAACAAGTGTGATTCTGATGTGAATCAACAAAGTATTAACGCAAAGCTGTAATACTCTTACATAAGTAGCAAAGTTACATAATTTCACGCAAATAACAGTAGTATTCCTTTTTAGGAAAGGTAACATTGCGCGTAGATTATCAAGATTTTGTTGCCTGTTTTGTCGTTAACAGGCAGCGTTAAAATTAGTATTAAGTTTACAAAAAATCGAGGGTGAGCATGATTAAGAAAATCGGTGTTTTGACAAGTGGCGGTGACGCACCTGGTATGAATGCAGCAATTCGTGGTGTTGTTCGTACTGCGCTAGGTGCTGATTTGGAAGTATATGGTATTTATGATGGCTACCTTGGCCTGTACGAAGACCGTATCAAGCAACTTGACCGCTCAAGTGTTTCTGATGTGATCAACAAGGGTGGTACATTCCTTGGTTCGGCACGTTTCCCTGAGTTTCGTGAAGTCGCGGTTCGTGAGAAAGCGATTGAAAACCTGAAAAAACACGGCATCGATGCTCTTGTGGTTATCGGTGGTGATGGCTCTTATATGGGCGCAAAAAAACTGACTGAGATGGGTTTCCCATGTATCGGTCTGCCTGGCACTATCGATAACGATATCGCAGGTACTGATTACACTATCGGTTACTTAACAGCATTAAATACAGTCATTGATGCGATTGACCGTTTACGTGATACTTCTTCATCTCACCAACGTATTTCTATTGTTGAGATCATGGGCCGTCACTGTGGTGATTTGACGCTGATGTCTGCCATTGCGGGTGGTTGTGAGTACATCATTACTCCTGAAACTGGCCTGGATATGGCGCAGCTTACCGCGAATATCCAAGATGGCATTAAGAAAGGTAAAAAGCATGCGATTATTGCTTTAACCGAGCTAATGATGGATGCCAACCAACTGGCGAAAGAAATTGAAAAAGCGACGGGTCGTGAAACTCGTGCGACAGTACTTGGTCACATTCAACGTGGTGGTCGTCCAACAGCATTTGACCGTGTGCTAGCATCACGCATGGGTAACTTCGCTGTTCACCTACTGCTTGATGGTCAAGGTGGTCGTTGTGTTGGTATTCAAAAAGAGCAGTTAGTTCACCATGACATCATTGATGCTATCGAAAACATGAAGCGTCCAGTACGTCATGACTTGTTCAAAGTGGCTGAAGAGTTGTTCTAATCTGAGCTATACCCTTCCTACTTGAAGTTGCAGCGGTGTTGGCTACGTTTGCTCACCCCAATCACATAGTTTATCTATGCTCATGGGGATTCACTCACTTGCCGCCTACCTGAAACTTCAAGTTGTTTGGGGATATGTTGTAAATTGAACTTGAAAAAAAGACCGCATTTGCGGTCTTTTTGTCTTTTCACACTATAGGATGATTTCACGTACTTCAGGATCTTTGCGTTCCAAGTAGTGAATAGATTTGATACGACGAATGGTACGACAACGGCCACGGATCAATAGAGTTTCAGTGGTCGCAATATTGCCTTTGCGCGTTATACCTTCTAATAAATCACCTTTGGTGATGCCGGTTGCAGAGAAAATGACATTATCGCTACGCGCCATGTCTTCCATTTTCAGCACTACACCCGCTTCAACGCCCATTTCAGCACAACGAGCGAGCTCTTTTGCGCCATAAATACGGTTTTCTTCGGTATTGCCCTTTACTTCATGACGAGGCAGTAGACGACCGTGCATGTCGCCATCAAGAGCGCGAATGACAGCAGCAGATACCACACCTTCAGGTGCGCCACCGATACAATACATCACATCCACTTCGCTATCTGGCATACAAGTTAAAATAGAAGCAGCCACATCACCGTCAGGCACAGCGAAAACGCGAACGCCCATCTGTTGCATCTGTGCAATCATCGCATCGTGGCGAGGTTTGGCTAAAGTGGTGACGACTAGGGTATCGAGTGGTTTATTGAGTGCTGCGGCGATATTTTCTAGGTTCTCTTTTAATGGTTTGTTGAGGTCAATACAGCCTTTTGCACCAGGACCAACCACCAATTTTTCCATGTACATATCTGGGGCTTTAAGGAAACTTCCTTTTTCGCCAGCGGCTAATACAGCCAGCGCGTTAGATTGCCCCATAGCGGTCATGCGAGTACCTTCAATGGGGTCGACTGCGATATCAACTTTGTCGCCACCTAGGCCTACTTGCTCACCAATATAAAGCATCGGCGCGTCGTCGATTTCGCCTTCACCAATGACAATTTCACCTAAGATTTCGGTTTTGTTGAGAAGATTACGCATGACTTCGACTGCCGCGCCGTCTGCGGCATTTTTATCGCCTCGACCAAGCCATTTATAACCAGCCAGTGCAGCACCTTCGGTTACCCGAGAGAATGCCATTGCTAAATCGCGTTTCATGCTAACTCCAAAGAAAAGGGAATAGGAAATTTCGGCGGCGATTTTAACATATCAAATCGGAAACGTTTGCTTTTTTAGTTCGTAAGGATTGCACTTGATCAAATCCAAGCGTTAAATTTGCGAAATCAGCGTGGAGAAATACTGTTTTACCGAGTCGCTGTGTGGCTTAAGTTAGGCTAGGGTCAATTTGAGTTTGTTTTTTAACCGAATAGTGAAAAATTTCGCATATAGTGAGTGTTTATAAGCTCCGGGCTGAGTAGAATGGCTCAATAAGTGAAATTATGTTCACCTCAACCGAATCATTAAGGGTATGCACCATGTCTTTTGAAGTATTAGAACTACTAGAAGCAAAAATTCAAACCGCTGTTGACACAATTGCACTTCTGCAAATGGAAGTTGAAGAGTTAAAAGAAGAGAAACAGCAGTTGATCACTGAAGCTAATGAGCTAAAAGCGGGTCGTGAAGAGCTTGAGCAAAAAGCACAACAAATGCAGCAAGAACATGCCGCATGGCAAGACCGTATTCGTAACCTATTAGGTAAGATGGATGACGTAGAGTAATCTTTCTGCTTGCGATTAAAATAACAATGCCGACGAATGTCGGCATTGTTATTTTAAGTTTCTTTTACTGGATGGTTATGCTTTCGGTCTTACGCCCAATGTATGACATAGCGCATAGGTCATTTCGGCACGGTTTAGCGTATAGAAATGGAAATCTTTTACCCCTTCACGGCTTAAAATTCTGACCATGTCGATAGCTTGACTTGCCCCGACAAGCTGGCGAGTGGTTGGGTCATCATCTAATCCATCGAACTGTTTTGCCATCCAACCAGGCACTTTGACATTGTTTTGTGCAGCAAAGCGCGAGGCTTGTTTGAAGTTGGATACAGGCAAAATTCCCGGTACGATTTCAACATCAATACCCGCCGCCACGCAGCGGTCACGAAAACGTAAGTAGCTTTCTACATCAAAGAAGAACTGGGTAATCGCGCGGTTGGCACCGGCATCAACTTTACGTTTTAGATTAAGTAGGTCAGCTTGCGCACTTTTTGCTTCAGGGTGAACCTCTGGAAAGGCGGCAACAGATATATCAAAATCATGACGTGCTTTTAGTAACTCAACCAGATCTGAAGCATACATTTCTGGCTTGCCACCACCGACAGGAATATCCCCACGCAATGCCACAATGCTTTGAATGCCGTTGTTCCAGTAATCGTCAGCAATTTGAATAAGCTCTTCACGTGATGCATCGATGCAAGTCAAATGAGGGGCTGCGATTAAGCCGGTTTGATCTTTGATCTCTTTAATGATGGAGTGAGTACGGTCGCGTTCGCCAGAGTTTGCACCATAAGTGACAGAAACAAATTTTGGTTGCAGCGTTTTTAAGCGGTGTACCGAATTCCACAGTGTCTCTTCCATCTTTTCAGAGCTCGGTGGGAAAAATTCAAATGACACATTAATATTGTCAGACAGCTCTGCAATGTTTTGGTTTAGTGCATCGATATGACTGGCGTGCGTGTATCCCATCTTACTTCTCCCTGTGGCGAACTTCCCGCCAAATTAAAATCCCTTGAATTGACGTTTGGACGTCTATATGTCCACAGAATGTATTGAATACGTTTTAATGTCAACACTGTAATCATGAAGAATATTCATGTTGAATGTGAGTAGAACTCAAGTGAAACACCGATATAACTCGCAATCAGTTATAGCATTCTTTGTTGGCCAAAAACAAACAAAGGAGCCAATGGCTCCTTTAGTTAAAGAAAACTAGACAGCAAGTTTAAATCCGACTGGATTGCCCCTGCAGTTACTTCTCGGCCTGCTCCTGGCCCGCGAATAACCAATGGATTATCACGATACCATTTACTCTCGATAGCAAAAATATTGTCACACGGCAGGAGATTAGCTAAAGCGTGTTCGCGATCCAGCGCTTCAACCCCAACAGTGGCTTTACCATTCTTTTCAAGCCTTGCTACGTAGCGCAGTACTTTTTCTTCACGTTGTGCTTTTTCAAGACGTTCAGCCAATCTCTCACTCAGTAGTTGGCTCTTATCTAAGAAGTCATCTAACGATAGATCTTTAAGCTCTTCAGGTACCAGTGATTCGACTTTTACGTTTTCTGGCTCAATGTGTAGGCCAGATTCACGAGCTAAAATGACCAGCTTGCGCATCACATCAGAGCCATCGAGGTCACTACGAGGATCGGGTTCTGTTAAGCCTTGTTGCCAAGCAAGATCGACTAACTCGCTAAAGGGAATCGAACCATCAAATTGTTGGAATAGCCATGATAGCGTGCCAGAGAAAATGCCTGACAGCGCGACAATATCATCACCACTTTCACGTAGGTCACGAACGGTATGGTTGATAGGCAAACCGGCACCAACAGTCGCATTGTATAACCAATGGCGGCTGATCTTAGCAAAAGCATCTTTCACTTGATGATACGACTGACTAGAGGCGGAGCCTGCGACTTTGTTGGCGGAAATTAAGTGCATGCCATGCTCGGCAATATCGAGGTAACGCTCTGCGAGTTCAGAACTGGCTGTGACATCTAACACGATGAGATCATCATATCCTTGGATATTACTCAAGTGTTGTAGCCATTCCTTACCTTGGTAAGAGATGGCTTCATCATTAAATCGTTCGAGTACCGATTCAGCATTGATGCCTTGTTCATCAAACCAATAGGTTTGGCTGTCGATAACCGCCACCAGTTCAAAGTTCATTCCACGTCGCTTTTCAAGCTCTGATTTTTGCTCTGCAAATAATTTCAGCCAACTCGAACCAATATTACCTTTGCCACATAACGCTAACGCAACACGTTTTTGCGCTTGGAAAAGTTGATTGTGCATTCCTATTACTAGTGGTTCTACTGCGGTTTTGCGTAGCACGGCAACTAAACTCAGCCCAGACTCTGACTCGCAAATAAATTCAACCGGGGATGATCTCAACTGTTGGTAAAAACCGTAGCAGTGATTTGGGTTTTTGGTGACGCCTGCGCCAACCGCGCCAACTAAAGAAAACCCTTCTTTGAGTTTAATTTCAGCTTCGAAAGCCGTGTCTTGAAGGTGGGCGAGAGCACCTCCTGAAATTTCAGTGGTGTAGGCTAGACGTAAGCGGTGTTGATCAGCTTGCGCTTCAAACGCTAGCGGTTCAAGTTGGGCACGTTGTAAGCTGCGCAGAACACTGCTTTGCAGACGTTGGAAGTCATGACCGTGGCTAAAGGAAAGCTCAATCAGCAAGACATCTTCTAACGAGGTGATGATCTTAGCCCCACGTCCAGAAGCAAGCACACGCTCGATATGGGTTGAACCGGACTCGGGTTGATAACTGCAACGTAAGTGTAAATCCATCGAGCTTTGAGCGACAGGTTGTAAAGTTCGGCTGTGCAATACTGGCGCGGCCAAGCGCGCCAGTTCGCTGGTTTCGTCTAAGCGCAGCAGTGGCAGCAAACAAGCATCGCTGACAATGCGTGGGTCTGCGCTGTATACCCCAGCGACGTCGCTCCAAATCGTAACTCGGTTAACTTCGGCCAATGCACCGATCATGGTGGCGGAATAGTCAGAACCATTACGGCCTAGCAATACGGTATCGCCTTGCTCATTTTGTGCCATAAAACCAGTAATGATGATGCGATGATGAACATGCTGTGCCAGAATTTCTTTTAAAAGAGGATAGGAGCGTGAGCGGTCAACTTCCGGTTGTGTGCCTGTTTCAGCGCGCAGAAAAGCTCGCGCGTCTTGAGCAACCGCGGCAAGATCATTTTGGTTGAGTAATGCGGTTAGTAAACGTGAAGACCAAACTTCACCATGGCCCAATACGCTGGCTTGTTGGGCTGCACTTAGCGGTGCAGACAATTCACCTAACGCGCGTATTTCGGCATTTAATAGGTCGCGCAACGTATTGGCTGAGTTGTCATCAAGTAGTGCGTCGATTAAGTTAGTTTGAAATTGACGAACCGCTTGTAGGTTCTCATGCGCTAATCGGCCATCTTTTTTGAGAGCCTCAAGAAAGGCGATCAAGTGATTGGTGGTTTTGCCTGCCGCAGAAACCACCACTAAGTCGTTATTGTGTGAATACTCTTTTAAGATATTCACCACTCTTTTATAACATTCAGGGTCAGCAAGGCTACTGCCACCAAATTTATGCAGTTGTCGCAATGCAGTCATTAAAATGCCTCCTTGGCTTTGGCAAAGGCTTGTTGTAGATCGGCAATTAAATCATGAGCATCTTCTAAACCCACTGACAGGCGTAATAGTTGCGTTGAAATGCCGGCTTCAGCTAAAGCTTCGTCACCCATAGCGCGATGTGTCATTGATGCTGGATGGCAAATGAGGCTTTCGACACCGCCCAAAGATTCAGCCAGTGAGAACAGCTCTAACTGGCCGACAAAAAACTTCAACTGCTCAAAGCTTCCGGCAAATTCAAAACTGAGCATTGAGCCAAATCCTGACTGCTGTTTTTTCGCAATTTCATGGCCTGGGTGTTGTGGCAGGCTTGGGTGATAAATCGTTTTCACCAATGCTTCGTGTTGCAAATAAGCTAAGATTGCACCAGCATTTTCCTCATGAACACGCATGCGAGCACCCAACGTACGAATACCACGTAGTGTCATATAGCTGTCAAATGGTGTTCCCGTTGCGCCAAGGCAGTTGCCCCACCAGGCTAATTCTTCTGCGTGCTGCTCGGTTTTGGTAATAACAACGCCACCGATCACATCAGAGTGACCATTGATGTATTTTGTAGTGGAGTGGATAACGAAGTCTGCCCCAAGCAACAATGGTTTTTGAAATATAGGGGTAAGGAAGGTGTTATCGACGGCCACGAGCGCACCAACCTGATGCGCTTGGTGACAAATGTCGGCAATATCGACAACGCGCACAAGTGGGTTAGAGGGGGTTTCTAGCAATACCAATTTCGGTTTTTTAGCCAGCGCAGCACTTAAAGCTTCATGGTCAGATTGATCAACAAACAAGACATTGAAATCGCCTTTTTTGGCGCGAGTATTAAATAGACGATAAGTACCGCCATAACAGTCATGGGGGGCAACAATTAGATCATTTGCGCTAAGAAATGCAGACGCCCATAAATTGAGTGCAGAAGTGCCGCAGTTAGTGACGACAGCGCCAAGACCGGACTCGAGCTCATACAGCGCTTTTTCAAGCAAGCCGCGGTTTGGATTCCCTGAACGGGTGTAATCGTATTGAGGTACTTCACCAAAAGCAGGAAAGCCATAATTTGTCGAAAGATAAATTGGTGGTACAACAGCGTGGTATTGAGAATCTGATTCAATACCAGTACGAACAGCGATGGTGGCTGGCTTGCGAGTGGTCATAACGGTTTCCTTGCCTAATAAACTCACTGAGAGTGACATCCTACAGGGGTATTCTTATCTTCTTTAGAGTTGCCGCCGAGAGAAACTCAAGTTACTTTGGGTATACACCATATCTGATAATGTTTGATATTGCTGCTTCCCAGACTGATAGCGTTACACTTTACCGATCAAAAAATAAGACGTCAACACTTCCAGACGTCTATATGTCTTTGCTTATGGCGGTAAATCCCGCTAAAATCAGCCATCAAACTTTTTCTGACAAATTACGATAACGAAGGTGCGCAATGGCAGACTGGAATGGGGAATACATTAGCCCATACGCTGAACACGGTAAAAAAAGTGAGCAGGTGAAAAAAATCACCGTTTCAATCCCATTGAAAGTGCTGAAAATATTAACTGATGAACGCACTCGCCGTCAGATCAATAACTTACGTCATGCAACCAACAGTGAGTTGCTATGCGAAGCTTTTTTGCATGCTTATACCGGCCAACCTTTACCGACCGATGAAGATTTAAGAAAAGATCGCCCAGATGATATTCCAACAGAAGCGAAAGCATTGATGACCGCGATGGGCATTGAGTTTGAAGCATACGATGATGAAGCGTAACGCGCCACATCGATAACACTTTGTCTTTATTTTTGGAAAAGTGACCACAATGGTGTGCTGATCTGCAAAACCTGTACATGATTTTTCTGATATCACTCAAAAACAAAAAAAACCGCAGAACGAAAGCTGCGGTTTTTTTGTTTTCAAGCGACAACGTTACTCTTGCATGTAGCCTTCTGGCATTTCAATGCGAGCTACGCCTGAGTCAACCGCTGCCTGAGCGACGGCTTTTGCTACGCGAGGTAGTAGGCGAGGATCCATTGGTTTTGGAATGATGTAGTCAGGACCAAAACTTAGAGACTCAACTCCAGCTGCTTTAAGTACTTCAACAGGCACTTCTTCTTTGGCCAGTTCGCGAATGGCTTCGACAGCCGCTAACTTCATTTGATCATTGATTTCACTGGCGCGTACATCTAAAGCGCCGCGGAAGATGAATGGGAAACACAATACGTTATTAACTTGGTTTGGATAGTCACTGCGGCCAGTACCCATAATTAAATCATCACGTACTGCATTGGCAAGTTCTGGCTTAATTTCAGGATCTGGGTTTGAACAAGCGAACACAACCGGCTTGTCGGCCATCAGTTTCAATGCTTCAGCAGGCAGTAGGTTTGGGCCTGATACTCCTAGGAATAAATCAGCGCCAGTGATGGCGTCTTCCAAGGTTCGCTTATCGGTGTTGCTCGCAAAAAGCTGCTTATATTCATTCAGATCATCACGGCGGGTGTGAATCACACCTTTACGATCAAGCATGTAGATTTTTTCACGCATCGCCCCACATTTGATCAGCAGTTCCATACATGCTGTTGCTGCTGCACCTGCACCAAGACAGACAATGGTACATTCGTTTAGATTTTTGCCTTGTAGTTCAATAGCATTGAGCATGCCCGCTGCCGTAACAATTGCCGTTCCGTGCTGATCATCGTGGAAAACTGGAATATTACAACGCTCAATTAAGCGACGTTCAATTTCAAAGCAGTCTGGTGCTTTGATGTCTTCGAGGTTAATGCCACCAAACGTATCGGCAATATTGGCGACGGTATCGACGAATTCATCAATGGTACGGTGTTTTACTTCAATGTCGATTGAATCAAGGCCAGCAAAACGCTTGAATAATAGTGCTTTACCTTCCATTACTGGCTTAGAAGCCATTGGCCCTAAGTTGCCTAAACCAAGAATTGCAGTGCCGTTAGAGATAACCGCGACCATGTTGCCTTTCGCTGTATATTTATAAACGTTATCTACATTTTGTGCGATTTCACGAACCGGTTCAGCAACGCCAGGGCTGTAAGCTAGCGCGAGATCTTCAGCTGAGTCTGCTGGTTTCGTGAGAGATACCGCGATTTTACCTGCCGTCGGGTAAGCGTGGTAATCGAGCGCACGTTGGCGAAATTGTTCTTCTGCAGTCAATTCTTGATTATGGTCATCTGACATAGGTTTAGGTGCTCGTATTGGGTTGGAAAGGTCAATGATTCTAATGGATGTCAGTCAAACTTCCTAGGTGGGAACGCGACGTGCTTCATTAAAAATGGCTGGAAATCGCGCTGATAAGACCAGAGAGTGATGACAAAGATCACTATATAAAAAAATGCCAATAAAAAAGGATGCCGAAGCATCCTTTTTTAATTCTATTACAAAATAGTAAATAATTACTTTTTGCTAGATAGAGCACCGAAACGCTTGTTGAAGCGATCTACACGGCCGCCTGTATCAACGATACGTTGCTTACCAGTGTAGAATGGGTGACATTTGTCACACACGTCTAGGTGGATAGATTCTTTGCCTAGAGTTGAGCTGAACTCGAATGCGTTGCCGCAAGAACAAGTTGCGCTAACTGCTTTGTATTCTGGGTGGATACCAGCTTTCATGGGATAACCTCAAATTGGGCCGTGTCGCTATCCGAATCTGAGCCGGACACCACACGTAGTTAATAAAAAATGTTGATACCGCTTCATGTTCAATAGTGAGCACTAAGCCATATCATCAAGGCGCGATATATTAATGAATCATCTGCAGTGGATCAAGCCATTTCGCCGCTATTTTCGCCACATTTTTGTACAGTGACGAAGCTCGAATTTAATGGAAGCATCCAGTAGACTGTGTTTTCTTACTTTTTGTACCACTAATGGACGATTATGCGCCCCACCATTGCACGAGTTGCCTTACCTGTACCACTGGATAAACAGTTTGATTATCAGATCCCTGGGCATCTGTTTCCGATTGTAGGTGGACGAGTGTCGGTGCCGTTTGGTCGTCAGACTCTAGTTGGGGTTGTTACGGCATTGGTCAGTGAATCGGATTTTCCATTAGATCAGCTCAAGCCGCTCAAGCAAGTATTAGATAACCAACCCGTATGGTCAGATAAACTCTACCGTTTACTGTCGTGGAGCAGTCAATTTTACCAATACCCATTGGGCGAAACCTTGTTTAATGCACTACCTTCAGCATTACGCAAAGGCAAAGCGGCCGATTTCTCTACTTTACTGGAATGGCAATTGACGGTTGCCGGACGCAATCAATTGATGCAAGGTTTTGGTCGAGCGGTTAAACAAGCCAAAGTAATGAAAATGCTCGAAGGTGGGGCGGTTTCACACCAACAGTTTATTGATGAAGAAGTAAGCAGCGCAGTATTAAAAACGCTAGAGGAAAAAGGGTGGATTGAATCTGTTGAAAAGAAACCCATTGCCAAAGCGTGGCCACAACAATTAGAAGCGGCAGTTGAAAAGCCTAAGCTAAACCATGAGCAGGTGATCGCGATTGCCTCTATCAACAGCCACACCCAATTTGCTTGTTATCTGCTCGAAGGCGTTACAGGTTCTGGGAAAACAGAAGTCTATTTAAACCTCATTAAACCAGTATTAGAAAAAGGACGCCAAGCGTTAGTTTTAGTGCCTGAGATTGGCCTAACTCCACAAACGATCAACCGTTTTCGTAAGCGATTTAATGTGCCTGTGGAGGTGGTGCACTCTGGGCTCAATGATACTGAACGCCTTAATGCGTGGCTCGCGGCTCGCGACAAAATAGCGGGTATTGTTATTGGCACCCGTTCAGCTCTGCTGACCCCTTTTGCTGACCTTGGCATTATTATCGTTGATGAAGAGCATGACGCGTCTTATAAGCAACAAGATAGTTTGCGTTATCACGCACGCGATGTCGCGGTGATGCGTGCTCATCTTGAGCAAATCCCAATTGTACTTGGTTCGGCCACTCCGGCTTTAGAAACATTACATAATGCGTTAACGGGCAAATATCACCACCTAACGCTGACCCAGCGCGCTGGTGTGGCGGTTCCAACCAAGAATAAAGTGTTGGACGTCAAAGGTCTGTTTTTAGAAAGTGGTTTATCAGCACCATTAATTGCCGAGATGAGAAAACATCTGAGTGCGGGCAATCAAGTGATGCTGTTTCTTAACCGACGTGGTTTTTCTCCGGCGCTGATGTGCCATGAATGTGGCTGGATAGCGGAATGTAAGCGCTGTGATGCTTACTATACCTTCCATCAATACAGCAGTGAGATGCGCTGTCACCATTGCGGTTCACAGCGTCCTGTGGTGCATCAATGCCAAGGATGTGGCTCAACTCAATTGGTGACCGTTGGCGTTGGGACTGAGCAACTCGAAGCGCAACTGGCGCAGATTTTTCCTGATTACAAGACCATTCGTATTGATCGCGACAGCACGCGTCGTAAAGGCAGCTTGGAAAACGCGTTGGTTTCGATTCGCAATGGTGAATATAAAATATTAATTGGCACTCAAATGCTTGCTAAAGGACACCATTTTCCCGATGTCACTTTGGTTGCACTATTGGATATCGATGGATCGCTATACAGCAGTGATTTTCGCGCCTCGGAACGTTTGGCTCAGCTGTTTACTCAAGTGGCGGGACGAGCAGGGCGAGCGAGTAAACCAGGGGAGGTTATTTTGCAAACTCACCACCCCGAGCACAGCTTGTTGCAAGCGTTACTGAACAAGGACTATCACCACTTTGCGCAAACCGCCCTAGAAGAACGAAAAATCGCGATGCTGCCACCTTATACTTACTTGACCTTATTTAAAGCGGAGGGCAATCAAGCGCAGATGGTTGAAGAGTTTTTACGCCAAGTTCGCCATACTCTAGAGGCTCACCCTTTATTTGATGAGAGCTGTTTAGTGCTTGGGCCCACTCCGGCACCACTGGCTAAACGAGCGGGTAAATTTCGTTGGCAACTGCTGTTGCAAACTCAGACTCGTTCGTTGATGCAAAAGTTATTAATGAGTGCTAAGCCAGCGATCACTCTGTTGCCATTATCTAAAAAAATTCGTTGGTCTTTAGATATTGAACCGCAAGATCTCAGTTAAACCTGGCTATCGTTTTTTGTGTAATAAGCTGTAACGCATTGAAGCAAACGAGTGCTAAAAAATCATGCTGTTATTTTTATCAAGAAAATGAATCATCATCACTGTGATGAAGTTCACGCTTATTATGCAAAATTTGTTAATCTGACCGTAACTTTCTGTCTGGAAATGAATAGACTATCCAACATACCTTTGAAGTAAATGGCGGGTAACGGCATTTATTTTATAGCAATAATAACGTGTGGATTTTCCACCAACGAAAGACTTGATAAGAGGGTTAATTTCTATGGCGACAATGAAGGATGTTGCCCAGCTTGCCGGTGTATCAACAGCCACGGTATCAAGGGCATTGATGAACCCAGAAAAAGTGTCATCCTCAACGCGTAAACGTGTAGAAGATGCTGTTTTGGAGGCTGGTTATTCACCAAATTCTCTCGCTCGAAACTTACGTCGAAATGAATCAAAAACTATTGTGGCGATTGTCCCTGATATTTGTGACCCTTATTTCACAGAGATCATTCGAGGCATTGAAGACGCAGCTATGGAGCATGGCTACCTTGTTTTATTGGGTGACAGTGGCCAACAGAAAAAGCGCGAGCGATCTTTGGTTAACTTAGTTTTCACCAAACAAGCGGATGGCATGCTACTACTTGGAACGGATCTTCCTTTTGATGTCAGCAAACCCGAACAGAAAAATTTGCCACCGATGGTGATGGCGTGTGAATTTGCTCCTGAATTGGAACTACCGACAGTACACATCGATAACCTCACCTCAGCATTTGAAGCGGTGAATTACTTAACTCAGTTGGGGCATAAACGGGTTGCACAGATTTCTGGACCGGAAGCGGCCACATTGTGCCAATTTCGACATCAAGGTTATCAGCAGGCACTTCGCCGCGCAGGAATAACGTTGAATCCAGCATATTGTACTTATGGTGACTTTACTTTTGAGGCAGGCGCTAAAGCGGTAAGACAGTTACTGGCTTTACCTGAGCCTCCTACTGCCATTTTTAGCCATAATGACACAATGGCGATAGGTGCCATTCAAGAAGCTAAGAGGCTAGGGTTGCGAGTACCACAAGACCTCTCTGTTGTTGGTTTCGATGATATTCAATTTGCGAGCTATTGTGATCCACCGCTGACAACCATCTCCCAGCCTCGTTATGAAATTGGCCGTCAAGCGATGTTGATGATGCTCGAGCTGCTGCGTGGTCATGAAGTTGGTGCAGGTTCTCGATTGCTAGAAACGAGCCTAGTGGTTCGGGAAAGTGCCGCTCCTCCTCGTTTAGTGTAACGTTGGCAGCGCATTTTTGATGCGCTGCTTCCATTTCAGCGCTGTTAAGTGGCAGGAAACTGCATTAACATTGGGTCAAACCATCAACTTTTGAATTTTCTGTGGCTAATAAAGATTATGTAAGGCGCGGTCGTAGTCCGAAAAAGCCGACCCCAAAAAAAGCAGCCTCACGTCGTAAACCTTGGCGTAGTGGTTTATTGGCAGTAATACTGGTTTCTGCTTTTGGTTATGGTTTATACCTTCTGAGTAAAGATCCTGAGCCGCCGCAACCGGTCGTGGTGCAACCTAAGCCGGTAACAAAGCCAAAGCCAACCGATGTTATTCCTCCTCCTCCTGAAGAAAAGTGGGATTATGTAGACAGTTTGCCGAAGCGAGAAGTTGAAGTTGTTGCCAAGGAGCAGAAAGTCTCTGACATTCCATACATTATGCAGTGTGGCGCTTACAAAACTATGCAACAGGCGGAAGCGCGTAAACTCGATATCGCTTTCCAAGGGTTAAGCAGTAAAATCCGCAAGAAGGAAGATAGCAGTTGGTATCGTATTGTGCTTGGTCCGTATAAATTTAAGCGTGATGCTGAGCGCGATAAGCATAAATTGCAGCGTGCTAAAATCGAGCCTTGTGCTATCTGGAAAGAGCAGCAATAGACATTATTCTCACCGTAAGTTAGCTATTGCTTGCGGTGAGTTATCCTCTTCGACTTGAAATCTTTTCTTCGCATCCTCATATATTTGTCAACTCCATCGAGAAAATAAATAAGAGGCCCTGTCGTGACTACTATCGTATCTGTACGTCGTAATAATAAAGTTGTCATCGCGGGTGACGGACAAGTATCGCTCGGTAATACCGTAATGAAAGGCAATGCCCGCAAAGTTCGTCGTCTATACAATAACCAAGTACTAGCGGGATTTGCTGGTGGCACCGCTGATGCCTTTACGCTGTTTGAGCGTTTCGAAAGCAAATTGCAAATGCACCAAGGTCACCTGACTAAAGCGGCGGTTGAACTAGCGAAAGACTGGCGAAGCGACCGAGCCTTGCGCAAGCTAGAAGCTATTTTAGCGGTGGCAGATGAAACTGCATCGTTCATTATCACTGGTAACGGGGATGTTGTTCAGCCAGAAAACGACTTGATTGCTATTGGTTCAGGTGGCAATTTTGCACAAGCCGCTGCTACAGCGCTGTTAGAAAATACCGAATTAGACGCACGTGAAATTGCCGAAAAAGCACTAAAAATTGCAGGCGATATTTGTGTGTTCACCAACCATTTCCATACTATCGAAGAACTAGAAATTCCCACTGAGCTGCTATTGGAAAAACCACAGTCAGTCGAAAAATAAAGATAGTATTTAGTGTAAAAGAATTAAGGAAACTACTATGTCTGAAATGACCCCTCGTGAAATTGTCCATGAACTCAATCGACACATTATTGGTCAGGATAAAGCTAAGCGCTCCGTTGCTATCGCATTACGTAACCGCTGGCGTCGTATGCAGCTTGAAGAAAGCTTGCGTGTTGAAGTCACGCCTAAAAATATTTTAATGATTGGCCCAACGGGTGTTGGTAAAACGGAAATTGCTCGTCGTCTGGCTAAGCTTGCTAACGCGCCTTTTATTAAAGTCGAAGCGACCAAGTTCACCGAAGTGGGGTACGTAGGTAAAGAAGTTGAGACCATTATCCGCGACCTGACCGATGTTGCGGTAAAAATGACTCACCAACAGGCGATGGAAAAGGTGCAATTTCGTGCCCAAGAACAAGCGGAAGAGCGCATTTTAGATGCTTTATTGCCACCAGCTCGTGATGCTTGGGGTGAGAACGAAAAAAGCGAAGAAAGCTCGAACACTCGTCAGGTTTTCCGTAAAAAATTGCGTGAAGGGAAACTGGACGATAAAGAAATTGAGATCAATGTTGCTGTGCCACAAATGGGGGTTGAGATCATGGCTCCTCCTGGCATGGAAGAGATGACCAACCAACTACAAGGCATGTTCCAAAACCTGGCTGGCGACACCAAGAAAAAGCGTAAACTCAAAATTAAAGACGCTTTTAAAGCATTAACCGAAGAAGAAGCCGCCAAGCTGGTTAATCAAGAAGAGTTGAAAGATCAAGCTATCTATAACGTTGAAAATAACGGTATTGTTTTCATCGATGAGATCGACAAAATTTGTAAGCGTGGTGAAAGTTCTGGCCCAGATGTTTCTCGTGAAGGGGTGCAGCGTGACTTATTACCATTGATCGAAGGCAGCACCGTTTCGACAAAACACGGTATGGTAAAAACCGACCATATCTTGTTTATTACCTCGGGCGCTTTCCAAGTGGCGAAACCTTCTGATCTTATTCCTGAGCTGCAAGGTCGTTTGCCGATTCGTGTTGAGTTAGAAGCGCTATCTAGTCACGACTTCAAACGTATTCTGACTGAACCCAAAGCATCACTCACAGAGCAGTACATTGCACTGATGAAAACTGAAGATGTAAATATTGAATTTACCGAGGATGGGATTACGCAAATTGCAGAAGCGGCATGGCAGGTTAATGAAACCACTGAAAATATTGGTGCTCGTCGTCTGCATACCGTAATGGAACGTTTGATGGATGAAATCTCTTTTGATGCCACCGATAAGCCGGGTTCGTCAATGACCATTGATGCCGCTTACGTGAAAATGCGCCTCGGTGAGCTAGTAGAAAATGAAGACCTAAGCCGCTTTATTCTTTAATTAGCTGCGTTTTTCCAAAATAAGCTTGTAGCCCGTCAAATACGACGGGCTTTTTATTGGCATGGAATTGAGCGTATACTCTCAACATTATTCATAGGTTATGACTTTGCATGAAGAATTCGCTCCATATCTGGCTTGATGCCGCCAGACCGAAAACACTCCCTCTAGCCCTAGTTTCCATTTTAACAGGTAGTGCATTGGCGTTTTCTGCTGGTCACTTTTCTGCTCCCATTGCTTTGCTTGCGTTGCTCACCGCAACCTTATTACAGATTTTATCCAACCTAGCTAATGACTACGGGGATGCGATAAAAGGCACCGATAATGAGGCGCGATTAGGCCCCATGAGAGCCATTCAATCTGGAGCGGTGACACTGACTGACATGAAGCAAGCGATGGTGATTAACATTGTGCTTACGGTCTTATCAGGATTAGTTCTTATTTTTTATGCGCTGGATAGTTTACAAAGTATTCTGGCGTTTCTGGGGCTCGGCGTGTTGGCTATTATTGCCGCTATTGCTTACACCGTCGGTAACAAACCTTACGGTTATGTTGGTTTGGGCGATCTTTCCGTTTTTATCTTCTTTGGTTTGTTGGGTGTTTCGGGCACTTATTTTTTGCATACCGGAAACATCGAGCCAAGCTTGTTTTTACCGGCGCTTGGTTGTGGTTTATTGGCGGTTGCCGTTCTCAATATCAATAACATGCGAGATATTGAAAACGATGCAATCTGTGGAAAACGCACCGTAGCTGTGCGTTTAGGGCAAACCCGTGCTAAACAATACCACTTTATGTTATTGGCCGGAGCGGTCACAGCCTTTGCTGGGTATCTCGTTATGCAATCTAGCCCGCTGTGGATTAGCTTGCCATTTTTACTCAGTATTGTCGTGGTGGTGAAGCATGGTAAGGCGGTGTGGGTGAGCGATAAGCCTGCGCAAATCGCGCCCATGATGCCGGTTGTGGTGAAATGTTCGCTTATCACCAACCTGTTGTTTGTTGGAATTGTTATAGCTCAAACTCTGACGAGTTAATTGTGTCTTGTCATTGCAATGACTTAATGACCCTATATACTCGTTGAAGATGATTTTCGGCAAGAGAAGAACGGATATGGAATACAGCACCTCAGCGTTATGTGATATTTATCTCGACCAAGTCGATGTTGTGGAGCCAATGTTTAGCAACTTTGGTGGTAGCGCTTCATTTGCAGGCCAACTAACAACCATTAAATGTTTTGAAGACAATGGGTTGATCCGTGAAGTACTAGAGCAAGATGGTTTAGGCCGGGTACTACTGATTGATGGTGGTGGCTCACTGCGCCGTGCTTTAATTGATGCGGAATTAGCGGCTCTTGCTGAAGAAAACGAATGGGAAGGGATTGTCGTTTACGGCTGTGTGCGTGAAGTCGATGAACTTGAAGATATGAGTATTGGTATTCAAGCCCTAGCGTCTATCCCTGTTGGTGCTTCTGCACAAGGTATCGGTGAGGTTGATGTTGCGGTCAATTTCGGTAGCGTGACTTTCCTACCTGAAGATTACCTCTACGCCGACAACACTGGCATTATTTTGTCGCAAGAGCCATTAAATGTTGAAATGGACTTAGATGAAGACGATCAAGTGGATGAGTAATCTTTAGCTCTAATTTGAATCACAAAAAAGCCGACGTTTATTGCGTCGGCTTTTTTACAGTTTCCATCCCCTGTACGTTTAATCTTTAAAACGTTCAGTAACCTCGACTTTTGGCATCTTGCAGATAAATTGTTTTTTCTCCGAACTCGGCTTATTTTCTTCTTTTGACGTCCAGAACTGTCCTTCAGGTAGAGATTTTTGGTTATCTAAATAATTTAAATCATCAGCTGTGACTAGGAGTGCATCAAAATTTTCTTTACAATAGTTCGTTGATTCTGCAATTGTGTCTTGCAGTGGGATCTTTTCTATTTCCTTATATATTTTAGGTTGTATATAAAAGAATTTGTTATCTTCATATACTATTATGTTTATTGGATCTAGAAATTTATTTAAGTCCACACCAATGTCTGATGTATCGTCATTTGAATGTGCTGCTTCTTGCGTTTTATTTTCTTGCTCTTGCTCTTGCTCTTGCTCCGAGTAACTTGAAGTTGTAACTTTACTATCGTTTCTAGTCGAGAATTTAAAGTGATATTCATTTTTCGAGTAAGAAGTTGTCTTTATTGATTCTTTCTTATCGCCATTTTTGGCTAAAATATCGATAACACCAGAAAAAGTACCGCTAAATTCAACGACTTTTCCCTTGCCTGCGAATTCATTATTTACATAATATTCAGTATTTTCGTCATTAGATGTTAACAATAAAAAGTGTTTGTTAAGCCCAAGTTCTTTTCTAATCGCTTTTTCATCTGCTTTCGAAAATAACTTTGTGTATTTGGTGTTTACGCTATATTTAAGAACACCTTGCATATCTAGAGATGCATCAACAAAGTCAAAAGATTTGATCTTTATAGAATCAATATCACCATTCATTAAAGAAAAAGATTGCTCTATAGAACGTCGATTTCTTTCTATGCACAAGCTAATTGTTTCGCGGGAACCACATTTTATTTTTCCACTGTATTCTTGCTCATGTAGGATTGATTCTTCATTGATTAATCTGGTTTTTATTCTATTATATAGTTCTAGTATCTTTTGGTTTTTTATCTTTTCTATTATCAATAATAAACCTTTGGACTTTTCCATATCACGATGCGATATTTCTAACTTGCTTTCACTTTCATTGAGTTGTTCATTTAATTCTTTTATAGAAGATGATGCATTTTTCAATGAGGATATAAGGTCGTCATTAGAAGTTCCAGAAATCAGTTCTCTCTGAATCAGTTCCATACTATCAGCAATATGATATTTGTTATCATCGATTTTTTCTTTAATACTTTGAACTTCTGACTTTAACTTATTGTAATTTTTAGTTAGGTTGTCAATATTTGCATTATTGTATTTATTTTCGAATTCTATGTTTATATTGGATAGCTCATTTATTTCTGTTGTAGTAAGTTTATTATTTGCCATCAATGAATTGGAATTTAATATTAAACATAGCATTAAAATTAATTTTCTCACTTTACCCATTTCCGATTTATTTAATATTAAAAAAACAACCCAAAATATCTTAATTTTTTAGGGAGGTAAAATGAAAAAATCATACTTTTTGTTTGGTTTATGTTGCAAAGTGGTTGATTAATCGTGTTGGTAACGATGAGGGTGAATGATCTTAGTTGTCCAAGCATGTTTGAAGTTCATGCTTAATGAATGCTTTTAATTGTTTGTTTTTAAATGCTTTTATTTCTATTGTGGAGGTTTGGTCACCTTAAGTGCAAATCAATAACGGAGATTATCAAAATTTACACAACATAATTTATTTGCAGCGCAGCCCCAAAATAATTTTTTTTTAATTCCTTACTAGAGCGTATATGTATAATGAAATCTCCATAATCACCTATATAGGATGCTCGTTATGCAATTAAATTATTGTAAGGCGTGCCATGAGCTGCTTTCGTCAGAAATAAACGTTTGTTGTTATTGCTCTACTAAAGATCCATTCAACAAGAGAGCAAAGCGAGTAATATTTGGATGTCTGTTGGTGTTGGTGGTCGTTGGTGTGTATTGGTTATAATTGTTTATTAAATTCGCTGTCGATTCATGGGTAAAATATCGTTAGCATGGCCATTGATGACTGTTATATAAAGTTCCGTATTGTTTTTTGTATGCATATGTAAGCTTATATCCTTTTCTATTTGAAGCCGCAGCGGTGCTGGCTACGTTTGCTCACCCCACTCACATAGTTCGTTTATGCTCATGGGGATTTACTCACTTACCGCCTACCTGCAACTCCAAGTGGTTTGGGTATAGAACGATATTGACTTAATTGGTATCGATTGAACTAAAATAAAGCCATCGACTGGAGGCTCTATTACTGAGTTATCGGTTGACAGTTGCGCCGTAAACGCAGCGCGTAGACATAGCCTAGTATACCGCCTGAAACATTCCCTAGCGCAATGCCAATAAATAGCCCTTCAACACCATACCAATAAGAACCTAACCAAGCTGTTGGCAGGGTAAATACAAATAACCGCATAAAGCTCCATTGAAAGGCTCGTATTGGTTTATGCAGTGCGTTTAAACCAGCAATCAGCATCATCACAATGCCTTGGAAGCCGTAGCTAAAGGGGACAACGAGTAAGTAATGCCATAGAAGATCGCGTACTGACTGTTCTTGTGAAAATAGTGCAGCTAAAGGGATGCTCAGTGGCACCATCATTGCGAAAATCATCAATTGGAAAACAACCGAGAAACGCATACTCATAAATAAACCTGCAAAGCTGCGTTGTGTATTTTTGGCTCCAATATTTTGTGCCATAAAAGGCGTAAGTGCAGACGTTAAAGACATCAACACCAAAATTAAAATCGATTCGATACGTTGCGCAGCACCATAGGCAGCGACTGCGGCTGTTCCATGGCTGGCAAGCATTATCATCAATAGTGCTCCCAACAGCGGGTTCATCGCATTGGAAAGAGCGGCGGGGGTACCTACCTTTAATATCTGTTTCCAATCATGCCATAAAGTTGGCAAATAGGGCCAAGCTAAGAGTCGCTCTCTTGTGACTAATACGTAAAACGAACCACATAAAGCACCTAACCAACTAAAGGCGCTTGCAATTGCCGCACCTTGAATACCTAACTCAGGAAATGGCCCGTAACCAAAAATCAGTAGTGGGTCGAGCACACCATTAATTAAGCCTGATAACATCATTATTTTAGCCGGTGTTTTGGTATCGCCTGTCGCGCGAATCGCACTGTTGCCAGCCATTGGTACCACCAATAGCGGAATGGTCAGATACCATACTTGCATATACTGCTTAATGAGAGGAATGAGCTCGTGCGTTGCTCCAAGTAGTAAAAATAGTGGTTCAATGGTAAGCAAACCGATCGCGGAGGCGATCGTCACTAATATGACGGCCAGTAAGACCCCATGGCTAGAAAAACGCGCGGCATTTTGTGCATCGCCTTGTCCAAGCAAGCGTCCAATGCTGGTGGATAAACCAATACCAATGCCCATAGTAATGCAATTAATGGCAAAGGTGACCGGAAAGGTAAAGCTAATGGCGGCAAGAGATTGAGTACCAAGTAGTGAGATAAAAAAAGTATCGACCAAGTTAAACATCAAAATAGCGACTAAACCGAAAATCATCGGAATCGTCATTTGACGCAACACATCGGAAATGGGGGCTGTAAGTAGGCCGTGTTTATCGTTGCTTGCGGGTTGGTGCATAACTGACAGGCTTGGTAGGCAAAACGATAGGATACAAGATTATGATCTTAGCGGCTAGGTTGGGAATGTTAGCCAATAAAAAAGGCCAGCAGAGCTGACCTTTTTTAATTAAAGAAATACGATGATCGTAATAATTATGCGTTTTTCGCTTCAGCTGCCGCTTTTGCGATAGCTGCAAAGCTTTTCGCGTCAAGCGCTGCGCCGCCAACTAGAGCACCGTCGATGTCTGGTTGTGCAAAGTAAGCTGCTGCGTTTTCAGGTTTAACAGAACCGCCGTATTGGATCACAACGTTTTTCGCAACTTCTTCAGATCTCTCAGCAATGTGAGCACGGATTTGAGCGTGAATGCGTTGTGCATCGTCAGCTGTAGCCGCTTTACCAGTACCGATAGCCCAGATTGGTTCGTAAGCGATGATAGCGCCTTCAAGAGCTTCAACGCCTTGAGTGTTGATAACAGCGTCAAGTTGACGTGCACATACTGCCACTGTTTCGCCAGCTTCGTTTTGTGCTTCAGACTCACCAATACAAAGAACAGGCGTTAGGCCATTTTCTTTTAGGAATGCGAATTTTTTAGCAACGAACTCGTCTGATTCATTGTGGTATTCACGACGCTCAGAGTGACCGATGATGATGTGAGTTGCACCAAACTCTTTAAGCATAGCTGGAGACATGTCGCCAGTGAATGCACCGCTGTTGTGTAGGTCAGTGTTTTGAGCACCTAGGATGATCGCGCTACCAGCTTCAGTAAGCGTACGCTCAGCAAGGTCTACAAATAGTGCAGGTGGAGCAACTGCTACGTCTACGCCTGTAACGCCTTCAAGTTCAGCGTTAAGACCGTTTAGTAGTTCAACAACCATTTCTTTGCTGCCGTTTAGTTTCCAGTTACCCATAACTACAGGATGACGCATAGGAATATCTCCATTAATTATCAAATATTAAAGCCAATGAATGTAAAAAAATAAACGTGATTGCGAAAGAATATAACAGATAAAACTCAGCAGATCATGATGCGAGTCATGACTTTATTGGATCTTCATCAATGGTCTGTGCAGCTTGTCAGTGATCCCATCGGCAGAATAGTAGCCTATCACTCGGATTTTGCTCGATTAGTTGCTATACCCATAATCCGAAAGAATACTTATCATGCTAAACGGTTAACTCCGTATGACAGATCAGATAACCGATAAAAGGAATGCAAATGCCAAATCTTGTTATGGAATACTCAAACTCGGTAGATGAACGTGTTAATGTTCAAGGTTTGTTGGAAGATCTGCACCATGTGGCTCTGAAGTGCGGGTTATTTGATGCTGATTCGGTTAAATCTCGTGCGTTGCGCTGCCACCATTGGTTTATTGGTGAAGAGGGTGACAGTGTTGATTTTATTCATATTAGTTTTGAATTACTGTCAGGTAGAACGCCAGAACAAAAGCGTGACTTATCTCGTCAGTTGATGGAAGTTTTGCAGCAGCAAGCTAGTCAAGTAAGAAGCTTGACCATCAATGTACGAGACATGGATAAAGACAGTTTCCAGAAGGTCGTAAATTAACCTCATCTCTAATCTGAGTTAAGGTTAAATGAATCATTGTTAGGTAATAAAATGTCGATTAAAGAACTGCTATTTTCATTTCAAGGCCGTATTGGTCGAAAAACTTTTTGGCTATGGAACGTCACTTATTATGCGTTGATTATCGGTTTCGCTACCGTCGCTAATAAGATATTTCCCAATATTGCTTACCTTATCTTGCCAGTGTTTTTGTTGATTGTGCTCATTCCTGACTTGGCTATCACAACAAAGCGTTGGCATGATCGAAACAAGTCAGTGTGGTGGTTAGTGCTCAATGTTCCGCTGGTTTTGGGACGTATGACGATGCCAATTGGCAATGCCGATGTGGCGGCTCAAGCCGGTATGATGGAAGCCTTGGTTTCTCTAGTCGCACTAGTATGCGGAGTATGGATACTGGTTGAGTGTGGATTTATGAAAGGTTCGCCAGGCAGTAATGCCTATGGGCCTGAAGCAGAATGAGCTCAAACTTGATTAAACTTAAGCAGGCGTTGTGAGCCAGCTTAAGTTTATCGCCATCCATTATCGCGAGGTGTGAAAGGTACGATTTCGGCGCTAACTTTCTCTTTTTCAGATTCACCATCTAAGGCATTTTGGAATTTTATCATCTGTTGACTAAGCTCGCGCATTAAGGTGACGTTAGCGTGAATGGGATTTTTGCACTGGCTGACGACTAAATCAATGTGGCTTTGTTGAGCCCAAAGTCTATCTTGCATATTGAACGAAGCAGAGAGAATCAACTCCTCACAAATGTCTTTTTTTAGTTGTGTAAAGGCTTCTGGGTTGTGCTGTGCAAGTTCAACCAGTTCATCAAAAGAGGGTAAAGCCTGTTTTTGAGGGGGCACCATATGTCACTCCTTTACATTTGGGTATGTTGATTATTTTATCAACACACCCAAAGCATAACTGAGGAACGAGTGCTGTGTTGGAACGAAATGCGCAATTCTTAAATGTGAGACAATGCTAGCGAGTGGTAATTTTATAGGTGCAACGACGTTGACCTTGAATAATATGCTCACTCCGCTCAATGCAATGTTCGCTACCGAGCAGTGTTTGGAAGATATTCAGTTCTGATCTACAAAGGTTAGGGCAGCGGGTTGCGGCTTTGCAGATAGGACAATGGTTCTCGATTAACATGAAACCATCTTCCGTTGATTCCAATTCCGCCATATAGCCTTCTTGCTCACGTAGGGTAACCAAGGTATTCAATTTATCTTCTAAATTTTTGCAGTTGATTAACGCTTGTTGATATTGCGCCAATGTTTGAGCCTCGCGTTCAGCGGCCACCTTGGCAAGCCCCTCTTTACCGAACAAATGTTCAACCGCATCAATCACTTGGATGGTGAGTTCTCCGTGACGATCTGCGAATTGATCATGGCCTTTTTGAGTCAATGACCAATGACGAGTAGGACGCCCGACTTTTACTTTCACATCGTGAAAAGTAAGAATGCCATCATCTTCCAAACTTTGTAGGTGCTGACGAGCCCCCATGGTGGTGATACCTAAGTCATCGGCTAATTGCTTTGCGGTTACTGCGCCATCACGTTTTAAGGTTTGGAGTATTCTATCAATGGTTTTCATCGTATTCCTCTCATAACTTTATCTATTATGAAGAAGCAGGTTAATAAAGCAAATCATTTACTATGCCGCATAGGTAAGTGTTTAGTTTTGTGCGCATTAATGAGTTATTGACGACCAATTCGTTAATTTCGTCACAAAAAATTCTTATTTCCCCCTTGGGATTGCACTTACCACCCCCCACATATCTGTCACGAGCTGAGTAATCAGCCTTTCATAAACCTCACGGAAAATAAAATCAGGAGAGACGACCGATGAACATTCGTCCATTACACGACCGAGTTATCGTTGAACGCCAAGAAGTTGAATCTAAATCTGCTGGTGGCATTGTTCTAACTGGTTCAGCCGCAGAAAAATCAACTCGCGGAACCATCGTAGCAGTAGGTAAAGGCCGCATTCTAGAGAACGGTTCGGTTCAACCACTGGATGTTAAAGTGGGTGATACTGTTATCTTCGCTGAAAGCTACGGCACTAAAACTGAAAAGATCGACGGTAAAGAAGTGCTCATTATGTCTGAAAGCGACATTATGGCGATTGTCGAGTAAGAGTGCGCATTGAGTAATTTTTGCTCTAATTCAAAAACGATTGATTAAAACAGAATTAAGAAAAGGAAATTAAAGATGGCTGCTAAAGACGTTAAATTTGGTAACGACGCACGAATTAAAATGCTAGAAGGTGTCAACGTTCTAGCTGACGCAGTAAAAGTAACGCTTGGTCCTAAAGGGCGTAATGTTGTTTTAGATAAATCTTTTGGTGCGCCTGTCATCACCAAAGATGGTGTTTCTGTAGCGCGTGAAATTGAGCTGGAAGACAAGTTCCAGAACATGGGCGCTCAAATGGTGAAAGAAGTTGCTTCGCAAGCGAATGATGCGGCGGGTGACGGTACAACGACGGCAACAGTGTTGGCGCAAGCGATCATCACTGAAGGCCTAAAAGCAGTTGCTGCGGGTATGAATCCGATGGATCTTAAGCGCGGAATCGATAAAGCGGTTATCGCAGCAGTTGAAGCATTGAAAGAGCTGTCTGTACCATGTGCTGACACTAAAGCGATTGCTCAAGTAGGTACTATTTCTGCCAACTCTGACACGAGTGTAGGTAACATCATTGCTGAAGCAATGGAAAAAGTAGGTCGTGATGGTGTAATCACCGTTGAAGAAGGTCAAGCACTACAAGACGAACTTGATGTTGTCGAAGGTATGCAATTTGACCGTGGTTACTTATCACCATACTTCATCAACAACCAAGAAGCGGGCAGTGTTGAACTAGAAAGCCCATTTATCTTACTGGTTGATAAGAAAATCTCGAACATTCGTGAGTTGCTACCAACATTAGAAGCTGTTGCAAAAGCTTCTCGTCCGCTGCTTATTATTGCTGAAGACGTGGAAGGCGAAGCTCTGGCTACGTTAGTTGTCAACAACATGCGCGGTATCGTGAAAGTTGCTGCAGTGAAGGCGCCTGGTTTTGGTGACCGTCGTAAAGCGATGCTACAAGATATCGCAACGCTAACTGGTGGTACGGTTATTTCTGAAGAGATCGGTCTAGAGCTTGAAAAAGTGACACTAGAAGACCTAGGTCAAGCGAAACGCATCTCTATCACGAAAGAGAACTCAACCATCATTGATGGCGCTGGTGATGAAGCCGCTATCCAAGGCCGCGTTGCTCAAATTCGTCAACAAATCGAAGACGCAACTTCAGACTACGACAAAGAAAAACTACAAGAGCGCGTTGCAAAACTTGCAGGCGGTGTTGCTGTAATAAAAGTCGGTGCTGCGACTGAAGTTGAAATGAAAGAGAAGAAAGACCGCGTAGAAGATGCGTTACATGCAACTCGCGCTGCAGTTGAAGAAGGCGTAGTCGCTGGTGGTGGTGTTGCGCTTATCCGTGCGGCATCTAAAGTGGCAGGTCTTGAAGGTGATAACGAAGAGCAAAATGTCGGTATCCGTGTAGCACTTCGTGCAATGGAAGCGCCAATTCGCCAAATTACGACCAACGCTGGTGATGAAGAGTCAGTGGTCGCAAATAATGTACGTGCAGGCGAAGGTAACTACGGTTATAACGCGGCAACGGGTGAGTATGGCGACATGATCGAAATGGGTATTTTGGACCCAACCAAAGTGACTCGTAGCGCATTGCAATTTGCTGCGTCAGTTGCTGGGCTTATGATCACAACAGAAGCGATGGTAACCGACTTACCACAGAAAGAATCTGCTGGCATGCCTGATATGGGCGGCATGGGTGGAATGGGTGGCATGATGTAAATTTTGCATCATCCCCACTAATGTAAAGAACCGGAGCTTGGCTCCGGTTTTTTATAATTGTCTTAATTCTGACGTTTATTCGAAGGCGGTATTTTAGACTTCTGGCTTTGACTTGTCATTTTTAGTGTTACCTCCTACATTGGAGGGGAAGGAAATTGGCTGAGTTGTTGATTCTTAATTAAGTGCTTGGTGAAAGCAGTTTCGTTCTGTGCTAGGCAATTACTTAATGGCTTTACTTAGTCAATAGTAAGGTTTTATCTATCAGTGGGGATATTTATGAAAAAAGTGCTATCAATGTTAGCTGTTACTGCGGCCTTATCATCTTCTGTTGCCATGGCTGGAACTCCAGTTATGTTTTCTTCTATCAACAATTTTAATGCACCAGATGAAAATGCTGTATCAGGTCTACGCGTTGCAGCGCTTTATGGCAAAGTCGATGAAGTAAAAGGTGTCGATTTGGCTATTATTGGACTTTCTGAAACTAATTCAACTACTGGTGTTAACCTTGGTTTTTTTGGTGCATCAAAAGTCAACCAAGACATGACGGGCGCATCACTGGGATTCCTTAACTGGAATACAGGAACCGCTTCGGGGGCAAACATCGGTGCTGTGAACGTAACGAATGATGTACGTGGTGCGAACGTGAGCTTTGTTAACTATTCTGAAGGCAATACCATGGTTGATGTTGGTGCTGCTAACTTCTCTGAAATCTCTACGGTTCAAGTTGGCGTATTCAATAAAACAACCAAAATTGAAGGTGTACAAATTGGTTTGATCAACTGTGCTGACAATGGTTTTTTTAAATGTTTTCCTATAATTAACTTTGCTAAATAACTATTTATTTTCTAAGTTAATATAAAATAGTAAGCAATTTTTTGATGCTGCTAACGTTTTGTTAGCAGCATTGTTATTTCCCACTATCTTTATTGTGCCATTTTTTCACATTGGTATCGTACTGTTTGCGATAAAAATATACTAGTTATGATTTTTAATGGTATTGGCGAGTGCTCTGTTTTATTGAAAGTTATTTTTCTATCTAATGTGAGTTAGTTTGAATTTAAACTGTTAATTAAAATTACATTTTTAGGAAATAAAATGAAACTATCTAGGTTAACTTTTTGCATTGCTTCGGCTTTATTTTGTACGAGTGCAATTTCTGCTGAGTCTATTACGTTAGAACAATATCAAGCATTATTGCCAACTAAGAGTGGTAACGTTGATTATAGTCTTAAATTGGCCGATCAAACTACAGTGAATTATCATTGTAATATTAAGGCTCAAGGCGATAAATTGATTTTAGACCCAACGACATGTGATCAACGTGAAATTAACTGGAAAAAAAATTATCCAAATAAAGTCAGCTTGAATTTATTGAATTCCGATTCTAATCGGAAAATACTGGAGCATAAATTATGGGCAATGGCATTTGCTCACGCCTCTATGCAGAGTATGGTTCAAATTCAATATGGTCTAAAAAAAGAAAATGGTACTTTCGACTTAGATAAACCATTTGCGACCGGTGAATCATTTGGCGAATATTTCAAAAGAAATATGGGTCCAAACTATTATGTTTCGAAAGCACTACAAGAAAGCTCATTAGGTGATGATTTACCCTCTGCGGAAATGGGTGATGGTGATGATGATGGCGTTCTGCAGGTGGAATATCCTGGCAGTGCTTGGTCTGAGCTTCAAGGTGCCGCTGAAGGTGGGTTCCCTGCCGTATTTGCCGCTATGGATCCTGAAAATACCATTAGTTCTAATAACGGGCCTGCCCGTAATATTTTGGGTTCTGCAATTACCAGTGCCTATTATAATGCTTCTGCTGTTGCAATTAATACGGGAGCTTTTTCTTGGCAACAAAATGAAACAGCGCAAAATGAACCTGGTAACCGTATCCATGAATTCTTGCAAGGTGCAAAGGACCCTGATGCACTCTCCATGTTATTAAGTTTTATGTATAACCGTGGTCCTTACGCTGCGAAAGATCAGCCATTAAAAAATGAAGCGACTTTCCAACACTGCATGAACGTCACTCAGGATTTAGAAAATGACTGGACTTGCTTTACAAAGCAAAATGACTTTGGTTCTCGCTATATTCGTCAGATCCCAGATGTTTCTAAACAACTTTCTGAATCTGGTAAAATTTACAATGCATCGTTAACATGGAATGATTTGCGCGGTTATATCCAGCTATTGAAAAATTATGGTTTTTATTCAAACCAAGAAATTCAAACAATAACCAGAGCTGTTCGCAACGTTTTTGAAAATGAGCAAGTTGATAACAAAATCAAATACGCGAAGCATTTTGGTAAAGTTCTTGAAGCGGTATTGACTAGCGTTCCTGTGCGGACTTTCGGTGAGCAAGGTGCTATTGACGCAACTAAGTTTATTCCCGTTTACGTGGATAAGTCTGTCTTGTCAGACTCAATGAACATGGTAGTTCGAAGTGCAGATGGTACGATTTTAGTTAATGGTTGGGCAACACCAAATGCGCATACAATGCTGCCACTGGATGCTTCAATGGTCACTTTATCGTATCAAGGTCAGGAGTGCTCGGCGGAATTTGGCTCTGTTTTTGCTGAAACTGTTGATAACTTTACTCCAAGTAATGAACCGACAATTCAAATTACCGTAGCACCAACGGAATCAGATTGTAATATTTATGAAACTGAATTTAGTGAGCCAGAAGCGGCACTTGAAGGTGTTTGGAATAATTTTACGGCTTATCCTAACGCTGGAACTGTAGTGGTAGACCCATTTAATAACTTAGAGTATCGCAGTAAGTGGTGGATTAATGCTGGTGAAGCCGCACCACATGATCATATCGGATGGGAATTGGTTAATTAAATAGTAACAAAGATGGTAAATTCTAGTTTTTGATTCTATAAAAATGCCAGAATGAAGGTTCTGGCATTTTCTATCTAGTTCCCATTGTTTATTTTTATTGTTCTATACGCTTTTTATTTAATAGATGCGATGATTTCCTGTTTTGAAACTTTTGATGTACACCGCGGCGCAGGCTTTTAAAGCTATTCTCAACTTTATCTACTCCGTAAAGTACGCTCAGTACTAAAATGGTGATAATCACGGATTGTTGCAAGTACCCAAGGCCAATCATCAAACCAAGCGAAGCGAGTACCCAAATAACGGCCGCAGAGGTCACACCATGAATCTTACCATCTTGAGTCATCATCACCCCTGCGCCCAAAAAGCCAACCCCAGTGATGATCTGTCCAAGGACTCGAGCCTGGTCGAGTGTATTCGGTGACAAAGATACCCCCATCGCCAGGAAAAAGTATGTACCAGAAATAATTAATATCGAGGTTCGAATGCCTACCGGTTTCCCCCTAGTTTGGCGTTCAATACCGATTAATAGTCCATTGAGTGCGCAGCAAAGCAGAGCTGGCCAACTAAAAGGTCCAAGATTGAGAAGTTGTTCGATGGGTTGCATGCTGACCTCCTAAAAAACGTCGAGTATGCAGAGAAAGCGAATATTGATCGAACAAAAGCTTTTGTTTGTCTAGATAAGTAAAATTTATGGCGAGAGACAGTGATTTGTCAGTGCAATTATTTATCTATTCTAAATGCAAATCGAGTGGTGTTTTACTTGAACGACCGCCAATTTCTCGTGTTAATTTAGGAACTAAGTAACCAGAAACTTGTTCGATAACACCGGCCATAATGTCTTTAGCTTGTTGGTCTGAAACAAAAAAGTGTGCCGCGCCTTGAACTTTGTCTAATACGTGCAGGTAATAGGGCAGGATGCCAGCATCAAATAATGTTTCGCTTAATTGAACTTGCGCTTTGATGCTGTCATTGACCCCTTTAAGTAGTACGCCTTGGTTTAGTAGGGTGACATTAATAGCACGCAGACGGTTCATTTGCTGTTTAAGCTCAAGGTTGATTTCGTTAGCGTGGTTGATGTGCGTGACGAGAATGACTTGCAAGCGAGTATCTTGCAGTAACTCACATAACGAGTCGGTAATACGCGCCGGTATCACGACAGGCAAGCGCGAGTGAATACGTAAGCGTTTGATGTGTGGAATTTGGCTAATCGCATCGATCAACCATTTAAGCTCGTGATCTTTTGCCATCAGTGGATCGCCACCAGATAGAATGACTTCATTCAATTCAGGATGTGCGGCAATATAATCCAAGCTTTGCTGCCAAACCGTTTTACTGCCTTTATTCTCTTGGTAGGGAAAGTGACGACGGAAGCAGTATCGGCAATTCACCGCACATCCGCCTTTTACGATCATCAGTGCTCGGTTTTTGTACTTATGCAGCAAACCTGGAATCGCGTTATTTTGCTCTTCAAGTGGGTCAGTTGAATAGCCTTGATGCCATTCAAATTCTTCGCTGAGCGGAAGCACTTGGCGCAACAGTGGATCATAAGGGTTCCCTTTTTCCATACGTTCAACAAAACTTTGTGGTACTCGTAGGGCGAAAAGCTTGCGAGCTTCAAAGCCGTTTTGCCAAAGTGAAGGATCGATCTCCAGTATTTGTAATAAATCTGCAGGGTTTGAGATCGCATTCGTTAACTGTTGGAGCCAGTTTTGCTCAACAGATTCGACTTTTCGGGTTATTATGTGCGGCATTGAATTTAACTCGAAGAATGGTAAGAGGAAAAAATGGCTACTGTTAGCACGAATGAATTTAAAGGCGGTCTCAAAATTATGCTTGATAATGAGCCTTGTGTCATTCTCGAAAACGAGTATGTGAAACCAGGTAAAGGTCAAGCATTCAACCGTGTAAAAATCCGTAAACTGCTTTCTGGCAAAGTTCTGGAAAAAACATTTAAATCGGGTGACTCAGTTGAAGTGGCTGACGTTATGGATATCGACCTAGATTATCTATATAGCGACGGTGAATTCTACCACTTTATGAATGCAGAAACCTTTGAGCAGATCGCTGCAGACTTAAAAGCGGTTGGTGATAGCGCTAAGTGGTTGGTAGAAAACAACACTTGTATGTTAACACTTTGGAACGGTAACCCAATTGCGGTTACACCACCGAATTTTGTTGAACTAGAAGTGGCAGAAACCGATCCTGGCCTAAAAGGTGACACTCAGGGTACGGGTGGCAAACCAGCAACATTGACTACTGGTGCTGTAGTTCGCGTTCCACTATTTATTACCATTGGTGAAGTGATCAAAGTTGATACTCGCTCTGGTGAATATGTAGGTCGTGTTAAGTAAATCATTACTTAACGCTAAGAAGGTCGCGGTTGCGGCCTTTTTTGTCGCTGAACTATTTGATATTTACAGTGAACGACAAACAAATAAAAAAGCTGATGATTTCTCATCAGCTTTTTTGTTTTTATCGCATAAGCGTTGGATTAAATCATGAAGATAAATACAACGGCTAGGGCTGAAATTAAACCAGCAAAAGCGTAACAAGCTATTTTACCAACGATACCAGTATGGAATTTCAAGTCATGCATACCGTGGTGAACACGGTGCATGGCATGCCACATTGGTAGCGCTAATGTGCCAATGATGAACAGTGCACCGATAATGCTAGTCGCAAAGCTTGCAACACGTTCATAGCTCATGGCTTGTTCGTCAATAATGCCGAGTGGCGCTAGGATACCCAACACTAAAATAGTGATTGGCGTGATCATAGCAAACCATGTACCACCGGCACCAAATAGTCCCCACCAAACAGGTTCGTCAGAACGTTTTGGGGTGCGATTTACCTTATAATTGTTATTCATTACTATAAGCTCCTTACACCACAATCAGAACGATGAGAGAAATAAACGCCACCGCTGCCCACTGAGTGAGTACGATGATTTTTTTGTCGACTAACTTACCTTTCAGGCGAATAGGCATTACTTGCGGCATCATGCTGAAGAAGGTTTGAGCATGCAGCAAGCTGCCCGCTAAAGCGACGATGTTGATGGCAACCACAATTGGGTTTGCCATAAAGCTCAGCCAGCCTTGCCACGCTTCAGGACCCTTGACCAAACAACCCAAACCGAAAGTTAGGAATAGGGTAAATAGAATCAAAGGTAAAACAGTGGCTTCACGCATCATGTAGAAGCGGTAGAAAGGATGATCTTTCCACCAAGTACGCTTCATCTCACGTACATAAGGTTTACGGTTACTCATGATTACGCCTCCCCTGAATCTTTGTCTGAATGGCTAGTTGAACCATCAGGTTTTAGCATCGCGATGACAAAATCCATCGAAGACTCTACTTTACCTTGGTTTACTGCTGCTGCAGGGTCTACGTGTTTTGGGCAGACCTCAGAGCAATAACCAACAAAGGTACAACCCCAAGCACCGTTATCACCATTGATAAGCTTCATACGTTCAGCTTTACCATTGTCGCGGCTGTCTAAGTTATAGCGATGCGCAAGTGTTAATGCTGCAGGGCCAATGAACTCAGGGTTTAAACCGAACTGAGGGCAAGCTGCGTAGCAAAGACCACAGTTGATACATCCTGCGAACTGTTTGTATTTTGCCATTTGCTCTGGCGTTTGCAGGTTGGTGCCATCTTCAGGTTTACGGTCGTTACCGATAATGTAAGGTTTAATCGCTTCAAGACGTTCGATGAACGGCGTCATATCAACAATTAAATCTTTTTCGATAGGGAAGTTGGCTAATGGCTCAATCTTGACCCCATTCGGGTAGTCACGTAGGAAACTCTTACAAGCCAGTTTTGGTACACCATTCACCATCACACCACATGAACCACAAATCGCCATGCGGCAAGACCAACGGTAAGAGAGGTCTTTATCTAGGTGATCTTTGATGTAGCCAATGGCGTCGAGTACTGACATGGTTTCATCAAAGGGTACTTCAAAGGCTTGTAGATGCGGTTCAGCATCCGCTTCTGGGTCGTAGCGTAAAATATCTACTTTTTGAATACGATTTGCTGACATTATTTTTGCTCCTCTGCGCGTTTGTCTTCGGCGGCTTTTTCTGCCGCGGCCGCTTGTTCTGCGGCTTCACCATATAGACGCGCTTTCGGTTGTGACTTGGTGATTTTCACATCGCTGTAATCGATGGTTGGCGCTGCATCTGGTTGGTAGAAAGCCAAAGAGTGTTTCAGGAAGTTGACGTCATCACGTTCTGTACAACCTTCATCCAAACGTTGGTGAGCACCACGAGACTCTTTACGTAAAATCGCAGAGTGCGCCATCGCTTCGGCAACTTCTAAGCCGTAGCCAACTTCAATCGCGTAAAGCAAGTCAGTGTTGAATACTTTGCCTTTATCTTTGATGCTGATGCGCTTGTAACGCTCTTTAAGCTCGGTGATTTTATCGATCGTCGCTTGCATTAAATCTTCTTGGCGGTAGATACCACAACCTGCTTCCATGGTGTGACCCATTTCAGTGCGGATAGTAGCCCAGTTTTCATCGCCTTCTTGGTTCATTAGGGCTGCAATACGCTCTTCAACCGCTTTCACTTGTTTAGCGATAGATTCATCGTTCCAACCTTTAAATTCAGCAGCGCGTTTCACCGCTTGTTCACCAGCAACGCGGCCAAATACCACGAATTCAGCAAGAGAGTTTGAACCTAAGCGGTTTGCACCATGAAGACCAACGGATGCACATTCGCCGACCGCAAATAGACCTTTAATACGCGTTTCGCATTGACCATCGGTCTCAATACCACCCATGGTGTAGTGCACGGTAGGGCGAATTGGGATCGGCTCTTTGGCTGGGTCGACATTGACGTAAGCTTTAGCTAGCTCACAAATGAACGGTAGACGTTCTTGTAAGTACTCTTCACCTAGGTGGCGAAGGTCAAGATGCACTACATCACCCAGTGGGTGTTTGATGGTGTTGCCTTTTTGCTGTTCATGCCAGAACGCTTGAGAAACTTTATCGCGAGGACCCAGTTCCATATATTTGTTTTTTGGCTGACCAACGGGAGTTTCAGGGCCCATGCCGTAATCTTGCAGATAACGGTAGCCATTTTTGTTGACGATAATACCGCCTTCACCACGACAACCTTCGGTCATCAAAATACCAGTACCCGGTAAGCCTGTTGGGTGGTATTGAACAAATTCCATATCGCGCAGAGGAACACCGTGACGATAAGCCATCGCCATGCCGTCACCTGTTACGATACCGCCATTGGTATTACAGTGGTAAACACGCCCTGCGCCACCGGTTGCCAATACAACAGATTTCGCTTTAATAGTAACCAATTCACCTTCAGACATGTGAATGGCGATAAGGCCTTGTACTTCACCGTCTTCAACAAGCAGATCAACCACAAAGTACTCATCAAAGCGGTTGATTTGTGGATATTTCATTGAAGTTTGGAAGAGAGTGTGAAGCATGTGGAAGCCGGTTTTATCTGCCGCAAACCAGGTGCGTTCAACTTTCATACCACCAAAGCGGCGTACGTTGACTTCACCATTTTCTTTACGGCTCCATGGGCAGCCCCATTGCTCCATTTGCACCATTTCGCGCGTCGAATTGGCAACAAAGTATTCAACAACATCCTGTTCACATAGCCAGTCACCACCGCCAACGGTATCGTTGAAGTGGTTATCTAGGCTATCTTCTTCCTTGATAACTGCCGCTGAGCCACCTTCTGCTGCGACCGTATGAGAACGCATTGGATAGACTTTTGAAATCAGAGCGACTTCTAAATCAGGGTTTGCTTCAGCTGCTGCAATTGCAGTACGAAGACCAGCGCCGCCTGCGCCGATGACTGCGATATCTGTGGTGATAATTTGCACAGTTATCCTCCAGTGAGTGATGCGGAAATTCCGCTTGTTATAATTAAAAGCTAATAAGCCTTACTTTTGGTGCTGCTAGTGTAGAAGAGGTTAGTTAGGAAAAAATTGATTCTGTTAGGTTTTTGCTTCGGAAGTGCAAGTGTAAGCATAATTATTTTTCTTTGTGTGATAATAATCACGTACGGATTGGGAATTTGCTCTTAGCAGAGTAGAATTTGCCTTACTTCAACTTGTGTATCAGTCAAAAAATGAGCAAACAACACTGGATGCCAACCGCATCAATTCAACAACTGCGACAAAGAGCCCGCCTCATCAAGCAGATCCGACAATTCTTTGATGAGCGAGACGTGCTGGAAGTCGACACTCCTGCGATGAGTCACGCCACGGTGACTGATATCCATCTGCAAACCTTTGAAACAGAGTTTATTGGCCCTGGTTACGCTGATGGGCGTCGATTGCATTTTATGACTAGCCCTGAGTTTCATATGAAGCGTTTGTTGGCGGCGGGTAGTGGCTCTATTTATCAAATCAATAAAGCATTTCGTAATGAAGAGAACGGCCGATACCACAACCCAGAATTTACCCTCTTGGAATGGTATCGAATTGGGTTTAACCACCATGATCTTATGGATGAAATGGATACGTTGTTGCAGCTTGTTCTGCAATGTGCGATGGCTGAACGCATGACTTATCAGCAAGCCTTTATTCAAGTGCTCGGTGTTTGTCCTTTAGATGCTTCGATGACGGAGCTTAAACGCGTTGCTAGTACGCTTGGTCTGAACGATATTGCGCAGCCAGAAGAAGACCGAGATACGTTATTACAGCTGCTATTTAGTATCGGCATTGAACCGAAAATTGGTCAACAAGCGCCCGCATTTGTTTATGATTTCCCCGCCTCTCAAGCGGCATTGGCAAAAATTAATGTGCAAGATCCTCGTGTTGCGGATCGCTTCGAAGTCTATTTTAAAGGGATTGAGCTTGCTAACGGTTTTCATGAGCTGGATAACCCACAAGAGCAATTGGCACGTTTTGAAGCGGATAACCAAAAACGTCACGCGATGGGACTTGCCGAGCAGCCTATTGACTATCATTTAATTGAAGCATTAAAAGCGGGCTTACCTGCATGTGCAGGTGTGGCTTTAGGGATTGATCGCTTGATTATGTTGGCGCTTGGTCAAGATCACATCGATAAAGTGACGGCTTTCCCATTTCCAATTGCTTAATTTGAATCTCGGTATTTTTCTTCATTCACTCCTGATGAATGAGGAAAAATGCAACACTTGTTTATTCTGCCGTCTAAGCACTCGCGTCATGCCTTCAACCTCGCTATACTCCTTGTCTGTTTTTAAGCCCACATTGCAAGAGCACAACATATGCAAGAGTACATCGAGTTTTTCCAACAAAATATGATTCTATCTTTGGCATGGGTAGGTATTCTCGTTGCCTTAATTATGAGCATCGTAAAATCGACCACTGCGGCATACAAAGAAATCACCGCAGCACAAACCACTTATCTGATGAATCGTGACAATGGTGTGGTTGTTGATATTCGCTCTAAAGAAGAGTTCAAAAAAGGTCATATAACTGATGCGGTTCACATTTTACCGTCGGATATTAAAGCAGGTAACTTTGCTAGCCTTGAAAATCGCAAGTCAGACCCAATCATTGTTGTATGCAAAACGGGTCAAACTGCGCAAGAGAGTGCAAACTTACTCGCTAAAGCTGGTTTTGAAAACGTGAATCTATTGAAAAGCGGTTTGGTTGCTTGGAATGAAGCTAACCTACCATTGGTTCGCGGCAAGAAGTAATTCACTGACAGTCGTTCTCTAGAATTGAACTTGCTTGAGTGAAAATTCATCATTTAACCTGAAGAGTTGTGATGTTTTCCACGTAATAGTGAGTTCATCTAGTCATTCAAAATTAGCTCGGTTAGTCTCAAGACAACACAGAATTTGTAAGTATTTAAGGATTAAACAATGGCTGAAGCAGCACAACAAGACGCACAACAAAATTTCGCAATTCAACGTATCTTCCTAAAAGATGTTTCTTTTGAAGCTCCAAACTCACCAACGATGTTTCAAAAAGAGTGGAATCCAGATGTGAAGCTGGATCTAGACACTCAAAGCCGTGAGCTTGGTGAAGGTGTATACGAAGTTGTGCTGCGTCTAACGGTTACTGTAAAAAATGCTGAAGAAAACGCATTCCTATGCGAAGTTCAACAAGGTGGTATCTTCACTGCAGATAAAATGGAAGCAGGCCAATTGGCTCATTGTTTAGGTGCATTCTGCCCTAACATTCTATTCCCATACGCTCGTGAAACTATTTCTAGCTTGGTGGTTAAGGGTACATTCCCACAACTTAACCTTGCACCAGTTAACTTTGATGCATTGTTTATGAACTATCTACAACAGCAAGCGTCTCAAGGTGAACAAGCTGAGGCTTAATCGCTATCAGCGTTAGCATTTAAGGGGCGGTTTATTTTCACGGCTCTTAATGATTAAAAATGCACAAAGCATCCCAAAGACTGGCGGTGCGATGTGCATTTTTTATTTGTCTCTGTTTAATTTTTATTACCAAGGCTTAGTTTGTTTGACTGCCCAAGGCTAATAAATGGTAAGCAGCATCAGCAGAATGATACCTAAGCCATTTTATAAATTGTTTAAGAGCAACACTGAAAATGGTTTAGGTATAAAATAAATACACTAATAGTTAATGGGCGAAACAATGACAGATCCTAAAAGTATTTACGGCAAAGAGATTGCAATGACAGTGATTGGTGCTGGTTCTTACGGTACATCTCTGGCGATTTCTCTGGCGCGTAATGGCGCAAATGTTGTTCTTTGGGGACATGAAGTTGAGCATATGGCTCGCCTTGAGGCTGAGCGTGCTAACCATGAGTTTTTGCCCAATATTGATTTTCCACCGTCACTAATTATCGAGTCTGATTTACAAAAAGCGGTGCAAGCGAGCCGAGATCTATTGGTTGTGGTACCAAGTCATGTGTTTGGTATTGTCTTGAAGAGTCTCAAACCGCATTTGAGAGAGAACTCTCGGATCTGCTGGGCAACCAAAGGGTTGGAGCCGGAAACGGGACGTTTATTAAAAGATGTAGCACACGATGTGATAGGCGATCATTATTCATTAGCGGTATTGTCTGGTCCAACGTTTGCCAAAGAGCTAGCGATGGGCATGCCTACTGCAATTTCTGTTGCGTCGCCTGATGAGCAGTTTGTGAAAGAGCTGCAAGAAAAAATCCACTGTAGCAAAACGTTTCGAGTTTATGCCAATAGTGATTTTATCGGCATGCAATTAGGTGGTGCAGTTAAGAATGTGATAGCAATTGGAGCCGGGATGTCTGATGGTATCGGTTTTGGTGCCAATGCTCGTACAGCGTTAATCACTCGCGGTTTGGCGGAAATGTGTCGCTTGGGGGCTGCGCTGGGGGCCCAAGCGGAAACTTTTATGGGTATGGCTGGGTTAGGCGATTTAGTACTGACTTGTACTGATAACCAATCACGCAACCGTCGTTTTGGTTTAGCATTGGGACAAGGCAAAGAGGTGGATACTGCTCAACAAGAAATTGGCCAAGTGGTTGAAGGTTACCGCAATACTAAAGAAGTATGGGTGCTAGCACAGCGAATGGGTGTTGAGATGCCAATAGTTGAACAAATCTATCAAGTGTTGTATCAAGGTAAAGACGCACGTATGGCGGCTCAAGATCTGCTGGCACGCGATAAAAAAGCGGAACGATAATTCATTGCCCATAGTATCGGTGAGGAGACTCATCGCACGGCAATCTACATTGACGCTCTAGGGATTGAATTGGTAAGGGTAATAAACCAACGATGAAACATTGCGAAAAATTCAAAGTTTGGCAAGCGATAGTCAAAGAGGCGCGTGAGCAATCAGAACAAGAACCGATGCTGGCTAGTTTTTATCATGCTACTATCATCAAGCATGATAGCTTAAGTTCAGCATTGAGCTACATATTAGCCAATAAGCTGAACACTGCGTCGATGCCAGCCATGGCGGTACGTGAGGTGGTTGAAGAAGCTTTTGCCGCTGATTGCAGCATTACCGAAGCGGCGGCGTGTGATATTTGCGCGACGGTTAATCGTGACCCTGCGGTTTCTATGTACTCGATGCCTCTGCTTTACCTGAAAGGCTATCATGCATTGCAAGGATATCGTGTTGCCAATTGGTTATGGAAACAAGGGCGTGTCGCTTTGGCAACTTATTTCCAAAACCAAATATCAGTGGCTTGTCAGGTCGATATTCATCCAGCAGCTCGAATTGGCCGCGGTATTATGTTGGATCACGCGACAGGTATTGTGATTGGTGAAACCGCTGTGGTGGAAAATGATGTGTCGATTTTGCAGGATGTGACACTTGGCGGTACAGGTAAAGAATGTGGTGATCGTCACCCGAAAATTCGTGAAGGTGTGATGATTGGTGCTGGTGCCAAAATTCTAGGTAATATTGAAGTGGGTGAGGGGGCTAAAATTGGTTCTTGCTCTGTGGTACTGCAAGCGGTTCCCCCACATACCACGGTAGCTGGCGTTCCGGCTAAAATTGTCGGTCGTCCGCAAACTGACAAGCCTTCTTTAGATATGGATCAGCAGTTTAATGGTCGCTCGCAAAGCTTTATCGGCGGTGATGGTATTTAAATAAAAAAGGTGATGCTTTTGCATCACCTTTTTTTATCGCTGGCGTTAAGCCATGGCGTCAAGTTCAACAAGCACTTCTTCTGCCCATTCAACCCAAGCTTGACGAAGCAAAAGGTTGCGACGCAGTGTCAGGCGTTCAAGACGTTGTTGCTTATCTAAGGTCGCAGGCGTTGCATAGTACGCAGATTCAATCTCTTGGTAATGAGCAACTAATTTCTTTGACTCTTCGATTAACTCACCCAGTTGAACTCGGTAAGGCGTTGCTGGCTGTACAGCACAAGCGATAAGCTTAGCACTGAATTCGTCACGAACAGTCGGGTGTGCAGTCGGTTGATCAAACCACTCACCTAATGCTCGACGACCTAAATCCGTGATGGAGTAAACTTTACGATCAGGCTTACCTTCTTGAGGCTCTAATACGCAAGTCACAAGGCCATTTTGACCCATTTTATTTAATTCACGGTAAACTTGCTGGTGGCTGGCTTTCCAAAAGTAGCCAATGCTAGCTGAGAACTCTTTCGTGATGTCGTAACCTGTGGCATCGCGTGTGCTCAGAACGGTTAAGATAACGTGTGGTAATGACATGTCTTCAATCCAAATGGTTAATAAACGATGAAACCAATCGCGTAAACTCTTGTTGTGCTTCTGATGGCATCAATCTTGGTTGAGTTTAAGCAACACCAACTTATCGTATGTTGGTTGTGTCACCTTAAAAGCCGTTTATCACCTAGGAGGTAGTACGCATTGCGCATACCAATCTGCGATTTGTTGTGTTTATATGGTTTCGCAGAGGAGCGGTATTATATCTAAATAATAAGCATAAAGTGGAATACTTTGGGCGTGAATGCCTAAAAAGCTGATAATATTCTCAATAATTTTATTCGGTCAAAATAAAAGGCCGCATAATGCGACCTTTTTTTGTTTTTATGGAATAAAAAACTACCATTTAACCTGTATTACGCATTCCTGCTGCTATGCCAGCAATCGTTACCATTAGTGCTTCTTCTAATTCTACCGATGGGGTCTCTGTTTGACGGGTACGATAGAGCAACTCTGCTTGCAGCATATTCAATGGCTCAACATAGATATTACGCAGACGAATTGATTCAAGACCCCAAGGGTCGCTTTGCATCAAATTCTCGTTGTTTTCCACATTAAGCACTGCTTTGATGTCTTTCTGGAGTTGAGTGCGCAGACGATCACCTAGTGGACGCAGCGATTCATCGACTAAGCGTTCATCGTAGTAGCGTGAAATTTCGATGTTGCACTTAGAATACACCATCTCCAGCATGCCTAAGCGTGTGGAGAAGAACGGCCATTCACGACACATATCTTCAAGTAGCGCTTGGTGTCCTTTATCTATCGAGTATTGAATCGCTTCACCAGCCCCTAACCATGCAGGAAGTACTAGGCGGTTTTGGCTCCAAGAAAAAATCCAAGGAATAGCACGTAAGCTTTCAACCCCACCATTTGGATTACGTTTGGCGGGACGAGAACCGAGAGGTAATTTACCCAGTTCTAGTTCAGGGGTTGCTTGACGGAAATAAGGCACAAAGTCTGGTTCGCCACGCACAATGTTGCGGTATGACTCACAAGATACTTCTGATAAAACATCCATCAAATCACGCCAATCTTGTTTTGGCTCTGGCGGTGGAAGTAGGTTGGCTTCCAAAATTGCACTAGCGTACATATTGAAGCTGTTAATGGCCACTTCTGGCAAACCAAGTTTAAAACGAATCATCTCGCCTTGTTCGGTTACGCGTAGGCCACCTTTCAAGCTTTTTGGTGGTTGGGAAAGTAGCGCTGCGTGCGCTGGCGCACCACCACGACCAATCGTACCGCCACGGCCATGAAATAGTGTCAGTTCAATGCCCGCTTCTTCGCTAACTTTAACCAGAGCATCCATTGCGCGATATTGCGCCCAACCGGCTGACATTACACCTGCATCTTTAGCAGAATCAGAATAGCCAATCATCACCATTTGATGGTTTTGAATAAAGCCGCGGTAGAGATCAATACTCATCAATTGGTTGATGACCGCTTCGGCATTGTTTAAGTCATCCAATGTTTCGAATAGTGGACAGACATCCATGCGATAAGGGCAGCCAGATTCTTGCAGTAATAAGTGTACTGCGAGCACATCTGATGCGGTACGAGCCATGGAAATGACATATGCTCCAAAGGCTTCACGAGGTTGTGCGGCAATAATCTTACAGGTATCGAGCACTTCTTGAACTGGCTCTGATGGTTGCCAGTCACGCGGCAATAGGGGGCGCTTTGAGCTGAGTTCATTAGTTAGGAAAGCAATTTTGTCTTGCTCACTCCACTGGTCGTAATCACCAATGCCTAGATAGCGTGTCAGCTCAGACAGTACATCGGAATGACGAGTACTTTCTTGGCGGATATCCAAACGTACTAAATGCACGCCAAAAGCTTTGATACGGCGTAGTGTGTCAAGTAGCGAACCGTCAGCGATGACACCCATGCCACATTCATGCAGTGATTGATAGCATGCCAGCAGCGGCTGCCATAATTGGTCGATATGCTGAAGCGGCGCTTTGCGTGCCAATTGCTGACCATTGATTTTCGCTTCAAGTACTTCCGTGGTTTCAGTCAATAGCGTACGTAAACGCTTTAGAATCGCACGGTATGGTTCGTGTTCATCTTCACCGGCAAGCGCTCGCAATGCATCACTGCATTTAGTCATTGATAGTTCACTGACTAATTCATTGATGTCGCCAAGGTACAGGTCAGCTGCTTTCCAGCGAGAAAGTAACAGCACTTCACGGGTAATAGTGTGAGTAACGAATGGGTTACCGTCGCGGTCTCCACCCATCCAAGATGAGATATGCACTGGGCGCGCATCAATCGGTAGCCCTTCACCTAAGTAACTTTCCAGGCGCTCATCGAATTCACGTAAGAACTCTGGTATGGCTTGCCATAATGAATTTTCTACTACCGCAAACCCCCATTTTGCTTCATCAAGAGGGGTTGGGCGCTGCTTACGGATAACATCGGAATGCCAGCTTTGGGCGATTAATTGTTCTAAACGGCGCTCGGTTTTTTGGCGTTCTTTGAAAGAGAGATCGCTCAATTCAAGTTTCGATAGGCACTCATTGATCTTAACCAATTTGTTGATCATGGTACGGCGTGTGATTTCTGTTGGGTGAGCGGTGAGAACGAGCTCGATATTCAGATCACGTACCGCTTGAGCGGCATCCAGTTTGCTGATTTTATTTTGATTAAGTTTAGTAAACAGAGAGCTGATGGCATCTGGTTCACAAACGTGTTCTTCGCAGTGACGAGAAATAGTATGGTATTGCTCAGCCATGTTGGTTAAGTTTAGAAATTGGTTGAAAGCGCGTGCAACGGGAGTGAGTTGTTCATTAGGAAGGTTTTTAATTTCCTCTACCAAACTGTCTCGGTCGGCTTGATTACCGTTACGTGCTGATTTGGAAAGTTTTCGGATGGTTTCCACTTTCTCTAAGATAACGTCACCATGGGCATCCTGTATGGTATTGCCTAGCAACCGGCCAAGCATGCTCACGTTACTTTTGAGCGCAGCGTATTTTTCGTTCATTGTCGTCCTGCCTTGTAAAAAAATTACATCCAATGTTCCTTGCTAGGTACACAATCTAGCGAAAAGATCCCTTCCGAGTCAAATAAAGCAGACTAAGTTTCCATTTATTGCTTATGTTACGGTTTTTGACGTCTTGATGAATAATTTGCATTAATTACTGAAATTTTATTACAAAAAAAGCCTTAAAGGTGGACCCTTTAAGGCGCTGTATATTTTCATCTTCGAGAATGTCGTTCTTAGAAGCAGTATTTGTACATCGCTTTTGACAGTACATTGATGGTTGGATCAATAAATTCGAAGGCCAAGAACTCATCAGGTTGATGGGCTTGGTCTATGGAACCTGGTCCAAGTACTAACGTTGGACATAACTGCTGTAAAAACGGTGCTTCGGTACAATAATTAACTGTCTCAGCAGGTGTGTTACAGATCTCTTCAACCCCTCCGATAAAGGGGTGGTCATGCTGACATTCATAACCTGGGATCGCTTCATGCAATGCGGTAATTTCAATCCTGCCCGGCCATTTAGCCGCAACTTCGTTGAGTGCGCCACGCAGCATGTTATCTAATCCATCCAAGCTGATGCCTGGTAGCGGGCGAACATCATAATGCAGCTCACAGCAACCACAGATACGGTTCGGACTATCGCCGCCATGAATATGACCCAAATTTAAGGTTGGATTAGGGATGGCAAACCCCGGGTGATGATACTCTTTGATCAGTTTGTCACGCAGTTGCATTAACGCATACATCACTTCGTGCATAATCTCTATTGCATTTACCCCCAAAGCTGGGTCAGATGAGTGGCCTGATTTACCCGTCACTCGAATGGCATTCGCTACGTGTCCTTTATGACCACGAATAGGCACCAAACTGGTGGGTTCACCGATAATGCAGTAATCCGGTTGGAAGGGGGCATTCTCAGTAAAATGACGAGCACCAAGCATGGTGGTTTCTTCATCGCACGTTGCCAGTACATACAGCGGTTTACTCTGTTTACTCCAATCGACCTTCTTCACTGCTTCATAAATGAATGCAAAAAATCCTTTCATATCGGCCGTTCCTAATCCATAGAAACGATCATTGGCTTGAGTCAGTGCATGAGGTTCAAAGCTCCAACGTCCTTGATCAAAAGGGACTGTGTCGCTGTGCCCCGCAAGCAGCAATCCACCTTCACCGCTGCCTTTTTTCGCGATTAGGTTGTATTTGCCAGGAGCAACGACAATGGTTTCAACTGTAAAACCTAAGCTGGAAAACCACTCTGACATCTTATTAATCACATTTTCATTACCTTCATCCCAGCTCGAGTCAGTGGAGCTAATGGAAGAGGTCGAAATCAGGCCTTCATAGACCTCAAGAAAACTGGGTAATTGCATATTATCTTTGCTCCTAGTATTGACAGAGTAATCGCGAGAAGGTAAAACACATATTAAATCACTTTGTGTGAATAAAAAACCGAAATAAGCGGTGTTTTCTGAAATTTATAGTCATTTTTGAATTATCTTTTTTACTTTGAAACTGGATGTCACAAGATGTTAAAAACCACAATTATCGGAGCTAGCGGTTATACCGGAGCTGAGTTGGCTTACATGGTGCAAAAGCACCCACAACTCACGCTATCAGGTTTATATGTTTCCGCCAATAGTCTAGATGCAGGAAAGCCAATGGCAGAGCTGCATGGCAAGCTTGCGGGTGTTGTGGATATGTTGATTCAACCATTGGTTGATCCAGCCAAAGCAGCCAGTGAATGTGATGTGGTGTTTTTAGCAACCGCTCATGAGGTTAGCCATGATTTGGCGCCGATTTTCCTTGAGCAAGGTTGTCAGGTTTTCGACCTTTCTGGTGCTTTTCGAGTTCAAGGTGATGATTTCTACACAAATTACTACGGCTTTGAACACAAACATGCGCAGTGGCTAGAACAAGCTGTTTACGGTTTAGCTGAATGGAATGCTGAGGCGATCAAACAAAGCCAACTGATTGCTGTTGCAGGTTGTTACCCAACGGCATCGCAACTCGCGATTAAACCATTGGTGGAAGCTGGGCTACTTGATAGTAACCAGTGGCCAGTTATTAACGCAATCAGTGGTGTGACTGGTGCAGGCAGAAAAGCGACCTTAACCAATAGCTTTTGCGAAGTTAGCTTACAGCCTTACGGTGTATTTACGCATCGTCATCAACCAGAAATTGCGACGCATCTTGGTTGTGAGGTGATTTTTACTCCTCATCTTGGCAATTTTAAGCGTGGCATTTTAGCGACTATCACCATGAAACTGGCTCACGGTGTCTCTGAGCAGCAAGTGATTGAAGCATTTGAGCTGGCTTATGCCAATAAACCAGCGGTCAGAATTAAGCAAACATTACCAAGAATTCAAGATGTCGAGTTTACGCCATTTTGTGACCTCGGCTGGCGAGTACAAGGTGAGCATATTATCGTCGTCTCGGCGATAGACAATTTATTAAAAGGTGCATCAAGCCAAGCGATGCAGTGTTTAAACATTCATTACGGTTTTTCTGAGCTAACAGCTTTGGTGTAAGCCACCAAGCGTAAGGGTTAAATATGACAGATACAAAGCAAAATCCATTAGTGATTAAGTTAGGCGGCGCAGCGCTGTCTTGTTCGGACACGCTAAGCAAATTGTTTGGCGCAATCGCACAGTATCAAGCCCAAGCTCAGCGACGAATTGTCATCGTTCACGGTGGGGGCTACCTAGTGGACGAGCTAATGGCGAAACTACAACTGAAAACTGTGAAAAAAGACGGTTTACGGGTAACGCCTTACGAGCAAATTCCGTTGATTGTTGGTGCGTTAGCAGGAACTGCTAACAAGATGCTACAGGGTCAGGCGATTAAAGATGGTTTGAACGCGGTTGGCTTATCTCTGGCTGACGGTGGGTTGTGTAAAGTGGAAGAGTTGGATCCAGAACTCGGCGCGGTGGGGAAAGCATCACCTGGGGATTCACAAATTCTGCAAGCCATTCTTGCTGCTGGTGGTTTGCCAATCATTAGTTCTATTGGTCTGACTGCTGAAGGCCAGATGATGAATATTAATGCGGATCAAGCGGCGGTTGCGGTGGCAGGCGCATTAGATGCTGAGTTGGTACTGCTTTCAGACGTTAGTGGTGTATTGGATGGTAAGGGGCACCTTCTTGCTAGCCTCAATGAGCAACAGGCTACTGCACTGATTGCAGGTAAAGTGATTACCGACGGCATGATCGTCAAAGTCAAAGCAGCATTAGAAGCCGCCAATGATTTAGGTCGTCCTATTCAAGTCGCTACATGGCGCTACCCAGATAAGCTAAGCAAATTATTTGCGGGCGAGAGCATTGGTACACAATTCTTGCCTCAGTCATAAATTAAAAATTTTGGTAAGTTGTTTAATAACGACTTTCGATAAGAAGTAACCCAGAGCACTGACCGCCAAGCGCAGCGCCGGGAAAATTGGAGAAGTAAAATGAGCAAAGTTCAAGTTAATAAAGTAGTTGTCGCATACTCTGGCGGTCTAGATACATCAGTGATCATTCCGTGGTTAAAAGAGAATTATGATTGTGAAGTCGTGGCTTTTGTCGCTGATGTTGGCCAAGGTGAAGAAGAATTAGTCGGCATTGAAGAGAAAGCTAAAGCGTCAGGCGCTTCAGAATGCTACGTAGTGGATCTAAAAGAAGAGATGGTTGCTGAATACATCTATCCAACACTAAAAACAGGCGCTTACTACGAAGGCAAATACCTACTTGGTACGTCAATGGCTCGTCCAATCATTGCCAAAGCGCAAGTTGAAATTGCGCGTAAAGTGGGCGCGGATGCACTGTGCCACGGCTGTACGGGTAAAGGTAATGACCAAGTGCGTTTTGAAGGCGCGTTCGCCGCGTTAGCACCGGACCTACATGTGATTGCGCCATGGCGTGAATGGGATCTTGTTAGCCGTGAAGAGTGTCTGGATTACCTAGCAGAGCGTAACATTCCGTGTGCTGCTTCTTTAACTAAGATCTACTCACGTGATGCCAACGCATGGCATATCTCAACCGAAGGTGGTGTGCTTGAAAATACATGGAATGCACCAAACGAAGACTGTTGGGTATGGACGGTTGATCCAGAACAAGCGCCTAACGAAGCAGAATACGTGACTTTGCAAGTAGCTCAAGGTGAAGTCGTGGGTGTTGATGGAGAGCTGATGACGCCATACAACGCACTGGTTTATCTCAATGAGAAGGGCTCAAAACATGGTGTGGGTCGTATTGATATCGTTGAAAACCGTTTGGTTGGTATGAAGTCTCGTGGTTGTTACGAAACTCCAGGGGGCACCATCATGATGGAAGCGCTGCGTGCTGTTGAACAATTAGTGTTGGATAAAGCGTCTTTTGAATTCCGTGAAGAATTAGGCGTTAAAGCATCACACCTTGTTTACGATGGTCGTTGGTTTACTCCACTATGTAAATCGATCATGGCAGCGGCTGACCAGTTAGCCCAAGACGTCAACGGTGAAGTGGTGGTTAAGCTGTATAAAGGCCAAGCGACAGTGACTCAAAAACGTTCTGAAAACAGCTTGTATTCTGAAGAGTTTGCTACCTTCGGTGAAGATGAAGTGTATGACCAAAGTCATGCTGGTGGTTTCATTCGCCTTTACTCACTAGCAAGCAGAATCAGAGCACTTAACGAAGCAAAGAAAAACCAATAACCTTCGTTGATTAGCGTATTATGAAGCCCATTTGCTTAGCAAATGGGCTTTGTTGTTACAGTAACCTTGAATGATAAATTAAAATTTAAAAATCATGAATAATTATGTGAAATAAGTGAATTTTTACTTTGTTTTTCCTTCAGGCTGCGGTAAGTTATCACCATACAAAAAAGAAACTGAGTTCAATCAGATTCCATCGTTGCACACGCAGTGAATAGCGAGCATTTAGGAGAGACACAATGGCACTATGGGGCGGCAGATTTACCCAAGCAGCAGACACTAGGTTCAAAGAGTTTAACGATTCACTTCGCTTTGACTACCGATTGGCTGAGCAAGACATTGTGGGTTCTATAGCATGGTCTAAAGCCCTGTTGTCGGTGAACGTATTAAGCGAAGAAGAGCAACAAAAGCTAGAACTTGCGCTCAATGAGTTAAAACTGGAAGTGATGGAAGACCCAGAGCAGATCCTACGCTCTGATGCTGAAGATATTCACTCGTGGGTAGAGCAGCAATTGATCGGCAAAGTCGGTGATTTGGGTAAAAAACTGCATACGGGACGTTCTCGTAATGACCAAGTCGCGACGGATTTAAAATTGTGGTGTCGCCAGCAAGGGCAGCAGCTACTGCTTGGTTTAGACCGTTTACAAACGCAACTGGTCTCAGTGGCGGAGCAACATCAAGCAACAGTATTACCAGGTTATACTCACTTACAACGCGCTCAACCTGTGACCTTTGCTCACTGGTGTTTAGCCTATGTAGAAATGTTTGAGCGTGATTATTCTCGTCTACACGATGCAATTAGGCGTTTAGACACCTGCCCATTGGGTTCTGGTGCACTAGCAGGAACGGCATACCCTATTGATCGTCAGCAGTTAGCCCATAACTTAGGTTTTCGTCGTGCTACGCGTAACTCACTAGATTCCGTGTCGGATCGGGATCATGTGATGGAATTGATGTCGATTGCGTCGATCTCTATGTTGCATTTATCGCGTTTGGCTGAAGATATGATCTTCTACAACTCTGGTGAGTCTGGCTTTATTGAACTGGCGGATACCGTGACCTCAGGCTCTTCCTTGATGCCACAAAAGAAAAACCCAGACGCGTTAGAGCTTATTCGGGGTAAAACGGGTCGGGTTTATGGGTCGTTGGCTGGCATGATGATGACCGTTAAAGCGCTACCATTGGCGTATAACAAAGATATGCAAGAAGACAAAGAAGGGCTGTTTGATGCGCTCGACACTTGGAATGATTGCATGGAAATGGCGGCCTTGTGTTTTGATGGTATCAAAGTGAATGGTGAACGCACACTTGAAGCCGCTAAACAAGGTTATGCCAACGCAACGGAACTCGCTGATTACTTGGTCGCTAAAGGGATTCCTTTCCGTGAAGCTCACCATATTGTGGGTGTGGCGGTGGTCGGTGCTATCGCTAAAGGTTGTGCATTAGAAGAGTTATCGATTGCTGAACTGCAAGAATTTTCGCCAGTAATTGAAGATGACGTGTACGCTATTTTGACCATTGAATCGTGTTTGGAAAAACGTAGCGCGTTGGGGGGTGTCTCGCCGACTCAAGTGGCTTATGCGGTTGAGCAAGCACAAGCACGGCTAGATAAACGCGACACCACGGCGGTGAAAGTTCGTCCTGCGCGTTTGACTGATATCGAAACGTTAGAAAGCATGGTGACTTACTGGGCGAATATGGGTGAAAACTTACCTCGTTCACGCAATGAACTAGTGCGAGATATTGGTTCGTTTGCGGTTGCTGAGCATCATGGTGAAGTTACTGGTTGCGCATCGTTATATGTCTATGATTCAGGTTTAGCGGAAATTCGCTCATTGGGAGTGGAAGCTGGCTGGCAAGGTCAAGGACAAGGGCGAGCTATTGTCTCGTATTTAGTTAACAAAGCTCGTCAAATGGCGATTAAAAAAGTCTTTGTATTAACGCGTACGCCAGAGTTCTTTATGAAGCATGACTTTATCCCGACCTCAAAAACATTACTGCCAGAGAAAGTGCTGAAAGATTGTGAGCAATGTCCTCGTCAGCATGCGTGTGATGAAGTTGCCCTAGAAATTAATTTGGTCGAACAAGTTATCGCTAAGGTTAAGGTTGCATAACACAATGAATCTTATAGGTTAAATGTATTTTCTTGAAAAGATCTAAAAAAGATCGATTTTTGGGGAACAAATAAGGAAAAGCCCGGTCTATACAAATACCACTGCTTTTTCTTAGAAGAATCTAAGAAGGCCCCAAACCTGATATTGGTTTTGGGGCTTTTTTCTTTTGGTCGGAAAGAGAAGATGTGTTGGCAGGGCGATCAATGGTTGTCTTGGCTACCATTACGTTTACGCCAAGGAAGAATCACAAACTTCATCCATAGATGTAAAAATAAAAGCCCATTAAAAGTAAATCCTGCCATTAGTAATGCTATTGATTCGATGCTTTTCGGATTGTCCTTGCATAGCCACCACCACACGACCCAGCACAGCACAGACAGCGTTGTGAGTTGGTCCATACAACGTTGACAGCGGCCTATTTTTTTCCAAAACCATGATTGTTTGCAGTGATTACAAGACATAGTGACCGAGCGTAGACAATAGATATCAGCAGTATATACCTTTCAATCCGTCTCAAGAAATAAGTGGCCACAAATTCAGTCAGAACAGAAGCACGATCAAAAACGGCCGCATTGCAGCGACCGTGGTAATCGAAGGGTAAATTAACAGCCCGGACCACAATCCAAACAGTGTTTGATCATCTCTGGCCCCAGATGAAGTTTGGCATTTAAGTCACGCAGTGCGGTGCGAACGCCCTCTTCGATGACTGGGTGGTAAAATGGCATATCCAACATTTGTGAAATTGTCATCTGGTTTTGATGCGCCCAAGCGAGCAAATGTGCTAAGTGTTCAGCGTTTGGCCCCATCATCTCAGCGCCCAAGAAGCGGCCTGTGCCTTGCTCGCCATAAACATGCAATAGCCCTTTATTACGTAGCATCACACGTGAACGACCTTGCCCCTCGAATGATACTTCACCTGTTGCAAAACAGCCGCAATTGCCCAAACGTGTCGTTAACTGTTTATAGGTTTCGCCAACCATCGCAATCTGTGGGTCAGAAAATACTGCGGAAATCACTGAGCGTCTATGCCCAGCGCGAATATCAGGATAGCGCCCGGCGTTATCACCAGCAATACGACCTTGATCTGCCGCTTCATGCAGTAGTGGGATTTGATTACTTGCATCACCAGCGATAAAAATATTATCGACAGAGGTTTGCAGCGTGTAATGATCCGCGGTTGGTACGCCACGTTCGTCTAGGGCGATATCGGTATTGTCAATTGCTAGCTTATCAACGTTTGGACGACGTCCCGTTGCAGCCAATACATAATCAACAATGAAAATTTCAAGCTGCCCCTCATGGTTGATAAATTGAATCTCAACCTTATCTTCACCTTGCCCATCAGGTGAGGTGATGCGTTTCATGCTTTCTACTTTAACATCTGCATCTAAATAGAATTCTTCTTTAAATGCTTTATCAGCATAAGCCATGATTTCAGGGTCAGTTAATGGACCAACCTGACCGCCTAAACCAAACAGTTTTACTTTAACACCTAAGCGGTGCAGCGCTTGACCTAGTTCTAAGCCAATAACGCCCGGTCCGAATACGGCAACCGCTTGTGGTAAGTCATCCCATTCAAATACATCATCGTTAATAACAAGACGATCACCTAATTCTTCATTCCAGATAGCAGGATAAGCGGGGCGCGATCCTGTGGCGATCACGATGCGTTTGGCATTAATTTGAGTGTGATCATCAACGGTCAATGTATGGTTATCGACAAACTGAGCATAGCCAGAGATCTTATCTTCAGCAGGGATCTCATCCACCCCTTCCAGTACAAACCCAACAAAGCGGTCACGCTCGCGTTTAACGCGATCCATCACTTCGCGGCCATTAATCACAATTTCACCTTGTGGGTGCACACCAAACGCTGGTGCTTTTTCAATGTTGTGTGCACTTTCAGCGGCGGCAATGAGTAACTTCGAGGGCATACAGCCAACTCGAGCGCAAGTTGTACCGTACGGGCCGCCTTCAATCATAACTACGCTTGAGGTATGTGCTTTTGCTGCACGGTAAGCACCAAGCCCAGCGGTACCTCCACCAATTACGGCAACATCAACGTTTAATTGTTTCATAATGCTTTTCTCTTTATTCTGGATATGTCATTGTTTTCGTTGGGGGAGGTCCTAGGGAGTACTCCCTAGGACTGAGGGTGATTAACCTAAGTAAGCTTCTAGTTCTTCGCTACCGCCGATGTGTTTACCACCGATAAATACTTGAGGAACCGTCGTACGACCTGTGATAGCTCGTAAGCTTACAGTCGTTGCATCTTTACCTAGAATCACTTCTTCATATTGCAGACCGTGGTCAATCAGGTTTTGTTTCGCTTTGGCACAGAAAGGACAGCCAGGCTTGGTAAATACAGTGATCGATTCTTGTGTTTTATACTCTGGTGCTACGTGTTTTAGCATAGTGTCTGCATCAGAAACTTTGAACGGGTCACCCGGTTCGTTTGGTTCGATGAACATTTTTTCTACCACACCATCTTTCACTAGCATGCTGTAACGCCATGAACGTTTGCCAAAACCTAGGTCATTTTTGTCAACCAGCATACCCATACCATCGGTAAATTCACCGTTACCATCTGGAATGAAGGTGATGTTGCCAGCTTCTTGGTCATCTTTCCAAGCGTTCATGACAAAGGTATCGTTGACTGATACACATAGGATTTCATCAACACCATGCTCTTTAAATACTGGGAACAATTCGTTATAGCGTGGTAAATGGCTTGATGAACAAGTTGGTGTAAATGCACCTGGCAAGCTAAATACGATCACGGTTTTACCTTTGAAAAGTTCATCAGTAGTAACATTGACCCAAGCATCACCTTGACGAGTTGGAAAAGTAACTTGTGGAACAGCTTGACCTTCTTTTGATGCGAACATAGTCGTTTCCTTTTAATTTGTGAGTAATTATTGTTGAGCGTGGTGGTTTTATTCTCAACCGTGCTCTGTTCTGTTGAAGCTATTATTAAAGAAATCCTTTGATAGCTCTAATCGTTTGATGCTATGGTTTTGATAGGTGAATTCTATTGAGGCTGAAAATGAACATCCGTGATTTTGAATACTTAGTATCATTAGCTGAGCATAAACATTTCCGCAAAGCGGCAGAGGCATGCTTTGTGAGTCAGCCCACGTTGAGTGGCCAAATTCGTAAATTAGAAGATGAATTAGGAACGGTATTACTGGAACGCAGTAGTCGCCGAGTATTGTTTACCGATTCAGGTTTGCAGTTGGTTGAGCAGGCAAAACGTATTCTTAGTGAAGTCAAAACGTTCAAAGATATGGCCAGTGGTCAAGGGGGCTCAATGAGTGGACCCATTCATATCGGCTTTATTCCTACGCTGGGGCCTTATCTTTTGCCGCGCATTGTTCCTTATCTAAAAGAGCAGTTTCCTGATCTAGAACTGTATTTACATGAAGCTCAAACTCAGCAGTTGGTTCGTCAATTAGAAGAAGGAAAACTCGATTGTTTAATTCTCGCTTCTGTTGCTGAAACGGCACCATTTAAAGAGATAGAGATTTATAACGAGCCACTGAGCATTGCTGTGCCTACTGGCCATGAATGGGCGCAGAAAGATGAATTGGACATGCTTGAGCTAAATGGTCGCACAGTATTGGCATTAGGTGATGGCCACTGCTTGCGAGATCAGGCGCTAGGCTTTTGCTTTGCTGCTGGTGCAAAAGATGACGAACGCTTTAAAGCAACCAGTTTAGAAACGTTGCGTAATATGGTGGCGGCGGGGGCGGGTATTACTTTATTACCAGAGTTATCCTTACCAGCCGAAAAAGAAAAAGATGGAGTCTGCTACGTGAAAGCAGTCAATCCAGTTCCATCGCGCAGTTTGGTTTTATCTTATCGTCCAGGCTCTCCACTGAGACAGCGCTTTGAACAATTTGCTAATGCGATAACATTGAAATTAAACGCAAAATAAAAAAAGAGGCTGATAGGAATATCAGCCTCTTTGCTAACCGTTATTGGCTACTATTGGTATTAAAACAGTTCTTCACCAGCAGAAGATGAGTACACGCTGTCGGTTACTCTTTCTGCAACATATTCTTTGGGTTCAGTACCTTGGACGAAGTATTCGAACATGGAACTTGAATCAAATTTGTTGGTTAATAAACCAGTCTCTCTATCAATACGTACCCGTACGATGTTGGCTGGCACCAGCTTGTTTTGCGCAGGAACATCGACCAATGATTGACGCATGAACTCGATCCAAGCGGGTTGCGCAGTTTTTGCGCCGGCTTCAGCCCCAGAAACACCGTCATCATCGACGTTACTGTTTTCGGTGGTTCTACCTAAATTACGGTTGTGATCATCAAATCCGACCCATGCAATGGCGACGACACCTGGCGCATAACCGTTGTACCAAGCATCTTTAGAATCATTGGTGGTACCGGTTTTTCCGCCAATATCTCTGCGTTTGAGTTGTTGTGCACGCCAACCTGTACCATTCCAGCCAGTGCCTTCACGCCAGTTACCGCCCCCCCAAATGTTGCTGTACATCATTTCGCGAACCAAGAAGGCATTTTGCTCTGAAATCACTTGTGGAGCATAGTTGGTTTCAACATCTTGTTCTGCAAATTCGTTTTCTACCATCGTCGTACATTGTTGGTGGCAGACCACTTTGGGCGTAGCTTGGTATTCTAAATCACCAAATGGACCTTCGACTTTGCTGATGTAATACGGTTCAACATAATAACCACCGTTAGCAAAGACCGAGTAACCCTGCGCCATTTTAACTGGCGTTAAACTCCCAGCACCTAATGCGATGGTTTCTGAGCGTGGTACTTGGTTAATGTCGAAGCCGAATCGAGTCAGGTACTCTCGCGTTTCATCAAGACCGACAGCACGCAGTACTCGCACGGCCATAACGTTTTTCGACTGTGCTAAACCAATGCGTAAACGTGTTGGACCAATATAAGTCGGTGGCGAGTTTTTGGGACGCCATGCCGTGCCTTGGCTCTTATCCCATTGATTGATTGGTGCATCATTAATTAAAGTCGCCAAAGTCATCCCTTTATCAATCGCTGCTGAATAAATAAATGGCTTAATACTGGAACCAACTTGACGGACTGATTGAGTGGCACGGTTAAACTTATTGTGGACAAAGTTAAAGCCACCAACCAATGCTAATACTGCGCCATTTTCAGGATCCATGGCAACAAAAGCGGTGTTAGCATTAGGAACTTGGCTTAAATGCCATTGTGGTTCTAAGTTTTGCATCTCATTTTCGGTGTCGCTATTCGCATCGCTGTTGGTTTTGGCTACGTTACGTACCCAAATTTGTTCGCCAACCGCTAAAATATCGCTCGCTTTGTTGGGAACAGGTCCTTGACGTTCATCGCTCAAGAAGCGGCGTGCCCAGTTCATGCCATCCCACTGAATATCTTGTTGTCCTTGTCCTTTAACCCATACGTTTGCTGATTTATTACTCACCGCCGTCACAATGGCTGGGGACAAATCACCATAAGTCGGTTCATTTTTCAAATGGTCATCCATTTGCTGTTGGCTTAGAGCGGGTTGGCCTTCTTTCCAAACGATTTTTTCTGCACCGCGATAACCATGGCGTTCATCATACGCAAGTAGGTTATTGATCGCTGCATTGTTGGCGGCTTGTTGTTGCTTAGAATCGACAGTGGTGGTCACAATCATACCTGATGTGTAAGCCTCTTCACCGTAGCGCTTAACCATCCACGCTCGGGCAATTTCAGCCACATAAAGTGCGTTTAGCTCGATTTCTGCACCGTGATATTTCGACATCAAAGGTTCATTACGCGCTTGCTCATATTGTGTTTGGGTGATGTATCGTTCATCGAGCATTCTCTGTAGTACAACGTTGCGGCGGTTGGTGGCTCGCTCAACAGAGTAAATAGGGTTCATGGTGGATGGGGCTTTTGGTAGACCTGCGATCAGTGCAATTTCACTCAGCGTCAAATCCTTCACTTCTTTACCAAAGTAAACCTGCGCAGCCGCGCCAATTCCATATGAACGGTAACCAAGGTAAATTTTATTAAGATAAAGCTCTAAAATTTCTTGTTTGCTCAGCAATTGCTCAATATGAATGGCAATAAAAATCTCTTTAATTTTTCGCATAATCTTCTTCTCATTTGAGAGATAGAAGTTGCGTGCAAGTTGTTGAGTAATCGTACTTGCCCCTTGCTTAGCACTGCCTGATGCGACAACGGCAATTGCGGCACGGGTGATACCTATTGGGTCGAAACCATAGTGTTCATAGAAACGACTGTCTTCGGTGGCAATGATTGCTTCGATAAGTTCGGGTGGCATCTCTTCAAGGCGCAATGGAATGCGGCGCTTTTCACCAAACTGAGATATGAGCTTGCCGTCTTGGCTATAGACTTGCATTGGAGTCTGTAATTGAACATCGCGCAAAGTCGCGACATCAGGAAGATCTGGCTTCACGTAAAAATAGAAGCCAAATATTGTAGTGACTCCAAGAATAATGCAAATCAATGACAGTATGAACAAACGCTTTATGAACTTCACCGGATAATCCCTGTTTAGTAGAGGTTGCCCTAATGCAAACCCTTGTACTCTAGGCTAAAAACTTAGCTCTAAAAATAAATTATTGCTTATTTAACCTCAAAATAAGCGCGTCGAGCCGAGCATAGTCACTGGAGCTAAGCCGCATGGGTAAATCATTAGTTACGGGTATAGATATTGGCCACCATAGTATTAAAGCGGTGGTCTTAAAGCCAGTGAGTGGGTCGTATGTACTGGTTGGGTACAACGAATTACCTATTACTGAAGACATTTTCTTCGATAACCACACACTGAATTATCAGAAAATTGTAAAGAAACTCAAAGAACTAAGAAAGGGGTTACCGTTATTTAGTCATAAAGTCGCAGTTTCAGTACCGGACAATGCAGTAATTAGCAAAGTATTACAAATAGATAGCTCTCTTGATGTTCGTGAAAAAGAGTTCGCCATTTATCAGGCATTTTCTCATCAATCTCCTTTTCCAATGCAAGAGTTAAGTCTCGATTTTGTCAAAGTAGCAGAAAAAAAACATTCTTGGGGTCCAACAGAGCATTATCAAGTATATGCAATCCGCAAAGAAGTGGTGGATTGCCGTGTTTTAGCTATGCAAAAAGCGGGCTTTACACCCATCAATATCGACATGCAAGCACACAGTTTATTACACATTTGGCAGTTAGCCAGTCAAACCAATCAGTGCAACGATTGGCTACTCATGGACGTGGGCTATACGCAAATAACGTTGTGTATCGACTTTAGTGATAAGGCTCCCTTTCATAAAACCATTGCACTTGGTTGTCAGTGGTTGGAACAGAATTCGGATGCGCATGGTGCTAACGCCAAACCAGTGGATAACGCAGAGCGATTTATTGATCAGTTAATTGAGCGCTTACAAAGACAGATTCAACTGTTTACGTCAATCAATGGCGCGGGTCGACTATCGGGGGTTTGGCTTTGCGGTGGAGGAGCAAGCACTCCAAAATTAGCCACTGAAATTACTTACCGTTTGAATCTTCAATGTGAAATTTTAAACCCCTTTTCTTTGTTTGATCTGCAAGCTTCTCCGAAAAAGGGAATGCCAACTGAAGGGGCGCATTTTAGTACAGCAGCTGGCATGGCACTGCGAGGCATTGAGTGGTGGGAGAATCGGCATGTTGCAGCGTATTAACTTATTGCCTTGGCGTGAACAACAAAGAGCTGCACATCAACGCCGCTTTATTGGACTGACGATGCTAGGAGTTATATGCGCGCTAGGTATTCAGTGGGGGATTGGTCTTTATCTTACGGATCAAGCGCTGTATCAGCAGTCGCGTTTAGATTACCTCAATCACTATATTCAAAAGCTCGATACACAAATTAATGCTCTAAAACTGACCGAACAAGAACACAAGGCATTATTGACTCGTTTGTCTGTGGTCGAGTCTTTACAGCGGCAGCGCAATACAACCACTCAGTTGATGAACCTGATGCCGCAGTTGATACCTGAAGGCGTTTATATTGATAAGCTCAAAATGCAGGGGCAAAAAATTGAAGTGATGGGTATTGGTGATAGTACAGCGCGCTTGGCCACTATGTTAGACAATTTAGAAAAATCACCGTTATTAGCTGAAGTGGAGATGCATTCGATAGTGCATGGTAAGCAACGATTTGGTAAAGCATTCCAGACATTTAGTCTCTCTTTTATGTTTCATGCTCCTACGCCGAATAGCCGCCCTCCAATGGAGATCACCAATGAGGGAGGTCAGCGTGGTTAGTTTTCAAGATTTAGATTTAGATGAGATAACAGAATGGCCTTTGTTACCTCAGTTACTTGTGATTGTACTGTTAATACTGGTTCTCCAAGGTATCGGTGCTTGGTTTTATTTGATGCCTAAAAATGATCAATTACAGCTTTTAAAGCAGCAAGAGCCGCTGCTAAAAACGACACTAAAGATAAAAGCAAGTAAAGCGGCAACTCTACCGTACTTGCAAGCTCAGCTTGATGAATTGGCTCTACGCTATGATTTTTTACTACGCCAGTTACCCGTGCAGCAGGAGTTAGCCAGTATGTTGGCTGCGGTTAATCAATTAGGGTTAGAAAGCTCACTAACATTTACTCGCATTGATTGGGGGGAAAAGCAAAATCAAGATTTCTTATACCGCTTGCCTTTGAATATCGAGTTGACTGGTGACTATCACGATATTGGTGAATTTTCACAAGCGATTGCCAAGTTGCCGCGCATCATCAATTTTGATGATGCTGATTGGCAGCGGGTTAGTCAGGAAAGTAGCACGCTGCATTTTAGGGTACGTGCCTATACCTATCAGTTTAAGCCTGAGGTTGACGATGGAATTCAATAGGTTTTGGGTGATGTTTTTTCTCATGTTCAGTGGGTTGGTTGGCTGTAAAGCCAATCAAGATTCGCTGAGTGATTATGTCTCGCAAGTGGAAGGTCAAGCGTTAAAAGAGACGGCAGAACTAAAACCGTTGATTCCATTGAACGTGGCACGCTATGAGCAGCGTGCAGGCCGCGAACCTTTTCTGTTGCCTCCTGAGGCTATAGTGGCGAACCATCCAACGACGAAAGCTGATTGTTGGCAACCGCCAAGTCGTCCAAGAAGTGGTTTGCTTGAGCGCTACACTTTGAGCGAACTGAGGCTAAAAGGATTGATGAGCCGCGATGGTTCGGTATCCGCTTTGATACAGACCCCACAAGGCAATGTGGTCATAATTAAAGCCGGGCAATATGTAGGTGAAAATCATGGCAAGGTGATCCGTGTCGACGCCAATTACTTACTCATTAATGAAATCGTGCCAGATGGTTTGGGCTGTTGGAATAAACGCAATGTCAAATTGGCTCTGTAATAGACAGTGAATCAAATCAATTAAAAATAAAGGATTATATACAGATGGTCATGGTCTTTCGGGGTCTTCTATGCAGCCTGCTTTTGAGTATGGTTAGCCTAAGTATTGCTGCGCAGGCTCAGTTGCATAATGAACTCAAGCATATCGATTTTCGAGTCAATAAAAACCAAGAGGCGGTATTGATTGTTGAGCTTGTCTCGCCATCGGTAGCGGTTAATGTGCAAAAAGCGACAAAAGGCCTAAGCATTGAATTACTAGAAACCAAGGTGCTAGACGAAAAGCTATCTGTATTGGATGTGCAAGATTTTGCAACGTTAGTGGAAAGCATAGAAGTCTTTCGTAAAGAATCGAACACACAGTTATTGGTTACCATCAATGGTCAATACCAGTACGATTACCGTTTAAAGGGAAAGTATCTTGAGGTGGTCATGAGTCCACTCACTCAAGAAGAACCGCCACAAAATAAACAACTATTGGCAGCCGAAGGAAAATTAATTTCGATTAACTTCCAAGACATTCCGGTGCGTAGTGTGTTGCAACTTATCGCGGACTATAACGAGTTCAATTTAGTGGTGTCTGACTCGGTTGTTGGCAACCTGACACTGCGCCTTGATGGTGTACCCTGGCAGCAAGTCCTTGATATTATTTTACAAGTGAAAGGGTTAGATAAGCGCGTTGAAGGCAATGTGATTATAGTGGCTCCTAAGCAGGAATTAGACAGTAGAGAAAAGCAGCAATTAGAAAAGGCACGTTTGGCTGAAGAGTTAGGGGATCTTCACTCTGAGATTATTAATATTAACTTTGCTAAAGCATCGGATATTGCCGAAATGATCGGTGGCGAAGGTCCCCTGAGCATGCTTTCTCAGCGCGGTTCAATTAGCGTTGATGAACGAACAAACTCGCTACTAATCCGCGAGCTTCCCGATAATATTAGTGTAATTCGGCACATTATCGCAGCACTTGATATTCCGGTGAAACAAGTGCAAATCGAAGCAAGAATTGTGGCCGTCAATGAAGGTAACTTAGATGAACTCGGCGTGCGTTGGGGTTTTACATCGACCAATGGTGACAACACGGTAGGAGGAAGTATTGAAAGTAATTTGTTCCAAGCTGGTTTGTTAAATGAAAATACATTGCCAGTTGATGATTTTTTGAATGTAAACCTTGCCGCAACATCAGCTAATGCCTCAAGTATCGCTTTTCAGGTGGCGAAGCTTGGGTCTGATTTGTTGTTGGATTTAGAGCTTTCAGCCCTACAGCGCGAATCAAAAGCAGAAATTATTTCGAGTCCTCGTTTGATCACTACCAATAAAAAACCGGCCTATATCGAACAAGGGACAGAAATTCCTTATCTCGAATCCTCCTCTAGCGGGGCAACCAGCGTTTCTTTTAAAAAAGCAGTGCTGAGCCTAAAAGTCACACCACAAATCACCCCAGACAACCGTTTAGTGTTGGATTTGAGTGTGACTCAAGATAGACCAGGGGAGGTGGTCAAAACGGGTACAGGAGAAGCGGTAGCCATCAACACACAGCGTATTGGCACACAAGTACTGGTTAATAATGGTGAAACCGTTGTTTTGGGTGGGATATTTCAACACAGTATTAGCAATACGGTCGATAAAGTCCCCTTGTTGGGGGACTTGCCTTTACTCGGTGTTTTATTCCGTCGTTCTTATGAACAGGTGGGCAAAAGTGAGCTACTTATTTTTGTGACTCCCAAGGTTGTCATTCAATAACTTACTGACGATATTGCCCTTGATTAAAAAATAAAGTTGCATTAGTGCCACCATATCTAGATAATTTCGGGTCTTATCACGAATTATCTGTGAGGAATAGGTGCCACAGACATAGTAACGGTTAGTATAATACTGGCCTATCTTGTGGCGATGTCATTGAATTAACGTTGTAAATTACTGCTAAACATGGCTGAGAAACGCAATATTTTCCTTGTTGGCCCGATGGGTGCCGGCAAAAGTACAATTGGTAGACACCTTGCTCAACAACTGCATATGGAGTTTTTAGACTCTGATACAGTCATTGAAGAGCGTACAGGCGCAGATATCGCTTGGGTATTTGACGTCGAAGGTGAAGAGGGCTTCCGTAAACGTGAGGAAGCTGTAATTAATGACCTAACCGAGAAACAAGGTATTGTACTCGCAACAGGCGGTGGCTCTGTTAAGAGTAAAGAGAACCGTAATCGTTTATCTGCTCGTGGTATTGTGGTCTACCTTGAAACGACGATTGAAAAACAACTTGCACGTACGAACCGTGACAAAAAACGTCCATTGCTTCAAACAGACAATCCACGTGAAGTCTTAGAATCTTTGGCCGGTGAGCGTAATGACCTTTACGACGAAGTCGCAGATTTCACCGTTCGTACCGACGATCAAAGTGCAAAAGTGGTAGCCAACGAGATCGTAAAAATGCTAGAAGAACGTTCTTAAGTTCTTTATTTTGGAGTGCAAACCATGGAACGGATTACGGTCAGTTTAGATGAGCGTAGCTACCCAATCTCAATTGGCGCCGGATTATTTAATGATCCGGCCCTCCTTTCTTTCCTCTCTGCAAAACAAAAAGTAGTCGTGATCAGCAATGTTACGGTTGCCCCTTTGTATGCAGCAAAAATTTTAGCGCTTCTTGAGCATTATGGTTGTCAGGCTTCTTTGCTTGAACTGCCAGATGGTGAGCAGTACAAAACCTTAGATACCTTTAACACTGTAATGAGTTACCTTTTAGAAGGTAATTACAGCCGAGACGTTGTGATTATTGCACTCGGTGGTGGAGTTATTGGTGACTTAGTCGGTTTTGCTTCCTCATGCTACCAACGCGGCGTTGATTTCATTCAGGTTCCAACCACGTTACTTTCTCAAGTTGATTCTTCTGTCGGTGGAAAAACCGCAGTCAATCATCCCTTGGGCAAGAATATGATTGGTGCTTTTTATCAACCTAAAGCGGTGATTATCGATACACAATGCTTATCCACTTTGCCTGAACGCGAATTTTCTGCGGGCATGGCTGAGGTGATCAAGTATGGCATTATTTACGATTATGATTTCTTTGTTTGGTTAGAAGAAAACCTAGACAAATTATACGCTTTAGATGAAAAAGCACTGGCGTATGCGATTGCTCGTTGTTGCCAAATTAAAGCGGATGTTGTGGCTCAAGATGAAAAAGAGTCAGGAATTCGTGCGTTATTGAACCTGGGTCATACATTTGGTCATGCGATCGAGGCTGAGCTGGGTTATGGTAATTGGCTGCACGGTGAAGCGGTATCTTCAGGTACGGTAATGGCGGCAAAAACGGCTCAACTGCAAGGTTTGATTGATGAGCAGCAAGTTGAGCGAATTATTTCTATACTCAAGAAAGCGAAGTTACCAGTGCATACACCGCAAAGCATGTCTTTTGCTGACTTTATGCGTCATATGATGCGTGATAAAAAAGTGCTTTCAGGTGAATTGCGTTTGGTGTTGCCGACGAGTATCGGTACTTCAGAAGTCGTGAAAGGTGTACCGGAAGCCATTATTGAACAAGCGATAGACTTCTGCCGCACGCTATAGATCTTCATTGATACAAATTTGATCATTGTTTGTCAGTAGGATGGCCTAATGAGTTTGGCGCATGAGTTACGAGTATTAGAATTAGATTCTCAAGTAGAGCTGCTAGAACGTTTGCAGCTTTTAACTAATTTTGGTTCTAATGTTATTACGGTTGGTGGTGGCCAAGGCTATGGTAAATCATGGCTTGCTCAGCGATATCTTGAAGCGTGGGCGGAAGATAAAAACCAATCACTGTTATCGTGCCATCCTAATCAAGATGAACAGCAGCGTCGCGCGACCATTCTCACTCAGATCGTCTCCGGTCCCTTATTTAATCCTCATGATTCACTTGCTGAGAGCCTGACTCATCTACTGGATGGTGGCGGCTGTGATGTGGTGATTGTTGTCGACGATGCTCATTTATTGTCGGAAGCGCTTATTTCTGAATTGTGGATGTTAGTGTTAGAAGCACAATCTAATCCACTATGGACGATTAACGTGGTCTTATTTGCACAAGCTAATAGCCTTGATGCACTTTTAACGCGTCTGAGCTATGGGCAAGAGCAAAAACCTGTCGAGCTTGAAATTGAACCGCTGACCAATGAAGAAGCGGATCGCCTATTCGAAAATTTGGTCATGCGCTACGTTGAAGACAATATGGAACGTCGTATTCGTAATGCTTACAAGAAAGTAAAACGAGTACCGGGGGAAATTATGGCATTAGGAGAACAGAAAATGGAAAGAAGGATTATTATCCGCTCTATTATTGGCTCTCCAGCCAAAATTGCCGCCTTGGTTGTGTTGCTATTACTTGTGATTGGCGGTGGTTATTGGTGGCTATTGAATCAACCGACTCCGGGGGACGAAGCGTTGCAAACCGCCAGTAACGTTGAACAAACGGTGATCCCAACCTTAGCCATTGCTGCAACCGATACGGACAATAAGATCGCGACAGAGCCGGCAGAGACAGCCTCGGGCAGTTCAGATACACCTACTGATCCTAGTTATGTTGGCGCAATCGATGATTCAAGTGCATTACCACCAGATGTAATGGACAGTATCGCAAGTGTTGGTGTGACAGAAGAAGATCAACAACGTGTAGTGATTGAATCGGATGTTGTCGATGCTTTACTTGAAGGTAATCAAACTAAGGTTGATACCTCGGTTATCGATAATGCGCTTGCCGATGCGCAGCGTCAAAATGAACAAGAGAACACAACACCTTCAGAACAGATTACACAAAATGTTGCTCCAGTTAAGATTACATTTTCTTTTGCAAGAGACGAACTAAAAGCGTTTTCTCCTCGCAGTTATACTTTGCAATTAGCGGCTGTCAATTCATTAGAAGAGGCGCAGAAGTTTATTGACCAGTACCAATTGAAAGAAAATATACGCATTTACCCAACATTACGTAATGACGTGGAATGGTACATCATTACTTACGATAACTACCCAACGATCCAGTTTGCTCGTGATGCGGTGGCTACGTTACCTAAGGCGCTGCAATCGGTAGGTCCTTGGGCTAAATCGCTAAGTCAGGTACACCGAGAGATTGAACGTGCGAAATAACGCTGAGCTTGGCGCAAAAATATGTTACATTCCGCAGCCTTATTTTGTGGTTGAAAGATAGAGCAGTAAATGAAGAAGCAGCGTGCCTTTCTTAAATGGGCTGGTGGTAAATATGGCCTAGTAGAAGATATTCAACGTCACCTGCCGCCTGCTCGTAAATTGGTCGAGCCATTTGTCGGCGCGGGTTCTATCTTCCTCAACACCGATTTCGAACAGTATTTGTTGGCTGATATCAACCCAGATCTGATCAACTTGTATAATCTTCTCAAAGAGCAGCCTGAGCTTTATATTACTGAATCGAAACGTTGGTTTACGGCTGAAAATAATCGCAAAGAAGCCTACCTCGATGTACGTAAAGAGTTTAATCAGAGCGATGATGTGCTATATCGATCTTTGGCATTTTTATACATGAACCGCTTTGGTTTTAATGGCCTATGCCGTTATAACAAAAAAGGCGGGTTTAATGTCCCATTTGGTTCTTACAAAAAACCCTATTTCCCAGAAGCAGAATTGGAGTTTTTTGCAGAAAAAGCCAAAAAAGCCACCTTTATTTGTGAAGGGTACGAAGAGACTTTTCGCCGAACTCGTAAGGGGTGTGTGGTGTATTGTGATCCTCCGTATGCTCCGCTTTCTAGCACCGCCAACTTTACCTCTTATGCTGGTAATGGATTTTCATTAGACGATCAAGCCGCATTGGCTGATGTTGCAGAAAAAGCCGCAGTACGTGGTGTGCCAGTACTCATTTCTAACCATGACACCAAGCTAACTCGTCGTTTGTATCACGGCGCTGAGCTTAACGTGGTCAAAGTCAAACGTACCATTAGCCGTAATGGGGCTGGGCGTAATAAAGTGGATGAACTGTTGGCATTATTTAATGCAAATGATAGCCACGACTAACATTTACATCCTAAATCATCCATCAAGCTAGGATCTCCCCGTCAGCTTAGGTAGAATTGCGGGCGAATTTTGCTCATCACGCATTTTGCTCTCACTAGCCTAAGAGGTCAGGTATGAAAGATTTCCTTATTGCCCCATCTATTCTCTCTGCAGATTTTGCGCGTCTTGGTGAAGACGTTGAAAAAGTGCTCGCAGCTGGGGCTGACGTAGTTCACTTTGATGTTATGGATAACCACTACGTGCCTAACCTGACATTTGGTGCGCCAATTTGTAAAGCACTGCGTGACTACGGCATTACCGCACCGATTGATGTGCATTTAATGGTAAAACCGGTTGATCGCATCATCCCTGATTTCGCGAAAGCGGGCGCTTCGATGATTACTTTCCACGTTGAAGCGTCTGATCATGTCGATCGCACTTTACAATTGATTAAAGAACACGGCTGTAAAGCGGGTGTGGTATTAAACCCTGCAACACCGCTTTCTCATCTCGAATTTATCATGGATAAAGTGGACATGATTTTGCTGATGTCGGTTAACCCTGGCTTTGGTGGTCAATCGTTCATTCCACATACGTTGGATAAACTGCGCGCGGTTCGTCAATTGATTGAACAGTCTGGCCGAGATATTCGCCTTGAAATCGATGGTGGCGTGAAGGTAGACAACATCAAAGAAATCGCTGAAGCGGGGGCTGATATGTTTGTGGCGGGTTCAGCCATTTTCGGTGAGCCTGATTACAAAGCCGTGATTGATAAGATGCGTGCAGAGCTAGCTAACGCAGGTTAAATTACACAATAATAACCATATTCAAAGGGGCTTGATGCCCCTTATCTATTACTGCCCTTGACCTATTTTCGGAAATAAAGATGTCTTTAAGCTCAATAAAATTAATTGCCTTTGATTTAGACGGCACACTGCTTGATAGCGTGCCAGATTTAGCCGTTGCTGCTGACCAAGCGGTGCAATCGTTAGGTTACCCGGCGGTGTCTGAGCTACAAGTTCGTGACTACGTTGGCAATGGCGCAGATGTGCTGATTGCTCGTTCATTAAGCCAAAGCTTAACCATCGATCCAGAATTGAGCGACAAAGTTAAAGCGACCGCTCGTGAGCGCTTTGATGATTTCTATGAACAAACGGGTCACAAGCTTAGCCATTTGTATCCACAGGTGAAAGAGACCTTAGCAGCGTTACACAAAGCTGGTTTCACACTGGCTTTGGTGACCAATAAACCGTCGAAATTTGTCCCTGATGTACTGGCGCAGCATGGTATAGCCGATTTTTTTGCCGATGTGATTGGTGGTGACACCTTCCCAATCAAAAAACCCGACCCAATGGCGCTTAACTGGTTGTTGAATAAACACCAAATGACTGCAAGCGATATGCTGATGGTGGGTGATTCTAAAAACGATATCTTGGCGGCGAAAAATGCAGGTTGTTTCTCGTTTGGTTTAACTTACGGTTACAACCACGGTGAGCCTATTTCTGACTCAAAGCCGGATTATGTCGCTGATTGTATTGATCAGTTGCTCGATTTAGTACCAGTTTCTGCATAAAAGTTAGCACAAGACGCTAGTAAAATACTCGTCAATGAGTACACTGCAATAACCGCGCAATTCTTTGATTGAATTGGCGCGGTTTTTTAACAGACTTTTTCAGTCCTATCTCATTTTAAGTAACAAGGAAATCATCCCATGAGCAAACCCATTGTATTGAGTGGTGTTCAACCGTCTGGTGAACTAAGTATCGGTAACTACTTGGGTGCTCTACGTCAATGGCAACAGATGCAAGATGACTATGATTGCCAATATTGCGTGGTTGACCTGCATGCTGTTACGGTTCGTCAAGACCCGAAAGCATTGCATGAAGCAACCTTAGACGCATTATCAATTTGTCTTGCTGTTGGTGTTGACCCTAAGAAGAGCACGCTATTTGTTCAGTCACATGTACCAGAGCATGCTCAATTGGGTTGGCTTCTTAACTGTTACACGCAAATGGGTGAACTGAGCCGTATGACTCAGTTTAAAGACAAATCAGCACGTTACGCGAATGATGTGAATGCGGGGCTATTTGGTTATCCAGTGCTGATGGCAGCAGATATTCTGCTGTACGGAGCGCATCAAGTGCCAGTAGGCAGTGACCAAAAGCAACACCTTGAGCTGGCACGCGATATCGCGACACGCTTTAATAATATCTACAGCCCAGAAAACCCAATCTTTACCATTCCTGAGCCATACATTCCACAAGTGAATGCACGCGTAATGAGCCTTCAAGACGCGACTAAGAAGATGTCGAAGTCGGATGATAACCGTAAGAACGTCATTACTCTGCTTGAAGATCCAAAATCGATCATTAAGAAGATCAATAAAGCGCAGACTGACACTGAAACACCGCCACGTATTGCTTTTGATACCGAAAGTAAAGCGGGTATTTCGAACTTAATGAGCTTGTACTCGGCGGCAACAGGTAAAACCTTTGCTGAAATTGAAGCGCAATATCAAGGCGTAGAAATGTACGGACCATTTAAGAAAGATGTGGGTGAAGCTCTGGTTGCGATGCTTGAACCAGTACAAGCTGAGTACGCACGTATTCGTGAAGATCGCGCTTACCTAGATTCAGTAATGAAAGCGGGCGCAGAAAAAGCATCAGCTCGTGCTGCAGTGACGTTGAAGAAAGCTTACCAAGCGGTAGGTTTCGTGACGCGCCCTTAAACTCAGTTTACCTCTTTTTAAGCCTCTAGTTTTCTAGGGGCTTTTTTGTTAGTTGCAACTTCTCTTTCCTTATTTTTCCTCTAAAAAATCAGCCAAATATTATATTAATTAATCTGTAATGATTCTGTAGGCAAATCTATTTACCTTCTCTGTTGAAAGTTTGCGTTCGGTTCAAGTATTTACTCTAACTATGAGAGTTTGATCTCGATATGAATTGTGAATGTTTTGTCATTTCATACAAAACAACAACACTGTACGCGCAAATTTATTAATCAAAACTTATAAACGTGATTTAAAACACCTTGCTTAATACTTTGGTTACATGGCAGGGAATAAAGAGGTGAACAATGGAATTGAAACGTACAGCCCCCTTGAGCCGTACTTTGCTAGCGTTGGCAATAGGGTCAACTTTCGTCGCTTCTGCTCATGCAGAAATCATTATTTCTCAATATGTTGAGGGTGGAAGCTTCAATAAAGCGATTGAGATAGCCAATACTGGTGATGTAGCGGTGAGCTTAGATAATTACATTCTGGCTAAGTCGAGTAATGGCGGTGGTAGTTGGGATACACAATTGCCACTGACTGGCCGAGTCATTGCCGCTAATTATGTATTAGTGATTTCACATGAAAGTGCCAGCAGCGCTATTCAAACAGTGAGCGATGAAAATAACGGTACGGTAGTTAATTTCAACGGAGATGACCCTGTAGCACTGCTTAATACCGATGGTAGTGTGCACGACATGTTGGGTGAAATGGGCGATGTTGATTGGGGTAAAGATAAAACCCTCGTTCGTAATGCTGATAGCCTGATGCCTTCTTCTACTTATCAAACTTCTCAATGGACATCACTGGCTAAAGATAATATCGACGGTTTAGGCGCATTAAATGCGGTTGAACCACCGGCAGCATTTGCCTGTACGCAAGACGGTGCAGACCCCGTATTTACTACTATCCAAGAAATCCAAGGTGAAGGGGCAGCGTCGCCTTTCATCAATGGTTATCCATACATTACAGAGCAAGACTACTTTGTGAAAGGCGTGGTCAGTGCGATAACGACAGGTTTAACCAAGGGCTTCTACCTACAAGCGCTAGACGATGACTACAACGCGAATACTTCGGAAGGCCTATTTGTGCACACCAACCAATCAAGCTCAGATTTAAAGCCGGGCGATGTGGTGTGTGTCAAAGGTAAAGTGCAAGAGTACTACAACCTTACTCAGCTTAAAGCTGAAAATAATCAATGGGTAAAGCAAGATCAACAAGCCGCTCCTCAAGCGACCGCAATAGAAATTCTGCCAAGTGACGCTAATTTTGAGCAAACTTTAGAGCGCTATGAGGGGATGTTAGTCAAAACGGATCGAGCGTTAGATATGCGCGTGACGCGTACATTTGGCTATGACTATGCTGGTCGTCGTAACAATATGGTGTTAGCTCAAGGGCGCATTAACATGCAGCCAAACCAACTGTTTGCTGCCGGTTCAGAGCAAGCTAAACAACAAAGTATCGAAAATGCTCAACGTCGCCTGTTTGTTGAATCAGACCAAAAAGCAGCAGATGGAAAAATCCCATACTATTCAGAGTTTGGTCGTAGTGATATTGATCAAAATGGCTCAACAGAAGATTACATTCGCATTGATGACACCATTGTCGGCTTAGAAGGTGTGTTGTCATACAGTTACAACGAATATCGCCTGTTGGTCACCAACCAAATCAATCAAGATAACTTCGTACGTAATGACCCACGCACAGATAAGCCTGATATGGATGAAGGTGATCTCCGTATCGCAACATTCAACGTGCTTAACTATTTCAATTCGCCATTTGGTGGTGATACGAATTTACACGGCGATAATCGTGGTGCGAATAATCTAGCTGAGTTTGAGATTCAACAAGAGAAAATCGTCAATGCTATTTTGCGTCTCGATGCTGATATCGTCGGTTTGATGGAAATTGAAAATAACGGTTTTGGTGAAGGTGCTGCGATTCGCCAGTTGGTTGAGCAATTAAACCAACGCATTGCGGATAAGAAGAAGCGCTACACTTTTGTCGCGGTTGACTCAAATAATGATGGGGTGACCGATGAGCTTGATTCTATTGGTACGGATGTGATCACTACTGGCGTGATATACCGTGAGAAAGTCGTGAAACTGCAGCAGAGCCGAGTTATCCCAATGCCTAGCCAACAAGCGCCACAAGTGTTGGATGATAAAGGGAAAGTGCTTGAAGATGGTAAAAACTACCAACGCGATACGCTTGCACCAACTTTCAAAGTGAAAGGGGGTCATGAGAAAATCACTGTTGCTGTTAACCACTTGAAATCAAAAGGCTCTAAATGTTGGGAAGATGCAGCACCGCTTGAACAAGGCGGACAAGGTGGCAACGATGCAGACTTCCAAGGTGCGTGTGAAAACTTCCGTGTCGCGGCAGCGGTTGCACTTGGTGAAGCACTTGAGAAAATCAACGGGCATAAAGTCATTTTGGGTGATATGAACTCTTACGACATGGAAGACCCTATGTTGGTTCTGACCGATTACAGTCCAGAGAAATATGGCAAAGAGATCAAAGCCGCTCGTAATACTTACATTGCTGGTGTTGCGCAGTTTGGTGATGACGGTGCCGTGATCACCAAGAGCTACGATTACATCAATGCTGTTGCGATGAAACATCCAGACAGTTGGAGTTATTCATTTAATGATGAAGTTGGCGCACTGGATCACTTATTGGTAAGTAAAAGCCTGAAAGGTAAAGTGGTAGACGTTACCGATTGGCACATCAATGGCGGTGAATCAACACTGTTTGATTACAACGATGAGTTCAAAGGTGACTTACCTAAATACAGTGATCACTTCCGTGCATCAGATCATGATCCAGCCGTTCTCGAACTGAATATCTACGGTGGTTCATTAGGCTTAGGTGTACTGATGTCCTTGCTTGGCTTCGGTGCATGGCGACGTCGTAAGTGATGAGCTAAAACTTGTAAATAGTAAGGCTGGCATTTGCTGGCCTTAATTTTTCCCCTTTACCGACTTAATACTTGCCTTTCGTTGGTGGTATTGCACAATACTGCCCCTAGTGATTTCCAACTTTGAGTGTGCTGATCCTACCATGCTACTTATCATCGATAACTACGATTCGTTTACCTACAACTTGTATCAATACTTCTGTGAATTGGGCGTTGAAGTAGAGGTAGTACGCAATGATGAAATTGATATTGCAGGTATTGAAGCACTTAATCCTACTCATCTAGTTATCTCCCCCGGGCCTTGTACACCGAATGAAGCCGGTATCTCTTTGCAAGCGATACAACACTTTGCTGGCAAGTTACCCATTTTAGGAGTGTGTCTTGGTCATCAAGCCATTGCGCAGGTGTTTGGGGGGCAGATCGTTCGCGCCAGAAAAGTGATGCATGGTAAAACCTCAGCTATTCGTCACACAGGGAATAGCGTATTTCATGGCCTCAATAATCCTTTGACGGTGACTCGTTACCATTCTTTAGTGGTAAAGTCCGACTCGCTTCCTGATTGCTTTGAGCTGACTGCATGGACCGAATTAGACAACGGGAGCATGGACGAAATTATGGGCTACCAACATAAAACCTTAGCCATCGATGCGGTACAATTTCATCCCGAATCAATCAAAACCGAACAGGGACATCAATTACTGGCTAATTTTTTGCGTCGTTAGTCCTCTCTCAACCTGACTGCGATCACCTTTCTTAACATTTTCTTCATCTTTTTTGTTGGCTGTGAGGCTTGCAAAATTATTCGCCATATATCCTATCGAATTTACTTTAAGCGCCATGCTTCAAGCCTTGTCTGTATTTATTCTCACTATTTGTAAAAAAGTACTTCATAAAAGAGTCTACTTAATGCATAAATAATCATACGTAGTGAGGATTATCGGCAAAATTGTTGTGATAAAAGAATAATCCACTATTGAAATGGTTAATAATTTGTAAATACAATGCTGCATTAGCTAAAAAGCAAAACAATATCTTCCACACAAGGTTTTTGTGGAAAGATCGCAATCTGCTAGGCATGCGGTATCGAGAGGGAATGTGCAATGACAGTGGAAATGAATGTAGAGCGCGGCTTATTTGATGAGGTAATGGTACCTTGCTATAACCCAATGGAAATGATCCCAGTAAAGGGACAAGGCTCTCGAGTATGGGATCAGCAAGGTAATGAATACATCGATTTTGCTGGTGGTATTGCCGTGAGTTGTTTAGGCCATTGTCACCCAGTGATGGTTGGTGCCTTAACTGAGCAAGCGAACAAGTTGTGGCATCTCAGCAACGTAATGACTAACGAACCCGCGTTGCGTCTCGCGAAAAAATTAACTGAAGTCTGCTTTGCGGAAAAGGTGTTTTTTGCCAATTCTGGTGCAGAAGCGAATGAGGCGGCTTTGAAGCTTGCTCGTCGTTGGGCTGCAGACGTTCATGGTGAGCAGAAATCAGAAATCATCGCCTTTAAACAAGGTTTCCACGGACGTACTTTCTTTACCGTTACTGTCGGTGGTCAAGCGGCTTATTCTGATGGATTTGGTCCAAAGCCTGGCGATGTGACCCACCTAGCTTATAACGATATTGAGGCACTACAAGCCCATATGTCAGACCGTACTTGTGCTGTCATGATGGAGCCATTGCAAGGTGAGGGTGGCATTGTGTCGCCAACGCCAGAGTTTGTTCAAGCGGTGCGTGAGTTGTGTGACAAACACAATGCTCTACTTATCTTTGATGAGGTACAGACCGGTAATGGTCGTACGGGAGATTTCTACGCATACCAAGGTTTAGGCATTACTCCTGATATTTTAAGTACTGCAAAATCACTCGGTGGTGGTTTTCCTATTGGCGCTATGCTCACCACCAATGAATTGGCTGCTCATCTAAAAGTCGGGACTCATGGTTCAACTTATGGCGGTAACCCATTAGCTTGCGCCGTCGCTGAAGCGGTCGTTAATTTCGTTAGTCAGCCAGAAACGTTAGCGGGTGTAAAAGAGCGCGAAGCACTATTTCGTCAAGGGTTAGCAGAAATTAATGCTAAGTACCAAATCTTCAGTGAAGTTCGTGGTAAAGGTTTATTACTTGGCGCTGCGCTGAATGAAGAGTGGCAAGGCCGTGCCCGTGACATTTTGGTTGCGGCAGGTAAACAAGGTTTGATGGTGTTGGTTGCTGGAACCAATGTGGTGCGTATGACGCCATCATTAGTGATTACAAAACAAGAAATAGAAGAAGGCTTAGCAAAACTCGATAAAGCTATTGCATCACTCATGTAGTGAAAAAGCCTAGCAGCCCAAGGTAGGAAGCCTTGGGCTACTTCAAGCATCTGGAGGGAAGTATTGATGCTAGTTGTTCGCCCTATCGCAATGTCGGACTATGACGCGCTGCACACTTGCGCTGTCGAATCAGGTCACGGATTCACATCTCTACCGGTTAATGAAGAACTTTTAACCAATCGTATTACCCATTCTGAATACAGCTTTACTAAACCCAACGTATCCGAGCCTGGAGACGAAGGTTATTTAATGGTGGGGTTTGATTCTGAAACTGGAGAGGTTGCTGGTACCACGGGTATTGAAGCTTCTATTGGTTGGGATGTGCCTTTCTACTCTTATCATATCAGCACGATTGTTCATTCATCGCCTAAATTGAAGGTGAACAATACGGTAAAACTGCTGACATTTGGCAATAACTACACCGGTTGTAGTGAGATTTGTACGCTCTTTCTGCGTCCTGATTTTCGTCAAGGGCTTAATGGCCGCTTAATGTCGAAATGCCGCTTTCTGATGATGGCCGAACATCCTCATCGATTCTCAAAAACCATTTTTGCGGAGATGCGTGGTGTTTCCGATGCCGAAGGTAACTCTCCGTTTTGGCAATGGTTGCAAGAGCATTTCTTTTCAATAGATTTCACGATGGCCGATTACCTCACAGGGATTGGTAAGAAAGGGTTTATCGCGGATCTGATGCCCAAGCTGCCTATTTACGTCAACTTGCTGAGCAAAGAAGCGCAAGCCGTCATCGGCCAAGTGCATGACAACACGCGCCCTGCGCTTAAGCTATTGGAACGTGAAGGGTTTACTTGCCGCAATTATGTCGACATTTTTGATGCCGGCCCAACCGTTGAGTGTGACTTACGTAATGTTGAGTCGGTACGTCATTCCATGCGCGCCAAGGTCGAAGTGGCAGAGCATTCTAGTTCGCAAGATTATTTGGTGTGTAATACCTCATTTGAAGATTTTCGCGCTACCGCAGCGAAAGGGGCTTATAACCGTGAAACCGAAACGGTGATTATCTCTCCTGAAGTAGCAAAAGCGCTTTTAGTAGAGAGTGGCGATTTAGTTCGAATTTTGGCGCAGTAAGCCAGGCTTTTTGATGTAAGGATAGAAATATGACTCAGTGGATTGCAGGTGAGTGGTTAGCTGGCCAAGGTGAGCCAATGGTATCGCTCAGCCCCTATAATGACCAAACGATTTGGCAAGGCGATAGCGCAACGCCTGCGCAAGTAGAAGACGCGGTGAGTGCAGCAAGAAGTGCCTTTGTTGAATGGAAAAAGCGCCCCTTTGCTGAACGTGAGCAATACGTGTTGGCCTTTGCTGAGAAAGTAAAAGAACACAGTGAAGAAATCGCACAGATCATCGCCAAAGAAACCGGTAAACCCATTTGGGAAACTCGTACTGAAGCGGCGGCGATGGCCGGTAAAATCGCTATTTCGATCCGTGCTTATCATGATCGTACGGGTGAAAGTGCGCGTGAGGCAGCGGGAAACCAAATTGTACTGCGTCACCGTCCACTTGGTGTAATGGCGGTATTTGGTCCCTATAATTTCCCAGCACATTTACCGAATGGTCATATTGTTCCGGCTCTTTTGGCGGGTAATACCGTGGTGTTTAAGCCTTCTGAGCAAACCCCGTGGACGGGCGAATTTGCCATGAAACTGTGGCAAGATGCAGGGTTACCAGCAGGTGTGCTCAACCTTGTACAAGGGGCGAAAGAAACAGGCATCGCTCTGGCCGAGTCAAAAGGTATTGATGGTTTGCTATTTACTGGCAGTGCTAACACTGGGCATTTACTGCATCGTCAGTTTGCCGGGCAACCTGGCAAAATGCTAGCGCTTGAAATGGGAGGGAACAACCCGATGGTGATCTCCGAGCAGTATGGTGACTTAGATGCAGCGGTATATACCATCATTCAATCGGCTTTCATTAGCGCAGGGCAGCGCTGCACTTGCGCGCGTCGCCTGTACGTTCCTGTCGGTGAAAAAGGTGATGTGCTATTAAGTAAATTGATCACCGCAACCAAAAAGCTACGAATTGATCAACCATTTGCCGATCCAGCGCCATTTATGGGGCCACAAATCTCGCAAGCTGCCGCGCAATTTATTCTCAATGCGCAGGCTAATTTGCAATTTTTAGGTGGTTATAGTTTGGTGGAAGCCAAACCGCTGCAAGCGGCATTTGTTACGCCAGGAATCATTGACGTAACCGCTATTAGTGAGTTGCCTGACGAAGAATACTTTGGCCCGTTATTACAAGTGGTGCGCTATCAGACTTTAGAGCAAGCGGTTGAGTTGGCCAATGCTACCCGTTTTGGTTTGTCTGCAGGTTTAGTATCAACTGATGATGCCGAGTGGGATTATTTTGTTGATCATATCCGCGCTGGTATCGTAAACCGTAATCGCCAATTAACTGGTGCGAGTGGTGATGCACCATTTGGTGGGCCGGGGGCATCGGGTAACTTGCGCCCGAGTGCTTATTACGCGGCTGATTACTGTGCATACCCTATGGCTTCAATGGAAGGGCAGGCAACAGAATTACCTGCCACTCTCAGCCCTGGGGTTGAGCTATAACCTACGGAATAATAAAAAGCCTCTCATAGAAGAGGCTTATCCCCTTTCTACTTGAAGTTGCAGCGGTGTTGGCTACGTTTGTTCACCCCAATTACATAGTTTATCTATGCTCATGGGGATTTACTCACTTGCCACCTACCTGCCACTTCAAGTGGTTTGGGTATAGATCCTGAAACCTGGATCAATACACAACTTAACGTCACAGGTTGAATTGCCGCTGGATGTATTTTCTGAATCGTTTCAATAAATATTAAGCGGCAATATTTATCCAATGACCTCATACTGAAACTAAGGCTTTATACATACTCAAGGTATATCGCTTGCTAGACACATTGCTGACAAGGAGGCGTTATGACGCCAACCGTTTTATTTCAATCGCTATGGAATGACTATATTCAACGTCTTTGTCCTTCGGCTGACAAAGTTCATCAATTGCTTCAAGAAGATGAAGCTTTGATCAATGATCATATCGCTTTACGAACCTTTAATGTTGCTCCCCTGGGGATTGAAACACTGGCTAAGCCTTTTTTAGCATTAGGTTATACAGCGTGTGGTGATTATCAATTTGAAAGTAAGAAGTTAGTCGCGAAGCACTATGAACATCCTGATCCAACGCAACCTAAGGTTTTCATTAGTGAGCTAAAAGTGGCAGAGTGCTCACCTGAGTTGCAAGCGATTGTAGCCAAACTGGTAGAGCAAGTAGATAGCGACAAACTCACCAGTAGCGACTTTTTGTATAGTGGTCGATTATGGCAGATAGCCCATAGCGATTACCTCACTTTGGCTCAGGAAAGTGAATACGCCGCATGGTTGGCAGCTCATGGCTATGGGGCCAATCATTTTACCGTTAGTGTTAACCAGTTGAATGCGTTTAATGAAGTCAAAGCGGTGAATGATCACCTTCGCCAAGCCGGCTTTGTCATTAATGAAAATGGCGGAGAAGTGAAAGGCACGCCAGAGGTGCTACTAGAACAATCTTCCACTATGGCAGATAAAGTACCGGTGCAATTTAGTGATGGTGTTGAGATGATTCCGGGCGGTTTTTACGAGTTTGCCAAACGCTATCCAATGGCAAACGGTGAGTTATATAGCGGGTTTGTTGCCGCTTCAGCTGACAAGATTTTTGAAAGCACTGATATGCAATAAAATTGTGCTGAGCCTTTGCCAACAAAAAGCCACCTGAGTTTCCCAAGGTGGCTTTATCGATTCAGTCTCTCAATTTCTGTTGAAATTAACGAGTTCCGTATACCACGATAGTTTTACCGTGTGCAGAAATTAGGTTCTGCTCTTCTAGCATTTTCAAGATACGACCAACTGTTTCACGAGAACAGCCAACGATTTGACCGATTTCTTGACGGGTGATCTTGATTTGCATGCCATCTGGGTGAGTCATTGCGTCAGGTTGTTTCGCTAGGTTTAGTAGCGTTTGAGCAATACGGCCCGTTACGTCAAGGAACGCAAGGTCACCTACTTTTTGACTAGTCACTTGTAAACGACGTGAAATCTGAGCAGATAGGCGCATTAGAATATCTGGATTCACCTGGATAAGTTGACGGAATTTCTTAAATGAAATTTCTGCCACTTCACAAGGAGATTTAGCACGAACCCAAGCGGTACGTTCTTGGTCTTCTTCGAATAGACCAAGTTCACCGATAAAGTCACCTTGGTTTAGGTAAGAAAGGATCATCTCCTTACCTTCTTCGTCTTTAATAAGAACCGCAACAGAACCTTTAACGATGTAGTACAACGTTTCAGCTTTCTCGCCCGCGTGGATCAGCGTGCTCTTTGATGGGTACTTATGAATATGACAGTGTGAAAGAAACCACTCTAGTGTTGGGTCGGTTTGAGGTTTACCTAGAACCATAATATCTCACTTCCTCTGCAGGGTACGCTTGCTGCTTTCCATATTTTAGCTAAGCCTTTAAATTGACTTACTAGGATAAGAGCACTTTACAAGTGCTGCAAGCTAACTTGTGTTTCGGTTAAGAATAGTATCCTTTTTCGGAAACGATTTCTTGATTTTAATCGTGTCGACTACACGATAATTTAAGCAAAAATGTGCACATGATCACGGTATGAAAAGTAACCGTAAAAAGTGCAAAAATATTATCCAATTTTCCCGGTTTCAATTAATTGTTGCAGGATAGGGCGAACAATCAGCTCCATGGCAAAACTCATCTTGCCACCAGGAACAACGATGGTGTTATGGCGCGACATAAATGAACCATCAATCATGGCCAGTAAATAGGGGAAATCGACATTCTTAATGCCACGTAGCCTTATCACCACGAAGCTTTCATCCAAACTGGGGATACCCTTTGCGTTGAGCGGGTTTGAGGTATCGACTGTGGGCACGCGCTGGAAGTTAATATGGGTGCGAGAAAACTGTGGGGTAATGTAATTGAGGTAGTCGTCCATCGAGCGAACAATCGAGTCCATTACAGCTTCGCGTGAATGACCACGATCGCGCGTATCACGTACGTATTTTTGGATCCACTCTAGGTTAACAATCGGCACCATGCCAATCAAAAAATCGACATGTTGAGCCACGTTGACATCACCATCGACCACACCACCATGTAACCCTTCGTAGAACATAACATCAGAATTTTCTGGCAAATCTTGCCATGGAGTAAACGTTCCTGGCATTTGGTTATAGGGAACGGCTTCATCAAATGAATGCAGGTAACGACGAACTTGCCCTGTTCCTAGTTTGCCGTATTGGCGAAAAAACTCTTCCAGTGCGCCAAAGTCATTAGCTTGGGGACCAAAATAACTGATGTGTTTGCCTTGCTCTCGTGCTTTACGGATCTCTACGTCCATTTCTGGACGTGTGAAACGGTGGAAGCTGTCGCCTTCAACCCAAGCAGGTTTAATGCTCATCATATTGAACATTTTGCGAAATGCTTCAGAGGTTGTGGTAGTACCGGCACCGGATGAGCCCGTGACGGCTATAATCGGATGTTTTGCTGACATGACAAACCCTGTCTTTATGTAACGTACTTGTTATTTATTGTCGCAATATAGCACGGAAAGACTAGATTGCGGTGCGCTAAAACGATTTACGCACTTGAATATCGACACTTTCGTGCAATTCAGAATAGACGATGGCAACTTCACCACTTGCTAACTGCTGCTTCACTTGTTCGATTTTTTGTTGCAAAGATATCTCTTGTTCACCGTAATCTGTTCCTTCACGTAAGACAAATTCTTGAATGAGATTATCGAGTGTATCAGGAGCAATTTGTTGCCAAGGAATAATCATGACGACCTCTTAACTGTCATGTTGAAGGTTGGCAGTTATACCCTAAATAGCATTGTGATGGCAGCTATTTCATGATGGTTTACACAGGCTTTCATAATAGGCAGGTAAGGCTTGTTCCAGCCAAAAAGTTGGTTTCAATGCACTGCCTGAAATAAAGCCGACATGTCCACCTTGGTTAAATAAGCGATAGTCGATATTTTCCGGTAAAACGAATTTTGGAATCACAGCATCGGTCATGAATGGGTCGTCTTTAGCGTGAATAATTTGTAAGGGTACATGGATCTGCTTGAGTTTATGTAGTCCAGAACATTGTTGATAATAGTCATGAGCATCTTTAAAACCATGCAAGGGGGCTGTGATTAAATCATCGAATTGATACAGCTTCTTAATGCTACTGATCTGACAAGAAGAGAGGTTAAGTGCATCTTGTAAAAGGTGATGTTTTTTCAGCGCGTTACTTTTTAGCGAGGAGAGTAAATAGTCACGGTAGACTTTTGAAAATCCCTGCTCAATGCGTTGTGAACAGGCGGCGAGATCAAGCGGTGCTGAAACGATTGTTGCGGCATCGACAATAGGGTCTTCGTGATATTCAGCCAGATAATTGGCCAGCATGTTACCACCAAGCGAAATACCTACAGCGACGATAGGTCGCCCTACATGTTGTTCGCGCAAATATTGCAAAACAAAACGCGCATCTTCTATTTCGCCGGAATGATAAGCCCGCGCAAGGTGATTGGGTTTACCGCTGCAGCCGCGAAAATGCATCATTACTGACAACCAACCACTTTCGGCGAATGCATGCATTAACCCGTTAGCGTAAGGGCTATAAAAGCTTCCTTCTAGCCCATGAAACAGAACGAATAAAGGTTTGTTTTTACTTTGCTCTGAATGCCTATCTTCGCTCCACGCCAAGTCAAGAAAATCACCATCATCGGTAGGCAAGGTTTGCCACAACGGTTCAAAACGTGCTTTTTTACGCAATAAGCGTGGTATGAGCGTTTGTAAATGAGGATTTTTAAGCCCAGTGGCCGCGATAAATTGAGTCATAGGCAATGAGGTTTATGTAGGATAAAAAAGAGTATACACGAAACAAATAATTCGCTGGGTTATGCTTTTCCAGATTGTGGTACCGGTTCAGCGAATGCACGATACAGATGTTCAGCAGCCAATAAGCGGCAGTAGCGCTGTGTGAGAGGTTGGCCAGTATTATTTGCTAATGGTAATGCGTTGATGCAGTCGACTAAATCAGACTGCTGCTGTTTTTCGAGCTGTAATTCGAATTGCAGTGCTTCACGATATAGGGTGTCTGGTAGGTTAGTTTTCAGCCGGCGACGTAAGTCTCGGTAGCTATGAAGCAAGGTTTCTGATCGGCTAAGGCAGTCTTGTACGGTTTGCCAATGGTGCTCAGCGAAAGAAACTTGTTGCTCATCGAGCCATTTCAAAAGAAGCAACAAGTTTACATTACCGTGGTAGTTATTCTGCAAGTTTAAGCACGCCTCTTTCACTTCGCGCACACTGTAATATTGCAAACTGAATTGCCACAGGCGCTCTAATGTGAGAGATATTCGTACGTGCTCTTTACTCATGTTAACTACTGAATTCCTGTTCTAGCTGTTCAAGGGTTTCTTGTTCTGCCATCCATTCCATTTCGACCTCTTCAAGTGCCGACTTACTGCTCGCTTGAAGGGCGAGAACTTCTGTAAGTTTAGCCTTATTTTCAGCTTCATACAGTGAAGTGTCGGATAATTGTTCTTCAGCTTGTGCCAGCGAAGCGTTCAACTTATCCATTTTGTCTTCAAGTTGTGTCAGTTTTTTGCGAATTGGCGCGGTTTGTTTACGAAATTCCGCTTCACGGCGTTTTTGATCTTTCTTCGCTGCGGCGCTATTGCTGCTATCTTTGGCGGGCTGCTGAGATTGTGCTTCTCTTCGCTCTGCTTTTTGCTGCTCGGTTAACCATTTGTAGTAGTCTGATAAGTCACCATCAAAAGGTGCAACTTGGCGATCATGTACTAGGTACAAATCATCGGTTGTGGCGCGCAGTAAGTAGCGATCATGGCTGACGATAACCATGGCTCCTTCAAAAGTTTGCAGGGCAAAAGTCAACGCTTGGCGCATATCTAAATCTAGGTGGTTGGTTGGTTCATCAAGCAGTAATAGATTAGGCTTTTGCCATACGATCAACGCTAAAACCAAGCGCGCTTTTTCACCACCAGAGAAAGGCGCAACTTTTTCCAGTGCTTTATCACCTTGAAAGCCAAAACTGCCGAGGTAGTTACGCAACTCCAATTCATTTTTGTCTGGCGCAATTTGCATCATATGCTGCAACGGTGTTTCTTGTGGATGCAGGGTTTCCAGTTGATGCTGAGCAAAGTAGCCTATTTTTACCCCTTGCGAATAGGTGAGATCGCCACCTTGTGGTTTTAGCTCCCCTGACAGCAATTTGATCAGGGTTGATTTACCAGCACCATTGCGCCCAAGTAGCCCGATGCGACTGCCAGGTACTAGGTTGAGGCGAATTTTCTCAAGAATTAAATTATCCCCATAACCAGCATAAACCTCATCCATCATCATAATTGGGTTTGGTAGGGCTGACGGTTCTCGAAATTCGAAACTGAATGGGTTATCAAACTGTGCAGGTAGCACTTTTTCCATTCGCTCTAATGCTTTAATACGACTTTGCGCTTGACGAGCTTTCGAGGCTTTATAACGGAAGCGATCAATATAGCTTTGCATATGCGCCATTTGCTTTTGCTGCTTTTGGAACATGGCTTGTTGCAAGATCAATTTCTGCGCACGCTGATTTTCAAACGATGAATAGTTACCGGTGTATTCGTTCATGGTTTGATTTTCGATATGGATAATGCGCCCTACGATAGGATCCAAAAAGTCTCGGTCGTGGGAAATCAAAACTAATGTGCCTGGGTAGCTTTGTAACCAGCGTTCTAGCCACATTACAGCGTCTAAATCTAAGTGGTTGGTTGGTTCGTCGAGTAGCAGTAAATCAGAGCGGCACAATAGCGCTTGCGCTAAGTTTAGACGCATACGCCAGCCACCGGAAAATTGGGTTAAATCCCAGCCCATTTGCTCTTGGCTAAAACCGAGACCATCAAGTAATTCAGAGGCGCGGGCACGAATGCTATAGCCGCCAATGGTTTCAATTTTGCCGTGTAATTCGGCGACTAAAGTGCCTTTATCCGCCAGCTCTGCTTCGATGAGTTGTTTTTCTAGCGCGCGATATTCACGATCACCATCGATCACATATTCAATGGCATTACGCTCAAGAGCCGGCGTTTCCTGCGCGACCCATGCCAGTTCCCAATAAGCAGGTTTACTGAATGAGCCTGCATCAATCGATAGCTCATCTTTAAGCAGGGCAAATAATGTGGACTTACCACAGCCATTTTTTCCGACCAAGCCAACTTTATCACCGGGATGAATAGTAGCCGAAGCTTGCTCAAGCAACGGTTTTCCGCCGCGTAGTAATTGAATATCAGAGAAGGTAATCATAAAAATCTATTTTTCATATCGAAATGTTATCGCGTGGAATAGTAAGGGTGATAAGGATAAATGTCGATCATTATGCAAATTGCGTTATGATGCTTAGTAACATGTTGATAACTATCGGGGCACAGCAAAGGAATGACTGAGACAATACCCTCTTGCCACTCAACACCCAAAGTCTTGGTGATTTACGCACACCCTGAGCCGCTCAATTCGATCGCCAACCAAACCATGCTGCATGGTATCTCTTCATTGCAACACGTTACCGTGCATGATTTGTATGCAACGTATCCAGATTTTTTTATTGATGTCACAGCTGAGCAGCAACGGTTGCTTGGCCATGACGTAATTGTCTTTCAGCATCCTCTTTATATGTATTCGTGTCCTGCTTTATTAAAGGAATGGTTTGACCGTGTCTTAACCAAAGGATTTGCTTTCGGCAACAAGACAGCACTGCATGGTAAATATTGGCGCAGTGTCATTACCACTGGCGGTAAACAAGATGCGTTTGATGAGAAAGGGTACAACAAATATCCACTTGACCAGATTCTGCAACCCTTCGAGTTAACCGCAGCGTTATGCTGCATGAATTGGATGGAGCCGCTGGTGCTTTACTGGGCTCGTAATGTGAGTGATACAGAGCGCTATCAACATGCACAAGAGTACCGTAACTGGTTGCTAAACCCTTTAAGCACACAAGGAGAGTTGGATGGCAGCACTCACCAGTGATTTTTTACAAAGCAGTGTGGTATTTCTCACAGCAGCCGTTGTTGCCGTTCCTATCGCTCAAAGAGCAGGGCTAGGTTCCGTATTGGGCTATTTGTTAGCCGGTGTCGCCATTGGGCCGTGGGGCCTTGGGCTAATCAATGATGTGGAGGCGATTTTGCACTTCGCTGAATTTGGCGTAGTGCTACTGCTGTTTCTTATTGGCTTAGAGCTGAATCCTAAAAAATTATGGCAAATGCGCGGGCCAATTCTAGGGCTTGGTGGGGCGCAGGTTGTGGTTAGCACTTTGTTCATTGCTTGTATCGCGTATGCATTTGATGTGGGATGGCAAAGCAGTTTAGTGATCGGTATGGGGTTGGCACTCTCTTCTACCGCTATTGCATTGCGGGTGATTGATGAACAAGGCCTCGCGCGCAGCGAAACCGGGCAATCTGGTTTTGCAGTACTGTTATTCCAAGATATTGCCGTAATCCCGATGCTAGCGTTGTTACCTGTACTTGCCGGTAATGGTGCTGGCAGTTGGCTTGATGTGGCGTGGATGTTTGGCGGTATTGCTGGTTTGCTGGTTGGCGGCCATTTTCTGCTCAGTCCTTTATTTCGATACATTGTTGCCAGTGGTGTACGAGAGCTATTCACTGTTGCTGCGCTATTGCTGGTAATTGGTATTGCGCTGTTGATGCAGCAATTAGGGCTTTCAATGGCGTTAGGTACTTTCCTTGCGGGTGTGCTGCTCGCTGAAAGTGAGTTTCGTCATGAACTGGAAATTGCGATTGAGCCATTTAAAGGCTTGCTGCTTGGGTTGTTCTTTATTGCTGTTGGTATGGCGGTCAATCTAGGGTTGTTGGCGCTTGAACCCGTTAAAATTCTACTTGCGGTAGTGGGGTTGGTTACAGCTAAAGGATTGATTTTGTATCTGTTGGCGCGTTTGTCGGGAACTCGAGCTAAAGCGCGCAGTAAAATGGCGGCGATTCTTAGCCAAGGTGGTGAGTTTGCTTTTGTTATTTTTACGGCGGCAAGTGCTGAAGGCTTGTTGCAGTCAGATCAGTCTGCATTTTTATTGGTCGTAGTGAGTTTGTCTATGGTGACGACGCCTTTATTACTGAGCGCACAAAAACGTTGGTTTGCAAGAAAACTCAATACGACCAGTGAGGTGGAGATGACATCTGATGTGGTGAATAAAGAGCCTCGTGTCATCATCGCTGGTTTTGGACGTTTTGGGCAAATAGTTGGGCGTTTAATGTATGCCAACAAAATCAAAATTACCGTGTTAGAAAGCGATGCGAGCCAAATAAAGTTGCTGCGAAAATACGGTTATAAGGTGTTTTACGGTGATGCAACTCAGCTCGAGCTGTTACGTGCAGCTGGTGCAGATGAAGCCGAAGCGATAGTTATTTGTACTGATGCGCCTGATGAAGTGGTGAAAATCGTCGAGCTGTGCCAACAACATTTTCCCAAGTTAAAAATATTGGCGAGGGCTCGCAGCCGAGTGGAAGCCTATCAACTGCTCAGCCATGGTGTGGACAAATATTCTCGCGAAACCTTCTTGGGCGCACTGGATTTAGGGCGACAAGCTTTGATTGATTTAGGTATGCATCCTTATCAAGCCAAGCGTGCGGAAGCGCATTTTCGAAAACTTGATAGCGCTATGCTCAAAGATCTATTACCGCAACATAATGAAGATAAACAACTTGCATTACGGGCCAAAGAAGCGCGTAAAGAACTGGAAGAAATTTTCGGTCGAGAAATGGATAATGACCGGCAGTCTCGCCATTATTGGGAACAATAACTCAAAGTATTATAAGTCGTAGGATTTAACGTGAAACAGAAAAAACGCTTCATCGCTGGGGCTAGTTGCCCAAAATGCCAGTCGCAAGACACACTTCGCTGGTGGGTAGATAACAATATAGAGTTGGTGGAATGTGTTGAATGTGACTATCACGAGCAGCGCAAACCCAAGTCTGTAGAAAAAAGTGAACATGCCAAGCAAGAGATGATTGGTATTTTTAAACCAGAATAATTGAGTTTCTGTAATAGATCCCCATAATACCGTCATACTGAACGTATTCTTAGGTTAAGTCATACAACCTAGGAACCAAAATCCTTGGAGCTGTTATGAAAATTGAAAAGAACGTAGTTGTAAGCCTTGCCTACCAAGTCAAACTTGAAGACGGTATTGTTGTTGACCAATCTACTGTTGAGGCACCGCTTGACTACCTTCATGGTCACAACAACCTGATCACAGGTCTTGAAAACCAATTGGAAGGCAAAGTAGTCGGCGATAAATTCACGGCAACTATCGCTCCTGAAGATGCATACGGTGAGCACAACGATGACTTAGTTCAACGTGTGCCTGCTGAAGTATTCCAAGGTGTTGAGCAAATTGAAGTTGGCATGCGTTTCCTTGCCGATACCGACCAAGGTCCGATCCCTGTTGAAGTAACAGAAGTTGATGGCGATGAAGTAGTGGTTGACGGTAATCACATGCTGGCTGGCCAAACTCTAACCTTTGATGTTGAAGTGGTTGCGATGCGCGCAGCAACAGAAGAGGAAGTTGAACATGGTCACCTTCATCAAGAAGAAGGCGGTTGCTGTGGTGGACACGACCATGACCACGATCATGACCACGATCATGACCATGAAGGTGGTTGTTGTGGCGGCGAAGGCCATGGTCACAACCACGGTGAGAAAAAAGAAGGCTGCTGTGGTGGCGGTGGTTGCGGTTCACACTAATATTTGATCGGTTTACATCGCACTACTTTCGTTGAGAAAGCGTAAATATGCTCTAGTTAATATTTTTTGAATGTAAGGCGTTAATCGTGTTAGCGATTAGCGCTTTTTTTTCATCTATAGCTTGTCTATATTGATACTCAGTTTCGTGTTAGAACGCTTACCATCAGAAAAGGAATTATCATGTCACAACCTTTTGCTATCGCTATCCACGGTGGCGCTGGAACAATACTTCGTGAACAAATGAGTGAATCATTAAAATGCGAGATTTTAGCAACGCTTGAAGCTTCTGTTCGTGCTGGGTATCGAGTGTTAGCTGAAGGTGGTGATGCACTGGATGCGACGGTTGAAGCAGTGAAAGTGCTTGAAGACTCACCGCTGTTTAATGCGGGTAAAGGTGCCGTTTTAACCAATAAAGAGATGGTTGAAATGGATGCTTCAGTGATGCACGGTCAACATATGGATGCGGGGGCGGTTGCTGGTATTCGTCATATCAAAAACCCTATAGAGTTGGCTCGTGATGTGATGAAAGCAAGTGAACACGTATTTTTAATTGGTGATGGGGCGGAAGAGTTTGCCTTTGCCAATGGTTATCAATATATCGAACAAGACTACTTTTTTACCGAGCGGCGCTATGAACAATTGGTCGCGATGAAAGACAATGATCAATTTGCACTGTCGGAATCTAAATACCCTGACGACAAAAAATTTGGCACAGTAGGAGCCGTCGCTTTAGATAAGCAAGGTAACCTCGCTGCAGCGACAAGTACGGGGGGTATTACTAATAAGAAATTTGGCCGCGTTGGTGATTCCCCTATCATCGGTGCCGGAACAATGGCTGAAAATGGCAATGTGGCAGTTTCAACCACTGGCATGGGAGAATACTTTATCCGTAAAATGGTTGCCGGTGATGTGGCAGCGAGGATGCGTTATTTAAAAGAAGACGTTCATACCGCGTGTGAAACCATCATCCAAGGCGAGTTAAAAACGATGGGAGGCGAGGGTGGTTTGATCGCTATCGATGGGCAAGGTGATATCCATTTTGCAATGAACAGTTCAGGAATGTACCGAGCTTGTATTGATGTCAATGGTGAATTAACCGTAAAAATCTATTCAGATGAATAAGTTAGATGCCTAAATAACTGAATGATTTATAAAGTCATTTTTTATGACATTTTTATGCTTAAAAAATGACTGCAAGGAAAGTGATTCGGTGCTAGAATCCTTTTTTAACTAGCAATCAGACTTGGAAAGATGGGAAATAACGTAGTCGTTCTAGGCACCCAATGGGGTGACGAAGGTAAAGGTAAAATCGTAGACCTTTTAACTGAAGATGCAAAATATGTTGTTCGCTATCAAGGCGGCCATAATGCGGGTCACACTCTTGTAATCGACGGTGAAAAAACCGTTCTTCATTTAATTCCATCCGGCATCCTTCGCAATAAAGTGAAATGCATCATCGGTAACGGTGTTGTTCTTTCTCCAGATGCACTAATCAAAGAAATGAAGCCTTTAGAAGAGCGTGGTATTCCAGTCCGCGAACGTCTTTTCATTTCTGAAGCTTGTCCTCTAATTCTTCCTTACCACATCGCACTTGACCAAGCGCGTGAAACCGCTCGTGGTAAAAAAGCAATTGGTACGACTGGTCGTGGTATCGGCCCTGCTTATGAAGATAAAGTTGCTCGTCGCGGTCTGCGCGTTGGTGACCTATTCGACATGGCTGCATTCGCTGAAAAACTAAAAGAAGTTATGGAATACCACAACTTCGCACTAGTTAATTACTACAAGGCAGAAGCAGTAAGCTACGAAGAAGTACTTGAGCAAGCTAAAGGTTATGCTGATCTACTGACTTCGATGGTTATCGACGTTACTGACGAACTAGACGCTGCTCGTAAGCGCGGCGACAAGATCATGTTTGAAGGTGCGCAAGGTACACTTCTTGATATCGACCATGGTACTTACCCGTACGTAACGTCTTCGAACACGACGGCTGGTGGTGTTGCTGCAGGTTCTGGTTTTGGTCCTCGTCACCTAGGTTATATCCTAGGTATTGCAAAAGCATACTGCACACGTGTTGGTGCTGGTCCATTCCCAACAGAACTATACGATGGTCTAGATAAGCAAGACCCAGTTGGTAAGCATCTAGGTACGGTTGGTCACGAGTTTGGTGCAACTACTGGTCGTCTACGTCGTACTGGTTGGTTTGATGCTGTCGCTATGCGTCGTGCAATTCAAATCAACTCTGTAACTGGTTTCTGTCTAACTAAGCTAGATGTGCTAGATGGACTAGAAGAGCTAAAAATCTGTACTGGTTACCAGATGGAAGATGGCTCTGTACTAGAAGTTTCGCCAATGGCTGCTGATGCATACGAAAAAGTAACGCCAATTTACGAAACAATGCCTGGTTGGTCTGAAAATACTTTCGGTGCTAAATCAATTGATGCCCTTCCTCAAGCGGCTCTTGATTACATCAAACGTATTGAAGAACTGACTGGTGTGCCAATTGATATCATTTCAACGGGTCCTGATCGTAACGAAACCATTATCAAAGTTCACCCATTTTTAGTTTAATGGTTGATAGATAAACGTTTTTAAAACCGACTTTTAAAGTCGGTTTTTTTATGTCGGTAATGATGATATTTTGAACTCGATATGGCAGAAAATTGCCGACTAACGGCAAATTTTGTCTAAAGAGTTTGCCGTTATCGCCGATAAAGTTATCAAGCCCCGCCCTATAACGATTAGTGGCTATAATTTTAAGGCTATCGACATAAATAAAGAGTGCAGGTATGAAGCTACGAATGGTAGCAGCTTCATTGTTTTTGGCGCTGAACTCATCCTTGAGTCATGCAAATGTGGCGGAAGTGGGTGAGCCAGTCCCTATTTACACCGAAGCTGAGTTAATCAAGTTAATTGAGCAAAATAAACATTTAGAACAAGTTAAAGCTGATAACTGCCAGTTAGTGGAAGATATCGTGGCACGTGCCACTCGCATTAACCTGCCATCTTACGAATTTTTGTATGGTGATATGTTGGCGTGGGGAGTGTGTGTTGACCAAGATGTTGAGCTTGGCTTGTACTATATGGAAAATGCTGCCCACCAAGGCTTACCCGTAGCGCTAGAGCAGCTAGGGCGCTACTATTCTCGTGGAACACTTGTTCAACAAGATAAAGAACGGGCGATCCCGTACCTGCGCGAAGCAGCAGCCATGGGCAATATCAATGCGCGAATTCATTTGGCAGAATTACTGCTGCGTGATTATGGCAGCCCATTAGATTACGAAGATGCGTATCGCTGGCTATATAACTCTGTCACGGCCGATCAAAGAACTCATACCCGCATTTCAATGCTTCGCCAAGGGCTTGAGCTGCGTATGCCTGATAATATTATTGCACGCGCTAAGCGGCGCGATACATTCTGGTAGCGCTCATTCTTCTCTAATATCGCCCAACGTAATGCTTGGGCAATATTGTTTAATAATCAATACGCTGCTGTGCCTTCTTTCCTGAGTCAGTTATACTCTTGTTATCTCTTCCTTGCTTTAGCAGGTCTGCCTATGTCTGAAATTATCAATAACGATCCCTTTGCTGATCGAGAATCTAGCAATTACGAAAATCCAATCCCCAGCCGAGAATTTATTCTCGAGTTCCTGACGAAAGCTAATGTACCGATGAACCGTAACGATCTTTTTGAAGCGTTAGGTTTGTCTGGAGAAGAGCAGTACGAAGGATTACGCCGCCGTTTGCGTGCTATGGAGCGTGATGGTCAGTTGGTATTTACTCGTCGCCAATGCTACGCCTTACCTGACAAACTAGAAATGATAAAAGGTTATGTGATCGGGCATAAAGATGGACATGGCTGGATTCGTCCGGATGGCAGCACTGGTAAAGATAACGACATTCTGTTGCCCCACCACCAGATGCGCACCATCATCCACGGCGATTATGTATTGGTTCAGCCAACGGGTACTGACAAGCGTGGTAGAAAAGAAGGGCGTTTGGTTCGCGTGTTGGAAGAACGTAAATCTCAGCTTGTAGGACGTTTTTTCCTAGAGCACGGTTATGCGTATGTAGTTCCTGATGATTCTCGCATCACACAAGATATTCTTATTCCCAATGAGCACAGAGGCGGAGCTCGTATGGGGAATGTTGTTGTGATGGAGATTACTGACCGCGGTGCACGTACACGTGGAATGACAGGTAAAGTGGTTGAAGTGTTAGGCGAAAATATGGCACCTGGTATGGAAACGCAAATTGCGATCCGCACCCACCAAATTCCACACGAATGGCCTACCGAAGTATTGAAGCAAGTAGAGCACCTTGGTGAAGAAGTACCAGAAAAAGCCAAACAAGGTCGGGTTGATGTCCGTCAATTACCGCTAGTGACAATTGATGGCGAAGATGCGCGTGACTTTGATGACGCCGTATATTGTGAAGCGAAAAAAGGCGGTGGATGGCGTTTATGGGTGGCCATTGCAGATGTCAGTTATTATGTACGCCCAGATACAGCGTTAGATAAAGAAGCAATCAACCGTGGTAACTCAGTTTATTTCCCATCACAAGTCGTCCCAATGTTGCCTGAAGTGCTATCTAATGGTCTGTGTTCATTGAATCCACAAGTAGACCGCTTATGTATGGTGTGTGAAATGACCATCTCTGCAAGTGGTAAAATTTCCGGCTATAAACATTATGAAGCGGTGATGAACTCTCATGCTCGCCTGACTTACAACAAAGTGAGTGCGATTTTAGAGGGGGATGAAGAACTTCGTGAACGCTACCAACCTCTCATTCCGCATCTTGAAGAGCTACACACTATGTATAAAGTGTTGAAGCAGGCTCGCGATGAACGAGGTGGTATTGAATTTGAAACGGTTGAAACGAAATTCATCTTCAACGCGGAGCGTAAAATTGAAAGCATCGAACCGGTTATCCGTAACGATGCTCATAAGATCATTGAAGAATGTATGATCTTAGCCAATATTGCTTCTGCGACTTTGGTTGAAAAAGCCAAAGAGCCTGCGTTGTACCGTATTCATGAATCCCCAGGAGAAGAGCGTTTGATGGGGTTCCGTGATTTCTTAGGTGAGTTGGGCCTTAGCCTTGAGGGTGGGTTGACTCCATCTCCAACCGATTATGCCAATTTAATGAAACAGATTGGTGAGCGGCAAGATAAAGAACTTATCCAAACCATGCTTCTTCGCTCAATGAAGCAAGCGGTCTATAATGCTGATAACTGTGGTCACTTTGGTTTAGCGTTAAAACGTTATGCACACTTTACGTCACCAATTCGCCGTTACCCTGATCTATTGCTGCACCGAGCGATTAAATATCTAATTGCGAAAGAATCGGGCACTCATACCGATCGCTGGACACCAACTGGTGGTTTCCATTATTCATTTGATGATATGGATTATTATGGTGAGCAATGTTCTACGACCGAACGTCGTGCCGATGATGCGACCCGCGAAGTCTCTGATTGGCTAAAATGCGAATACATGCAAGACCATGTGGGTGAAGAACTTGATGGGGTAATTGCTAATGTAACTGGCTTTGGTTTCTTTGTGCGTTTGACTGAACTGCATATTGATGGTTTGGTTCATATTTCAAGTTTAGCGAATGACTACTATCAATTTGACCCGATGGGACAACGATTAATCGGTGAAAGCTTCGGTAATATCTACCGTTTAGGCGATGCTGTTAAAGTGAAAGTGTTGTCGGTGAACCTTGATGATCGTCAAATCGACTTTGAATTAGTTGGAACTAGCCGTAAGCTACGCGGTGAAGGTAAAACGGCGAAGAAACGGGCAACAGAAGCACGTGAAAAGGCTAGAGGCAAAAAAGCAGCCTCAACCAAAGGCGCAAAAGCGGTTCCATTAGTCGAGCCAACCAAGCGCCCTGATGACAAAGTAAGCCCAAGCAACAAGCCAAAGCGCAAGAAGGCAAAAACAGATAAAGCGCGTAAAGATAAACCACGAGCCAAAACGACCAAGACTCGCGCCAAAAAATAATGATTGATAGGTAGACCATGAGTAACGAATTTATTTACGGGATTCACGCCGTAAGTGCAGTGCTGGAAAATGATCCAGCACGTCTAATTGAAGCGTTTGTGCTGAAAGGGCGTCAAGATGACCGCCTCCTTCCTTTGCTCAATGAATTGCAACATTGCGGTGTTTCTATTCAGCAAATGGGACGCAAAGCGTTAGATGACAAAGCACATGGAGCAAACCATCAAGGATTGATCGCTCGAGTAAAACCAGCGAAACAGTTGAATGAACATGATCTGGATGAAATTCTTTCCAAACATGAGCAACCATTGATCTTAGTGCTAGATGGCGTGACTGACCCACATAACCTTGGTGCCTGTTTGCGAAATGCTGACGCTGCAGGTGTGGCTGCGGTTATTGTGCCAAAAGATAGGTCAGCCCCAATGACTGCGACAGTCAGTAAAGTCGCGTGTGGGGCAGCAGAAACCGTACCACTAGTACGCGTGACAAACTTAGCGAGAACCATGCGAGCCTTGCAAGAACAAGGGGTTTGGTTTGTGGGGACTGCTGGTGAAGCCACGCATGATATTTATCAGGCAAAGCTTACTGGTCCGCTAGCTATCGTTATGGGGGCGGAAGGAGATGGCATGCGTCGTTTAACCCGTGAAACCTGTGATGATTTGATTAAAATCCCAATGTCGGGCAGTGTTTCAAGCTTAAATGTTTCGGTGGCTTCAGGTATTTGTCTATTTGAAGCTGTCAGACAGAGACAAACCGCATAACCTTACCCATAGTATCGGTAAGAAGGCATCGACTGTGGTGCCTTTTTATTGGTCAAAAAATAATCACGGATAATTTTCACACAGTACTTGCATGTGAAACTGTGATCTGTATAATGCACCGCACTGGTTAAATCCGGTTGTGAACCAATGAGCAGTGAGGAGTAAACTGACCTAGCTGTTAGTTTAGTAACGTATACTCAGCTTATGTTCGCAGTTAATACAATTAGCTCCTGTTGCGTTATCGTAATGGAATAAAGTTAATAGAAAATTAGCTGACAATGTGCCTAATTTTGGCACTACGGTTTCACATAAATCAATCGGCATTCTCTCGTTTTAACGAGTTTGAGTGGCGATATTGTTTGTGTAATTTTTAATTATTGGAGCTCTGTCTCATGCAGAACCAACGTATCCGTATCCGCCTAAAAGCTTTCGATTACAAACTAATCGATGCTTCTACAGCGGAAATCGTTGAAACAGCAAAACGTACCGGCGCACAGGTTCGTGGTCCTATTCCACTACCTACTCGTAAAGAGCGTTTCACTGTTCTTATCTCTCCACACGTCAACAAAGATGCTCGTGACCAGTACGAAATCCGTACTCACAAACGTCTAATCGACATCGTTGAGCCAACAGATAAAACTGTTGACGCATTGATGCGTCTAGATCTAGCTGCTGGCGTTGATGTACAAATCAGCCTAGGTTAAGGGAGATTAGAATAATGATTGGTCTAGTCGGACGTAAAGTGGGTATGACCCGCGTATTTACTGAAGAAGGCGTTTCTATCCCAGTAACTGTTGTTGAGGTTGAAGCGAACCGTATTTCTCAAGTTAAAACTCTTGAGACAGACGGCTACGCAGCAATCCAGATCACTACTGGTGCTAAGAAAGCTAACCGTGTAACTAAACCTGAAGCTGGTCACTTTGCGAAAGCTGGTGTTGAAGCAGGTCGCGGTCTTTGGGAATTCCGTTTAGAAAACGGTGAAGAGTTTGAAGTGGGCGCTGAGCTAACTGTAGAACTTTTCAATGAAGTTAAAAAAGTAGACGTTACTGGTACATCTAAGGGTAAAGGCTTCCAAGGTGCTGTTAAGCGCTGGAACTTCCGTACTCAAGATATGACTCACGGTAACTCTTTGTCTCACCGTGCACCGGGTTCAATTGGCCAATGTCAAACTCCAGGTCGCGTGTTTAAAGGCAAGAAAATGGCGGGTCACATGGGTGCTGAGCGTGTAACGACTCAAAACCTAGAGATCGTACGTGTTGACGCTGAGCGTAATCTGCTTCTTATTAAAGGTGCAGTACCAGGCTCAACAGGCGCTAACGTGATCGTCAAACCAGCTGTTAAAGCATAACGTCTAGGAGTAAGTAATGGAATTGATGGTTAAAGGTGCTAACGCACTAACTGTTTCCGAAACTACTTTCGGACGTGAGTTCAACGAAGCCCTTGTACACCAAGTAGTTGTTGCGTATGCAGCAGGTGCTCGTCAAGGTACTCGTGCTCAAAAGACACGTTCAGAAGTTTCTGGCGGTGGCGCTAAGCCATGGCGTCAAAAAGGTACTGGCCGTGCACGTGCTGGTACTATTCGTAGCCCAATCTGGCGTACAGGTGGTGTTACTTTTGCTGCGAAACCACAAGATCACAGCCAAAAAGTAAACAAAAAAATGTACCGTGGTGCTATGAAGAGCATTCTTTCTGAGCTAGTTCGTCAAGAGCGTCTAATCGTTGTTGATAACTTCTCAGTAGAAGCACCAAAAACTAAAGAGCTAGTAGCTAAGCTTCAAGAGCTTGAGCTTAACGATGTACTTATCGTTACTGGCGAAGTAGACGAGAATCTATTCTTAGCTGCTCGTAACCTATACAAAGTTGACGCACGTGACGTAGCGGGTCTTGACCCAGTAAGCCTAATCGCGTTTGACAAGGTTCTAATGACTGCAGAAGCAGTTAAGCAAGTTGAGGAGATGCTGGCATGATCAGTGAAGAGCGTCTACTAAAAGTTCTACGTGCACCGCACATCTCTGAAAAAGCAACGATGACTGCTGAGAAAGCGAACACTATCGTTTTCAAAGTATCAAAAGATGCTACTAAAAAAGAGATCAAAGCAGCTGTAGAAAAGCTATTTGAAGTTGAAGTTAAGTCTGTAAATACTCTTATCATTAAGGGTAAGACCAAACGTCAAGGTCTACGCCAAGGTCGCCGCAGCGACGTTAAGAAAGCGTATGTGACTTTGAAAGAAGGTCAAGATCTTGACTTTGTTGGCGGCGCGGAATAACAGGAGTAGTTGAATAATGGCTATTGTTAAATGTAAGCCGACTTCCCCTGGTCGTCGTCACGTTGTTAAAGTTGTTAACGCTGACCTACACAAGGGCAAGCCGTACGCACCTCTTTTAGAGAAAAACTCTAAAAATGGTGGTCGTAACAACAACGGTCGTATCACAGTACGTCACATCGGTGGTGGTCACAAGCAACACTACCGTTTGATCGATTTCAAACGTACTAAAGATGGCATCCCAGCGAAAGTTGAGCGCCTAGAATACGATCCAAACCGTAGCGCAAATATCGCTCTAGTTCTGTACGCAGACGGTGAGCGTCGTTACATCATTGCACCTAAAGGTGTTCAAGCCGGTGACCAGATCCAATCTGGTGTTGATGCGCCAATTAAAGCAGGTAACACTCTGCCAATGCGCAACATCCCAGTAGGTTCTACTATTCACTGTGTTGAACTTAAACCTGGTAAAGGTGCACAGCTAGCTCGTTCGGCTGGTGCTTATGCTCAACTTGTCGCTCGCGACGGTGCATACGTAACTATCCGTCTACGTTCTGGCGAAATGCGCAAAGTACTTTCTGAAGGCCGTGCAACAATCGGTGAAGTTGGTAACTCTGAGCATATGCTACGTGAACTTGGTAAAGCTGGTGCTTCACGCTGGCGCGGCGTACGTCCAACCGTACGTGGTGTAGTAATGAACCCGGTGGATCACCCACACGGTGGTGGTGAAGGCCGCACATCTGGTGGTCGTCACCCAGTTTCTCCTTGGGGCATGCCTACTAAGGGCTTCAAGACTCGTAAGAACAAACGCACCGACAAGTACATCGTACGTCGTCGTAATAAGTAATCTATATAAGAGGATAAGCCATGCCACGTTCTCTCAAGAAAGGTCCATTTATTGACCTACACTTGCTGAAGAAGGTAGAGAAAGCGGTGGAAAGCGGAGACAAAAAGCCTATTAAGACTTGGTCCCGTCGTTCAATGATCATTCCATCAATGATTGGTTTGACCATCGCTGTCCATAATGGTCGTCAGCACGTACCAGTATTTGTAACTGATGAAATGATCGGTCACAAACTGGGCGAATTCGCACCAACTCGTACTTACCGTGGTCACGCTGCGGATAAGAAAGCTAAGAAGCGCTAAGGAGTAAATAATGGAAGCTATTGCTAAACATAACTTTGCTCGCATTTCGCCTCAGAAAGCTCGCTTAGTTGCAGATCTAATCCGTGGTAAGTCTGTGGATCAAGCTCTAGAAATTCTAACGTTCAGCAACAAAAAAGCTGCTGTACTAGTGAAGAAAGTTCTAGAGTCAGCTATCGCTAACGCAGAACACAACGAAGGTGCAGATATCGACGATCTTAATGTCGCTAAAATCTTCGTAGATGAGGGCCCTACCATGAAGCGTATTATGCCTCGTGCTAAAGGTCGTGCGGATCGTATCTTGAAGCGTTCAAGCCACATCACTGTTGTTGTAGCAGACGCTTGAGACTAGGAGAGTAAGCAATGGGTCAGAAAGTACATCCTAATGGTATTCGTCTTGGCATCGTTAAGCCTTGGAATGCTACATGGTTTGCTAACACCAAAGATTTCGCTGACAACCTAGACGGCGACTTCAAGGTACGTCAGTTCCTAACGAAGGAACTTTCAAAAGCGTCTCTATCACGCATCGTTATCGAGCGTCCTGCTAAGAGCATTCGTGTGACTATTCACACTGCTCGTCCAGGCGTTGTTATCGGTAAGAAAGGTGAAGACGTTGAGAAGCTACGCACTGCTGTAGCTAAAATCGCAGGTGTACCAGCGCAAATTAATATCGCTGAAGTACGTAAGCCTGAGCTAGACGGTCAATTAGTGGCTGATAGCATCGCGTCTCAACTAGAGCGTCGCGTTATGTTCCGTCGTGCTATGAAGCGCGCAGTACAAAACGCTATGCGTCTAGGCGCTAAAGGTATCAAAGTGGAAGTAAGCGGTCGTCTAGGCGGCGCTGAAATTGCACGTTCAGAGTGGTATCGTGAAGGCCGTGTGCCTCTACACACTCTACGTGCTGACATTGATTACGCAACTTCTTCGGCTCACACTCAATACGGTGTGATCGGCGTTAAAGTTTGGATCTTCAAGGGCGAAATCCTTGGTGGTATGCCAGCTGCAAACGCTGTTGAGCCAAAGGCTGACAAGCCTAAGAAGCAGCGTAAAGGCCGTAAGTAAGGAGTCGACTGATGCTACAACCTAAACGCACTAAGTTCCGTAAGGTTCATACTGGTCGCAACCGCGGTCTAGCTAAAGGTACTGACGTAAGCTTCGGTACATTTGGTCTTAAAGCCGTTGGACGTGGTCGTCTAACTGCTCGTCAGATCGAAGCGGCACGTCGTGCAATGACACGTCACGTTAAGCGTCAAGGTAAAATCTGGATCCGTGTGTTCCCAGATAAGCCAATCACAGAAAAACCACTAGAAGTTCGTCAAGGTAAGGGTAAAGGTAACGTTGAGTACTGGGTAGCCCAAATCCAACCTGGTAAGGTTATGTACGAAATGGACGGTGTACCTGAAGAATTGGCACGTGAAGCGTTCCGCCTAGCGGCTCGCAAACTGCCATTCAAAACTACATTCGTAATTAAACAGGTGATGTGATGAAAGCACTAGATCTACGCGCAAAAAGCGCTGAAGAGCTTAACGCTGAGCTATTGAATTTGCTACGTGAACAGTTCAACTTGCGCATGCAAGCTGCAACTGGTCAACTACAGCAAACTCATACTTTGAAAGCTGTACGCCGTGATATCGCACGTGTGAAAACTGTTTTGACTGAGAAGGCAGGCGAATAATGAGCGACAAATCTCGTACTCAACTAGGTCGTGTTGTTAGCGACAAGATGGATAAGTCTATCGTTGTTGCTATCGAGCGCATGGTGAAACACCCAATTTACGGTAAATTCGTAAAGCGCACGACTAAAGTACACGCACATGACGAAAACAACGAGTGTGGCCTAGGCGATACTGTTGAAATTCGTGAGTGTCGTCCATTGTCTAAGACTAAATCTTGGACTTTGGTTAAAGTCGTAGAAAAAGCGAAGATGTAATCATCGTAATACTATGATTTTAAACGGCTCCAAAGTTTTTTTGGAGCCGTTTATTTTTTGTCTACCCAATTGAAAAAAAGGGTGGTACAATTCGCGTCCCTTTTAAAGAGGCAGCCCGACCCGAGAGGGTCTAGTTTTAATATTTAGCGGAGCACTAACAATGATCCAAATGCAAAGTACACTTGATGCAGCTGATAACTCAGGCGCGCGCAAGGTAATGTGTATTAAGGTTCTGGGTGGCTCTCACCGCCGTTACGCACATATCGGTGACATCATCAAAGTTACAGTGAAGGAAGCAATTCCTCGCGGTAAAGTTAAAAAAGGTGATGTACTGAAGGCGGTGGTAGTTCGCACCCGTAAAGGCGTACGTCGTCCAGACGGTTCTGTCATTCGCTTCGACCGTAATGCTTGCGTATTGTTGAACAACACGTCAGAGCAACCTATCGGTACACGTATCTTTGGTCCAGTGACTCGTGAACTTCGTAATGCGAAATTCATGAAAATCGTGTCACTAGCACCTGAAGTTCTGTAAGGAGCGGCACACATGGCAGCTAAAATCCGTCGTAACGACGAAGTAATCGTTCTTGCTGGTAAAGATAAAGGCAAGAAAGGTAAAGTAACTAAGGTTCTCGTAACTGGTAAAGTTATCGTAGAAGGTATCAACCTTGTTAAGAAACACCAAAAGCCGGTTCCGGCTCTAGGTCAACAAGGTGGCATCGTTGAACAAGAAGCAGCTATTGATGCTTCTAACGTTGCAATCTTCAATGAAGCAACTGGTAAAGCGGACCGTATCGGTTTCCGTTTTGAAGAAGGCAAAAAAGTGCGTTTCTTCAAGTCTAACGGTGAAACAATTAAGTAATTTGGAGTTCTACTATGGCGAAACTGCATGATTACTACAAGTCGTCTGTAGTCGCTGAGCTTACCAAAGAGTTCAGCTACACAAGCGTCATGCAAGTCCCTAGGATTGAGAAAATCACCCTAAACATGGGCGTTGGTGAAGCAATCAACGATAAGAAACTATTAGAAAATGCAGCATCTGATATGGCTACGATCTCTGGTCAAAAACCACTGATCACTAAAGCTCGTAAATCTGTTGCAGGTTTCAAAATTCGTGAAGGCTACCCAATTGGTTGTAAAGTAACCTTGCGTGGCGAACGTATGTGGGATTTCTTAGAGCGTTTAATCTCTATTGCACTTCCACGTGTACGTGATTTCCGTGGCGTTAGCGCGAAGTCTTTTGACGGTCGTGGTAACTACAGCATGGGCGTTCGTGAGCAAATCATCTTCCCAGAAATCGACTACGATAAAGTAGATCGTGTACGTGGTCTTGATATTACTATCACGACTTCTGCTGGTACTGATGAGGAAGGCCGTGCTCTGCTGGCTGCCTTTAACTTCCCATTCCGTAAGTAAGGTGAAGGGTTACTGTTATGGCTAAACAATCAATGAAAGCACGTGAAGTTAAACGTGCAAAGCTAGTAGCTAAGTTCGCTGAAAAGCGTTCTGCGTTAAAAGCTATCATCAGCGATGTAAACGCATCTGAAGAAGATCGTTGGAATGCAGTTCTTAAGCTGCAAGCTCTTCCACGTGATTCAAGTGCTTCACGTCAGCGCAACCGTTGCAACCAAACTGGTCGTCCACACGGTTACCTACGTAAGTTCGGTCTAAGCCGCATCAAAGTTCGCGAAGCTTGCATGAAAGGCGAGATTCCTGGACTTCGTAAGGCTAGCTGGTAATTGCCACTTAATCATTTGGAGTAAATCTTATGAGCATGCAAGATCCGATTTCGGATATGCTGACCCGCATTCGTAACGGTCAGGCAGCAAACAAAGTTGCTGTAAAAATGCCTTCTTCAAAGCTTAAAGTTGCAATTGCTGCACTGCTTAAAGCTGAAGGTTATATCGCTGATTTCGCTGTTGAAGGCGAAGCAAAACCTGAGCTAGAAGTTACTCTTAAGTACTTCCAAGCTAAACCAGTAATCGAGCAAATCCAACGTGTTTCACGTCCTGGTCTACGCGTTTATAAGAAAAATAACGCGTTACCATCAGTGATGGGCGGTATGGGTGTTGCTGTAGTGTCCACTTCCAAGGGTCTGATGTCTGACCGTGCTGCTCGCAAAGCAGGTCTTGGTGGTGAAATCATCTGCTACGTAGCTTAAGGAGTAGGATATGTCTCGTGTTGCTAAAGCACCTGTCGCTATTCCAGCTGGCGTAGAGGTGAAACTAAACGGCCAAGAAATCACTGTAAAAGGTGTTCAAGGTGAGCTGACTCGCGTTCTACACAACGGCGTAGTTATTGCACAAGAAGAAAACAACCTTACTTTCGGTCCTCGTGAAGGTGTTGCTAACGCTTGGGCACAAGCAGGTACTGCTCGTGCACTAGTAAACAACATGGTTGTGGGTGTTACTGCAGGCTTTACTAAAAAGCTTGTTCTTAAAGGTGTTGGTTACCGTGCTGCTATCAAAGGCAACGCAGTTGGCCTAACTTTAGGTTTCTCACACCCTGTTGAGCATGAACTCCCAGCGGGTATTAAAGCTGAATGTCCTAGCCAAACTGAAATTGTTCTAACTGGTTGTGATAAGCAATTAGTTGGTCAAGTTGCGGCTGACATTCGTTCTTACCGTGAGCCTGAGCCTTATAAAGGTAAAGGTGTTCGTTACGCAGATGAAAATGTGCGTACTAAAGAAGCTAAGAAGAAGTAAGGTAACACTATGGATAAGAAAGCATCTCGCATCCGTCGTGCTACACGCGCACGTCGTAAGATTGCTGAACTGGGTGCAACTCGCCTAGTAGTACACCGTACTCCTCGTCACGTGTACGCTCAGGTTATCGCATCAAACGGCTCTGAGGTTATCGCAGCAGCTTCTACTGTAGAAAAAGCGATCCGTGAGCAAGTTAAGAACACCGGTAACGTAGACGCAGCTAAAGCAGTAGGTAAAGCTATTGCAGAACGTGCTCTTGAAAAAGGCGTGTCAGCAGTTGCGTTTGATCGTTCTGGTTTCCAATACCACGGTCGAGTAGCGGCGCTAGCAGAATCTGCTCGCGAAGCTGGTCTGAAATTCTAAGGTAGGGTTGGAAGATGGCTAAAGAACAACAACAAGCTAGTGATTTGCAAGAAAAGCTAATCGCTGTTAACCGTGTATCTAAGACGGTTAAAGGTGGTCGAATCATGAGCTTTACTGCGCTAACTGTAGTTGGTGACGGTAATGGTCGCGTAGGTTTCGGTTACGGTAAAGCCCGTGAAGTACCTGCTGCGATTCAAAAAGCAATGGAAAAAGCGCGTCGTAACATGGTTACTATCGCTCTTAACGAAGGCACTCTTCACCACGCGGTGAAAGGTCGTCACTCGGGCTCTAAAGTTTACATGCAGCCAGCTGCAGAAGGTACAGGTGTTATCGCCGGTGGTGCGATGCGTGCTGTACTTGAAGTTGCCGGTGTACATAACGTACTTGCGAAAGCGTACGGTTCTACAAACCCAATCAACGTTGTTCGCGCAACAGTTGCTGGTCTAGTAGATGTGAAGTCGCCAGAAATGGTTGCTGCTAAACGTGGTCTAACTGTTGAATCTATTTCGGAGTAAGCACACGATGGCAACTATTAAAGTAACTCAAACTAAAAGCTCAATTGGCCGTCTACCAAAGCATAAAGCAACTTTGCGTGGTTTAGGTCTTCGTCGTATCAACCATACAGTAGAACTTGAAGATACTCCGTGTGTACGCGGTATGATCAACAAGGTTTACTACATGGTTAAAGTTGAGGAGTAATCAGAATGCGTTTGAATACTCTATCACCGGCTGCGGGTTCTAAGCCTTCTAAGAAGCGTTTAGGCCGTGGTATCGGTTCAGGCCTAGGTAAAACTGGTGGCCGTGGCCATAAAGGTCAAAAGTCACGTTCTGGCGGTAAAGTTCGTCCAGGTTTTGAAGGCGGTCAGATGCCTCTAAAACAACGTCTACCAAAATTCGGTTTCACTTCTCGTAAGAGCCTAGTGTCTGCTGAAATTCGTCTAGCTGAGCTAGCGAAAGTAACTGGTGACGTAGTAGATCTAAACAGCCTTAAAGCTGCTAACCTAATCACTAAGAACATCGAGAACGTTAAAGTTGTTCTTTCTGGTGAAATTAGCAAAGCTGTGACTGTTAAAGGTCTGCGCGTGACAAAAGGCGCTAAAGCTGCAATCGAAGCTGCAGGCGGTAAAATCGAGGAATAATCTCGAGGAACGAGGTACAGATGGCTAAGAAACCAGGACAAGATTTTCGTAGTGCTCAGAGCGGCTTAAGTGAACTAAAGTCGCGCTTATTATTCGTAATTGGTGCACTTTTAGTATTCCGAGCCGGCTCTTTTGTGCCGATTCCTGGTATTGACGCAGCTGTACTTGCCGATTTGTTCGAACAGCAAAAAGGTACCATCGTTGAAATGTTTAACATGTTCTCCGGTGGTGCTCTTTCGCGTGCATCTATCTTAGCATTGGGCATCATGCCGTATATTTCGGCGTCAATTGTTGTCCAATTGCTAACTGTAGTTCATCCAGCGTTAGCGGAACTCAAGAAAGAGGGTGAAGCAGGCCGTCGTAAGATAAGCCAATATACACGCTATGGCACGCTTGTACTTGCAACATTCCAAGCTATTGGTATTGCAACAGGCTTACCAAACATGGTCGACAATCTGGTTGTTATCAACCAAACCATGTTTACGCTTATTGCTACCGTAAGTTTAGTAACTGGTACCATGTTCCTAATGTGGTTAGGTGAACAAATTACAGAGCGAGGAATTGGTAATGGCATTTCATTGCTAATTTTTGCAGGTATTGTTGCTGGATTGCCACAGGCAGTCGGACAAACAATCGAGCAAGCGCGTCAAGGTGAATTGCATGTACTTCTTCTGTTGTTAATCGCAGTAATTGCTTTTGCTGTTATCTACTTCGTAGTTTTCATGGAGCGTGGTCAGCGTCGAATCGTCGTTAACTATGCGAAGCGTCAACAAGGTCGTAAGGTTTTTGCAGCGCAAAGTACACACCTACCATTGAAAATTAATATGGCGGGTGTAATACCAGCGATTTTTGCATCAAGCATTATTTTGTTCCCAGGAACATTAGCACAATGGTTTGGTCAAAATGGTGAGAGCAGCACATTCGGTTGGCTAACTGATGTGTCTTTGGCTCTTAGCCCAGGTCAGCCTTTGTATGTTATGCTTTATGCAGCAGCAATAATTTTCTTCTGTTTCTTTTATACAGCGTTGGTGTTTAATCCTCGTGAAACAGCAGATAATCTGAAGAAGTCCGGTGCATTCGTACCCGGCATCCGCCCAGGTGAGCAGACAGCGAGATACATTGATAAAGTAATGACTAGGTTAACCCTAGCGGGTGCACTATACATTACCTTTATCTGTCTGATTCCCGAGTTCATGATGGTCGCTTGGAACGTACGTTTCTACTTTGGCGGCACATCACTACTGATTGTAGTAGTGGTTATTATGGACTTTATGGCACAGGTACAGACTCATATGATGTCCCAACAGTATGATTCTGTGTTGAAAAAAGCGAACCTGAAAGGCTACGGTCGTTAATATCAGGTTCAATTACGGAGTTTAGCAATGAAAGTTCGTGCTTCCGTTAAAAAAATCTGTCGTAACTGTAAAGTAATCAAGCGTAACGGTGTCGTTCGTGTGATTTGCAGTGAGCCAAAGCATAAACAGCGCCAAGGCTAATTAGCAGAAATTTTTACTTGAAATCTAAAGGTTGGTCGAGTATATTCCTCGGCCTACCTTTTGCGTGCAAAAGAAGTAGTATGCCGCAGCGTATCCTCGACGGGCTCTGCTGCGGATAATTTCTTATATAAGTACTAGGAGTGAATAGTGGCCCGTATAGCAGGCATTAACATTCCTGATCAAAAGCATGCTGTGATTGCATTAACTGCAATCTACGGTATCGGTAAAACCCGTTCTCAAGCTATCCTAGCTGATTTGGGTATTGCTGAAAGTGTTAAGATCAGTGAACTAACTGAAGAGCAGATCGATCAACTGCGTGATGGTGTAGCTAAATACACTGTAGAGGGTGATCTTCGTCGTGAAGTTTCCATGAACATCAAGCGTCTTATGGACCTTGGTTGTTACCGTGGTCTTCGTCATCGTCGCAGTCTACCACTACGTGGACAGCGTACTAAAACCAACGCTCGCACCCGTAAGGGTCCGCGTAAGCCGATCAAGAAATAGTCGGAAGGGTAGAGTACAATGGCAAAACAACCAACTCGCGCACGTAAGCGTGTACGCAAGCAAGTTGCTGATGGCGTAGCGCACATCCATGCATCTTTCAATAACACAATCGTAACTATCACAGACCGTCAAGGTAATGCTCTAGCATGGGCTACTGCTGGTGGTTCTGGTTTCCGCGGTTCTCGTAAGTCTACTCCGTTCGCTGCACAGGTTGCTGCAGAACGTTGTGCTGAAATGGCTAAAGAATACGGCCTAAAGAACCTAGAGGTTATGGTTAAGGGTCCAGGTCCAGGTCGTGAATCTACTGTTCGCGCACTGAACGCTGCTGGTTTCCGTATCACTAACATTGTTGATGCGACACCAATCCCTCATAACGGTTGTCGTCCACCTAAGAAACGTCGCGTATAACGTTTCTAGGAAGATTGGAGAAAGATCATGGCAAGATATTTGGGTCCTAAGCTAAAGCTTAGCCGCCGCGAAGGTACTGACTTGTTCCTTAAGTCTGGCATTCGTGCGATTGATACCAAGTGTAAAATTGACAACGCACCAGGTGTACACGGCGCTCGTCGCGGTCGTCTATCTGAGTACGGTGTTCAGCTTCGTGAGAAGCAAAAAGTTCGTCGTATCTACGGCGTTCTAGAAAAACAATTCCGTAACTACTACAAAGAAGCTGCACGCCTTAAAGGCAACACAGGTGAAAACCTGCTTCAGCTTCTTGAAGGTCGTCTTGATAACGTAGTTTACCGCATGGGCTTTGGCGCAACTCGCGCAGAAGCACGTCAGCTAGTTAGCCATAAAGCTATCGTAGTAAACGGTAAAGTTGTAAACGTTCCTTCTTTCAATGTTACGGCTAACGACGTTGTTGCAATCCGTGAGAAAGCTAAAAAGCAATCTCGCATCAAAGCGGCTCTAGAAGTTGCTGAACAACGCGAAAAACCAACTTGGATTGAAGTAGATGCTGGCCAGATGGAAGGTACATTCAAGCGTATGCCTGAGCGTTCTGATCTATCAGCTGATATCAACGAACAATTGATCGTCGAGCTTTACTCTAAGTAAGGTTAAACTAAAGAGAGGACACAATGCAGGGTTCTGTAACAGAATTTCTTAAGCCACGTCTTGTTGATATCGAACAGATCAGCACGACACACGCAAAAGTAACTCTTGAGCCGTTAGAGCGTGGTTTCGGCCATACTCTGGGTAATGCACTTCGCCGTATTCTATTATCTTCAATGCCAGGTTGTGCTGTCACTGAAGTAGAGATTGAAGGCGTACTACACGAGTACAGCACTAAAGAAGGCGTTCAAGAAGATATCCTTGAGATCCTTTTAAACCTTAAGGGTTTAGCTGTACGCGTTGCCGAAGGCAAAGATGAAGTGTTCATTACGCTGAACAAATCAGGCTCGGGCCCTGTTGTTGCAGGTGACATCACCCATGATGGTGATGTAGAGATCACTAACCCTGAGCACGTGATTTGTCACCTAACGGATGACAATGCTGAGATCGCTATGCGTATCAAAGTAGAGCGTGGTCGTGGTTATGTTCCAGCTTCAGCTCGTATCCATACTGAAGAAGATGAGCGTCCAATCGGTCGTCTACTTGTAGATGCAACTTACAGCCCAGTAGACAAAATTGCCTACTCTGTAGATGCAGCTCGTGTAGAACAGCGCACTGATTTAGACAAGCTTGTTATCGATATGGAAACGAACGGTACTCTAGAACCTGAGGAAGCTATCCGTCGCGCAGCAACTATTCTTGCTGAGCAATTGGATGCGTTCGTAGATCTTCGTGATGTACGTGTACCTGAGGAGAAGGAAGAGAAGCCAGAATTCGATCCAATCCTACTGCGTCCTGTAGACGATCTTGAACTAACAGTTCGCTCTGCTAACTGTCTGAAAGCAGAAGCGATTCACTACATCGGTGATCTAGTACAGCGCACTGAGGTTGAGCTACTTAAAACGCCAAACCTTGGTAAGAAATCTCTTACAGAGATTAAAGACGTGCTTGCATCACGTGGTCTATCTTTAGGTATGCGCCTAGAGAACTGGCCGCCAGCGTCTATCGCTGAAGATTAATCGATACTAGTTAGAAGGATTAGGTCATGCGCCATCGTAAGAGTGGTCGTCAACTCAACCGCAACAGCAGTCATCGCAAAGCGATGTTCAGCAACATGGCTAGCTCTCTAGTACGTCATGAAGTTATCAAGACTACTTTGCCAAAAGCAAAAGAGCTACGTCGCGTCGTTGAGCCTTTGATTACACTAGCTAAGACTGACAGCGTTGCAAACCGTCGTCTAGCATTTGCTCGCACTCGTGATAACGAAGTTGTAGCAAAACTATTTAACGAACTAGGTCCACGTTTCGCTGCCCGTCAAGGCGGTTACACACGTATCCTTAAAGCCGGTTTCCGTACTGGTGATAAAGCTCCAATGGCTTACATTGAGCTTGTAGATCGCCCAGAAGTAGCTGTAGAAGCTGCTGCTGAGTAATCAGTTCGTATATAATAAAAAAGCCGAGCAGCAATGCTCGGCTTTTTTGTATCTGAAATAAAGCAAATTACAGCTTATACCAAGCCCAGTAAGTAAATGTTCAGAAATAGCGTAGGAAAGATGCTTGATAAAACGGTGGAATTTTTCGATAAGTAGTTATTCTACAATTAAAAGTTCTAATGCAGTTATTGGGTATTTTAACAAGCTAGGGTGACCAGTTATTTACTACGATTGGTATTATATTGCCGATATAAAAAAGGCTGGCAATTGCCAACCTTTGGTCATCCGTTATAAGACTATCTTATAGGATATCAAGTAGTTCTACTTCGAATACTAGTGCTGCGAATGGAGGAATTGCTGCACCTGCACCGCGCTCGCCGTAGGCAAGATCTTGTGGAATGTATAATTTCCATTTAGAACCAACAGGCATTAGTTGAAGAGCTTCTACCCAACCTTTAATTACACCTGTAACAGGGAATTCAGCTGGTTGTCCACGAGATACTGAGCTGTCAAATACAGTACCATCTGTTAATTCACCGTGGTAATGTACGCGTACTTGTTTGTCAGATGTTGGGATCTCACCAGTACCTTCAGTGATGATTTCGTACTGTAGACCAGACTCAAGAACAGTCACTTCAGAGCGTAATGCATTATCTGCTAAGAATACTTCACCATCAGCAGCTGCAGCTTTTGCTGCTTCTTGACGTGCAGATTCAGCACGTGTGTGTAATTCTTGCAGTGCGTTATTGATTTCATCAATCTCAATTGATGGCATTTCGCCTACTAGTGCCGTTGCAATGCCAGCTGCGATAGCGTCAACATTTAGACCGTCTAGGCCGCTACCAGCAAGCTGTTGACCCATTTGTAGACCAATACCGTAACTTGCTTTTTGCTCTACAGTTTCAAATTTTACTTCAGACATAAACTGTCACTCTTTTATCTAAATAAACAAAGGCCAAAGAATAGCAGTTTCAGCCAACGGATGAAACGGTAACACGTGATATCTGAATTCAATCGTTCAGGTTGTGACAAATCGCAGATCACCCAGAAAAATGTTTAAGTTTGTGTCAACGTTTACGATATCACGCGTATAGCTCTATACTGTTCGTTCTTGAGTTTTTATACTGTAGGTTGAAATTAAAGGAGACGGGTAGAGATGAATCGTCGTTATAAAAAGAAACCGCAAACAGATTATTTAGCTCTTATCCAACAAAAGTGGCACTCGTTTGAATGGCGGATATGGGGAGGGCGTGTACGTACCTATTGGCAAGCTTTACCTAAATTGCATCGACGAGCTTTAGCTGTATTAACGCCTGTTGTTGTGCTGCTGTTGATCATTCCTATGCCAAGTAGTGAATCATTAAAAGCACCAAAGAAGAGCAATGAACGGGTAAATATTAATATTGATACCACAGGTTTGAGCCAACAAAAAAGTGCTCAACAATCTTCTTTGAAATCAGAAAATTGGCAAGAATACACTGTTAAAAGTGGTGATACTTTATCGCAAGTTTTCCGTGCCAATGATTTACCGATGTCCGATCTCAATGCGTTGGTCAAGATTGAAGGAGGTGATAAACCACTCAGTCAGATAACGCAAGGACAGCTTGTTCGTTTTAAACTCGCCGCCAATGGCCAACTTGATATCCTTCAGCTTGAAAAGAATAACCAGTCAGTGATGTTTTTTAGGCTCTCTGATGGTGGGTTTGGCCGCAGTAAATAAATGATGGCGTAGTGGTGATGTTCATACTCGTTACCGAGACAGCTTCATATCAATATGCGGGATATCATCTTCTAGATACATATCAGATGTTTGATCAAATCCATAGGATTGGTAAAACTTAGCTAAATACTGCTGGGCACCAATTTCAATATCTTGGTTTGGCCATAATGCTTGGCAATTATCTAACGCTTGTTGGAGCAGTTGGTGGCCGAGTCCTGTTCCTCTTGCTTCTGCTTTTGTCGCCACGCGCCCAATACTGACACTGGGGTAGCTAATACCCGCGGGCAATAATCTTGCACATGCAACGATCTGTTGTTGTTGATAACCGATTAAATGGAAGACACCCGCTTGAGTATCTTTATCGTCCAGCTCTGGATATGGGCAATTTTGCTCAACCACAAAAACATTTACTCTTAGTTTGAGCAAGTCGTAGAGTTGTTGGATGGTTAGTTGTGAAAAGGAAAGACATTGCCAGGTGATCATTTGTAGACTCCTCGGTTTATTAATATCTGCAATGTAGCAAGCTTAAGTGCATGATTCATTAACAAAGGTTAAGTTAAGTTGAGTAACTTGTGCGATGCTCGGCAAAGATTCGCTAGCCACAAGGGGTTAAATAACGATAATAGGCGTTTAATTTTCGTCTAACCAAAGGACGTCCCCTTGAGCAATACCACTTTTTCGGCTGTTAGTTTAAAGCCAGAACTTCTTTCAAACCTCGACACATTGGGTTATACCAAGATGACGCCGATTCAGGCGCTAAGCTTGCCAACCATTTTGGCGGGTAAGGACGTGATTGGCCAAGGAAAAACCGGCTCAGGTAAAACCGCGGCTTTTGGTTTGGGCGTCTTATCTAATTTGAATGTAAAACGCTTTCGCGTGCAGTCGCTCGTACTATGCCCAACTCGTGAGCTGGCTGATCAGGTGGCGACTGAAATCCGTACTTTAGGCCGAGCGATTCATAACATCAAGGTACTCACTTTATGTGGTGGTATGCCGATGGGACCACAAATTGGCTCCCTAGAGCATGGTGCACATATTTTAGTTGGTACACCTGGTCGTATTTTGGATCACCTTGAAAAAGGGCGTATCGACCTATCTGAGCTCAATACCCTGGTGCTGGATGAAGCGGATAGAATGCTCGAAATGGGTTTCCAAGACGCGCTAGATGCGATCATTAGTGAAACTCCTGTTTCACGCCAAACGTTGCTATTTAGTGCAACATTCCCTGCTCAAATTAAGCAGATTGCTCAGCGTATTATGCGTGAACCTGAAATGGTTAAAGTTGAATCGACGCACGATACGTCCAGCATTCAACAATATTTTTATAAAGTCGAAGGGACAGAAGCTCGCGACCAAGCACTCGAGTTACTGCTTTTACATCATCAGCCAGAATCTGCAGTTGTGTTCTGTAATACAAAGAAAGAAGTGCAAAACGTTGCTGATGAACTACATCATAAAGGTTTTAGCGTGATTGAACTGCATGGTGATTTAGAGCAGCGCGACCGCGATCAAGCGTTAGTTCAATTCGCTAACAAGAGTATCTCTATTCTGGTTGCGACGGATGTGGCCGCGCGTGGTTTAGACGTGGATAACTTAGATGCAGTATTCAACTTTGAGCTTTCACGTGATCCTGAAGTGCACGTACACCGTATTGGTCGTACTGGCCGAGCGGGTAGCAAAGGTTTAGCGTTCAGCTTCTTTAGTGATAATGAAATGCATCGTGTAGCCATGATTGATGAATACATGGATATGCCTATCGAGCCGGCGAAACTACCAGATTCAAGTGCGATGAATCGACAGCCATATCAAGCTAATATGGTGACGATTCAGATTGATGGCGGCAAAAAGCAGAAAGTACGTCCAGGCGATATTTTGGGTGCTTTAACCAGTGATGGTGGTATTGATGGCCAATATGTTGGCAAGATTAACCTATTTGCGATGCGTGCTTATGTGGCCGTACATAAGTCAGTTGCTAAAAAAGCACTGAAAAAGATGGAGTCTGGCAAAATGAAAGGTCGTCAATTCCGAGCGCGTCTACTTAAGTAGTCAGGTTAGGTTTAATTGAGCCAGCGCTAATTTGCGCTGGCTTTTGCGTTTATGCGTGCTTTGATTCTGCTAAGGCTGATGGGGGTAATACCAAGATAAGCCGCAATATGTTGTTCATTAATACGCTCACATAGCTCAGGAAAGTGTTGGCACAACAGTTGATAACGCTGTTGTGGCGAATGCAGCAGCATGAACCGTTCTTTGTTTTCTTTATACCTCAATTGTGTTTCCAACAGCTTAAGATAAATGGGATGAGCATTGTCACGCCATTTCTGCAATGTCTGCATCGGAATACATAACAGTTGTACCGGAGTGAGTGTCTCTAATAAATAAGGGGAGGGTTGATGATTGATCAAACTCTCGAATCCTATCACCCAGTCTTTTTCCCAATAAAATTCTTTGCTGAATTGTTTGCCTTGCTCGGTGAGATAGCAGGCATGACAAACACCTTGTAGTACAAAGTAGAATTCGTCAGCGTATTCGCCTTGATTGACTAGTATATGTCTTGTTGGTAGCTCTAATGGTTTGGCAATAGTGAGTAAGTGTTCGATATCATCTTGCGCAAAACCGTGGCGGAATAACTGCTGGTAAAAATCGACATCCATTTCATGATGAGCCTTCTTGTTGATAGAGCTTCTATCTTACCTTGATTTTAGTGAGTAATAAAAAACGCAGCCAATGGCTGCGTTTGAAGATAAATAATCTGGATATTGAATCAGTTATTTCGTTAGGTCAATTTTATAAACCGCGAAGCCAACATCGTCAGTGGCAACTTTGGTCATTGGATACTGACCTTTGTCCTTGATAAATTGTGCCGCTTTGTCACTTGGTGATGTTTCAAAACGAATATCCAACGCTGTATCGGTTTTTATCGGTGCAAATGACCAGTTATTGTCAGCGCTTGGGTTTACCAGCCCTTTTTCTTGGCTCACGCGAGAAATATAGTCTGCAACAACAGTGCGGTTTTCATCAGGTGAATCAAAAGCGATGAACTCTGTACCAGTTCCTGCAAACTTATTGCTGTATGCGCGGTAGTTATTGGTGGCCACAATGAAGGTTTGCTTCATATCGATAGGCTTACCTTGGTAAGTCAAACCGACAATACGTTCTGCGCCTTCATGTTGAACTTTACAATCACCATCGTATTTTGCTGGTTGAGTCACGTCGATCTGATAGTTCACACCATCCATCACATCGAAGTTGTAAGTGCGGAAGCCATCCCAGTCAATTAACTGCTGAGGTGCTGTGCTGTTGATATCAATTTGTCTAAATTGGCCTGCGCTGCACTCTAACCACTCTTTCACTTCGTGACCTGTCATTTTGAGTGCAACTAGCGTGTTTGGATAGAGATATAAGTCAGCAGCATTACGGAACGTCAGTTGACCTGCTTCGACTTCGGTAAAGTTAGAAGGGTCATTTTTGCGACCACCTGCTTTAAATGGAGCCGCAGCAGAAAGAACTGGTAAGCCATCAAGGCTAGGATCACCTTGAATAAAGCGTTCTACATAATCTTTCTGAGCGAGGTTAACGATTTGCACCGTTGGGTCGTCTTGTACTAATGCTAAGAAGCTGTACATCACGTCATTCGCTTTACCAATCGGTTGGTTAACAAATTCGCGAGTACCTTTGTGATCATCTTGCAATGCTTTTACGATGCCAGCATCGGCTTCAGCCAGTGATGTTTTGTTAGCTTTGTCGAAAATAGGACGAGCTTGTGATTGGCCGTCTACCACACTCCACTTACCATCTTTATTTTCTAAAGTGAGGTCCATGACGCCAACATGGCTGCCCCAGCGTCCTGGCATTACCGCAGTTACGCCATTAATAGTGCCTTTTTCAACGTCAGCTCCCGGTAATTTCGCAAAATCTTTGCTTGGGAAAACCGCATGTGAGTGACCAAAAGCGATGGCATCAATACCTTTTACTTGTGTGAGGTAATAAACCGAGTTTTCCGCCCCTGTTTTGTGCGGGTCAGATGACACCCCTGAGTGTGGAATAGCCACAATCACATCTGCGCCTTCTTGTTTCATTTGTGGGATCAACTGCTCAGCGGTTTCTTTGATATCTTTGGCTACCACTTGCCCTTCAAGGTTTTTCTTATCCCACACCATAATTTGTGGTGGTACAAAACCGATATAACCAACTTTAATTTGATGAGCGTTACCGTCGGTATCTTTAAAAGTGTGTGTCTTAATTAGGTAGGGTTTGAAGTAGTGCTTACCGGTTTTTTGATCGTAAACGTTCGCGTTTACATAAGGGAAATCAGCGTCATTGATGGTTTCTGCTAAGAAAGATAAACCGTAGTTAAATTCATGGTTACCAATGTTACCTACATCATAACCGAGCTGATTCATGGCTTTATAGACAGGATGGACTTCGCCAGCTTTGATTCCTTTGGCTGCCATGTAATCACCCATTGGGCTACCTTGGATTAAGTCACCATTGTCCACTAATACGCTGTTTTGAACTTCATTACGAGCTTGTTTGACCAGGGTGGCAGCGCGAGATAATCCGATTTGGTTGGATGGCTTATCTTTGTAATAGTCGTAATCCATCACATTGGTATGGATGTCGGTTGTTTCGACAATACGAAGCTTAATTGTGTCAGCCATTGCGGGGCCAGCCATGGCCAACATACCGCCAAGAACGGCTATTGATAGAGGTTTCACTGCCACTTTCATTGTGTACTCCATTATATAGGGGAAATAAATAACTGGTGTAATGTATCAAAAGCTCATGAAACAATGATTTCAATGAGGATTAATTTGTGATGTTAAGCGTTAACTTGGTGGCATTCTGTAGCCAAGATCCCAACAATCATGACTTTTTCATCAAAAATAAGTGATTTTATTGTGATAGCTAATTAATCCCTTATCAGCTTTTGATATAAAAAATGAAATTTTAGAATTTCAGGTAATATAAAGACCTCGCCATAATGCATCTATAAATTCAGTTATGGATGACGATAATGACAGGTAAGGACACAATTTCTCAGCTTCCGGTAAAAGGGCCACGTCTTGTTGCTGTGAATGCTCAAACCCTAGTTCCTAGCACTACATCGTACGTAAAAAGCCAACTTGCTTCAGGCGAAGTAGCACTAATTGGCGCAGGTCCTGGTGATCCTGAATTATTAACTTTAAAAGCGTTGAGTTTTCTGCAGCAGGCCGATGTGGTGCTTTATGATTACTTGGTTTCAGATGAAATCATGTCTTTGGTATCTAGTGAAACCATTTTAGTTTGTGTTGGTAAAAGAGCCGGTCATCACAGTGTTCCGCAACACAAAACCAATCAGCTATTGGTCGATTTTGCCAAGCAAGGTCATAAAGTAGTGCGCATTAAAGGTGGTGATCCTTTTATTTTTGGGCGCGGTGGTGAAGAGCTTGAAGTCTTGTTCGATGCCGGAGTTAAGTTTCAGGTGATCCCTGGTATTACCGCAGCTGCAGGCGCGACGGCTTATGCTGGCATCCCACTAACTCATCGAGATTATGCTCAATCAGCCTTATTCGTTACTGGTCATTTAAAAGCTGAAAACGATGATATGGATTGGTCAACGCTAGCCCGTGGTAATCAAACCTTGGTGATTTATATGGGGTTGATGAAGTCGAGTTATATCCAAGATCAGTTGATTGAGCATGGCCGCCAAGCCACCACACCGATCGCCATCATTGAACGCGGTACTCAGCGAACACAGCAAGTTTTCAAAGGTCAGCTTAGCGATTTATCTCAATTGTCAGCAAAAGCACAAGCGCCTTCCTTAATTGTGGTCGGTGAAGTCGTTGCGTTGTCTGACAAGCTGCATTGGTTTGGTGAGCCGGCATTTCAGCACGGCCAAGCGATTGAGACCACTCACGTCAATTACGCCTAATTCTAATCATAAGGGCGCAGTAACGCTCTGAAAATACGATTGTATCAATGACTCTCATTGCAACACGCTCGCACTGCGAGCCAAAAGGAAGCATGAAGATGGACCAACAACGCTTAACCCATTTACAGCAGCTCGAAGCGGAAAGTATTCACATTATTCGTGAAGTGGCGGCTGAGTTTGATAACCCAGTAATGATGTACTCGATCGGTAAAGATTCATCCGTCATGTTGCATCTAGCACGTAAAGCCTTTTACCCAGGAAAAATTCCGTTTCCTTTGCTGCATGTCGATACTGACTGGAAGTTTCGCGAGATGATCGAATTTCGTGATCGTGCAGCACAAAAATATGGTTTTGAGCTACTGGTTCACAAAAACCCAGAAGGTCTAGCAATGGGGTGCAGTCCCTTTGTTCATGGATCTTCAAAGCACACTGATATCATGAAAACTCAAGGGCTTAAGCAGGCGCTGAATAAGTACGGCTTTGATGCTGCTTTTGGTGGTGCTCGTCGTGATGAAGAGAAATCTCGCGCCAAAGAACGGGTCTATTCATTTAGAGATAAAAACCACACTTGGGATCCTAAAAACCAACGCCCAGAATTATGGAAGACCTATAACGGTCAAGTAAACAAGGGCGAAAGCATTCGCGTATTTCCTTTGTCGAACTGGACTGAGCTTGATATTTGGCAGTACATCTATCTAGAAAATATTGAGATCGTACCGCTATATCTGTCTGAAATTCGTCCTGTGGTCGAGCGTGATGGCATGTTGATCATGGTTGATGATAACCGTATGAAACTTGAGCCGGGTGAAAAGGTTGAATACAAAAGTGTTCGCTTCCGCACTCTCGGTTGTTACCCGCTGACTGGCGCTGTTGAATCCAAAGCGAATACCTTGACCGGTATTATTGAAGAGATGCTCGTTGCCACATCGAGTGAACGACAAGGCCGTGCGATCGACCACGATCAGTCGGGATCGATGGAATTGAAAAAACGCCAAGGTTACTTCTAAGGATCTAAGGAAAGATTATGAATAGTGCAGTTCAAGCTCAACTTTCTGAGCTAGGTATTGAATGTTACCTCACTCAACACCAACACAAATCGCTACTTAGATTTCTCACATGTGGTTCGGTAGATGATGGAAAAAGTACCTTAATTGGTCGTCTGCTTCATGATTCAAAGCAGATTTATGAAGATCAATTAGCTGCAGTGCATTCCGATAGTCAGCGTGTTGGTACGACTGGCGAACGTCCTGATTTGGCGCTGCTGGTGGATGGTTTGCAAGCCGAACGTGAACAAGGCATCACGATTGATGTCGCGTACCGTTATTTCTCAACTCAAAAACGAAAATTCATCATTGCCGATACTCCTGGGCATGAGCAATACACGCGCAATATGGCCACTGGAGCTTCAACGTGTGATCTTGCGGTGATTCTGATTGATGCCCGTAAAGGGATTTTAGATCAAACACGTCGCCATTCATTTATCTCCAACTTATTGGGCTTGAAGCATTTTGTAGTCGCGGTCAATAAAATGGACTTGGTTGATTATGCACAAGAGCGTTTTGAGCAAATTCGCCAAGATTATTTGGAGTTTTCCAAACACCTACAAGGTGAGATTGATATTCAGATCATCCCGATTTCAGCATTAGAAGGCGATAACGTGGTCGAGGCGAGTCAGTTTATGGACTGGTATCAAGGACCATCTCTACTTGAGTTACTTGAAGATGTCGATGTTGATCAAGAGAAAGGCGCGGGCGAATTTCGTTTTCCAGTGCAGTACGTCAACCGCCCGAATCTCGACTTTCGAGGCTTTGCGGGCACGATAGCATCAGGTCGCATCAACGTCGGTGATTCAATCAAAGCATTGCCATCGGGCAAACAATCGACCATTGCCCGCATTGTCACTTTCGATGGTGATCTAGAACAAGCGCAGGCAGGTCAGGCGGTTACCTTGACACTGACAGATGAAATCGACATTAGTCGTGGTGACTTAATTGTCCTTGAAGGGGCGAGTGTTGAGTCAACCAACCACCTATTGGCGGATGTGGTGTGGATGACTGAGCAACCACTTCAGGCGGGTCGCGAGTACAACATCAAAATTGCAGGTAAGAAAACGGTAGGTCAAGTAAAGGCTATTCGTCATCAATATGACATCAATAACCTTTCGACCTATCAAAGTGATGAGCTGCCGCTCAATGGTATTGGATTGTGCGAATGGTCATTGAATGAGTCGATTGCTCTCGACAAGTACTTAGACAGCGCCAATACCGGTGGTTTTATCATTATTGATCGTCTTACTAACGTAACAGTTGGAGCTGGTTTGGTGCGTGATAGCCTGCAAAACTTAGCGCGCGATGAAAACCATCATTCTGCTTTCGAAATTGAATTAAATGCTCTGATCCGCAAGCATTTCCCACATTGGGACGCAAAAGATCTCAGTCAATTATTAAAGTAGTCATTGTTGTGAGAGTGAGTGATCACTCTCTTATTGAGGGATGAGTTATGTGGGAACAAGGATTGGTGTTAGCAATTTTGCTCGGCATTATTACTTGCTTGCTTGCAACTCGTATTAAGCCTAGTTTCATTTTTGCGGGTGCCGCTTTTGTGGCGTTTATGGCAGGAATGATCGAGCTAAAAAGTGTTGCGGCAAACTTCACTAACTCATCACTATTAACGTTAATTCTTCTGGTGCTGGCTTCGGCTGCTTTAGAGAAAACACGTTTGATCAGTTGGGTGAGCCGTAGTATTTCCGAAGGTACGCTTGGGTCTGTGGTAGCTAAATTAGGCTTATCAACAGCGCTGCTTTCATCATTTACCAACAATACTGCCGTCGTGGTGTCATTGATTGGCGCAGTTAAGCGTAATCAACAACATGCGCCTTCTAAGTTATTGATCCCACTTTCTTATGCGGCCATTTTTGGTGGCACATTAACTCTGATAGGAACGTCAACCAACCTCATTATTAATAGCTTTGTGGAAGATGCCGGCTTGCCGAGTTTGGGATTTTTCGCACCGACGATGATTGGACTTGCGGTCTTATTCGGTGGTGTTTTGATCTTAATTCCGCTCAGTTATTTTTTGCCGAATTACGATGATCAAAGCCAAGAGGATTTACCTTATTTCTTAGAAGCTAGAGTCGAAGCTGGATCACCGCTGGTGGGGCGGAGTATCAGTGAAAATAATTTACGAGCACTGCGTAAACTGTTTTTAGCTGAAGTGATCCGCAATGGTGAAACTGTCGCATCGGTTGATCCTGACTTTATACTGCAAGCCAAAGATCGCCTGTTGTTTTGTGGTGATATTGAAAGTGTTTCAACTCTGCAAGAGATCCAAGGTTTAACGTTGTTTGGACAACATCATTTAAACGGCCAAAGCTTTGTTGAAGTGGTGGTGAGCTCATCAGCCAGTTTTTGTAATAAAACACTTAAATCAAGCCAATTTCGTGAGCGATTTGATGCGGTTGTGGTCGCGATTCGTCGTGGTCATGAACGTTTAGAAGGTGGGCTCGGTAATATAATTTTAACCGCTGGTGATACCTTAGTATTGGTTCCTGGTAAGCGTTTTGATGCTGAACGTCGAGCACATCGCCGCGAGTTTGTACTGATCAATGATTTGGATTCTAGCGCCAAGCTTGATAGCCATAAATCCAGTTTAGTGTTGATAGGGTTTGTTGCTGTGATTGCCGCTTCGCTATTGGGGATCATTCCTATCATCAAAGGCTTATTGGGCTATCTATTGGTGATGTTGATTTGTGGCATTGTACAAATCAACGAACTACGTCGCCGTTTCCCGATTGATATTGTGGTGATCGTTGGTTCAGCTTTATCCATTGCACAACTGATGATCTCATCCGGTCTTTCTACTCGGATGGGGCAAATGTTCATCGAAGCGTTTAATGGATGGGGGGTATTTGGTGCTTTAGTGGCGACCTATTTTGTCACCTTAGTGCTCACTGAACTAGTGACCAACAACGCAGCCGCCGCACTGGCCTTTCCTATTGGTTACAGCATGGCGATTGGCTATGGCGTTGACCCGATGCCATTTATTATGGCAGTGCTATTTGGTGCCAGTGCCAGCTTTATTTCCCCTTATGGTTATCAAACCAATTTACTGGTTTACAGCGTAGGAAATTATAAATTGAGCGATTACGTACGAATCGGAGTGCCAATTTCGTTGGTGTATTCAGCTTTGGTGTTGACACTTATTCCTCAATTTTTTCCATTTTGATGTATAAAAAGGACTTCGTTATGAGTACCGCTTCTGCCAATAAAGATGAAAATATCGTCTGGCATCAACACAGTATTGATAAACAATTTCGTGCCAAATTAAAACAGCAACAACCAGCTGTGCTGTGGTTTACCGGACTTTCTGGTGCTGGTAAATCGACGATTGCAGGAGCACTAGAGCAGCGTTTAGCACAATTGGGTTTTCATACCTATTTATTGGATGGTGACAACGTTCGTCATGGTTTGTGTAGTGATCTGGGTTTTTCCGAGCAAGATCGCCGTGAGAATATCCGTCGCATTGGTGAGTTGGCAAAATTAATGGCTGATGCAGGGTTGATTGTGCTGTCTGCTTTTATTTCACCGCACCGAGCAGAGCGTCAGTTAGTGCGTGATTTATTGCCACAGGGCGAGTTTATTGAAGTGTTCGTCAATACTGATTTAGATATCTGCGAGCAGCGTGATCCTAAAGGGCTATATAAAAAAGCTCGTGCTGGAGAAATTGCCAATTTCACGGGAATCGATTCTGAATATGAACAACCGTTAAACCCGGAAATAGACCTTCCGGCTGGTGAAAAGCCTATTGATGAACTGGTCGATCTTTGTCTGCAAGCACTGAAACAGCGTGCGATCATCGCGTAAAATTACGATACTAAATCGTCCAAAGGGCTCAGATGAGCCCTTTTGCTATTGTATTAACTATATTAACGACGTCGAGTGCTTACACTGCGTGATGAAATGAATTACCGGCCGCTTCGGTTTGCACGGTGAATTTTTGGCTTAATACGGCAACCATTTGATCGTAATACTGCATATTGGGTTTATTACCGAGTAGCTTGCACAGCTCGTTACCCGTCGGACTAAAGCGGTAATAGAGTAAGCGAACCCCTTTGCCCATCGCTTGTAAAGACAAGTTCTTGCCTTGATAGATCAATAATAGCGCAGGTTCTAGTTCAATTTCGCCTGACTCTAACTCCGTTGCATGTAACAGACCTAACTCAATTAACACTAATAGGCTTGAGTAGGGAAGCTGAAAGCTCCCCATATTGATGGTAAAGGTGATATTGCGCTTACCTAAACTAAAAATCCCATTTGATGCTCGAACTCCAACCAACAGTTTACGGCTATTATCACTCCCAAAACTGCATGCTAATGATGACGCTCTTTGGAGAATTTGCGCTTCTTTTGGGGTCATGTCTTGTAGGACTTGTAATGCCTTTAATGATGTCGAACCTGGGTTGGTCACTTCACGCTTAAGTACTTGCGCCCAAAGTCGCTGCATGGAGGAATTATGGATGTCTTGCGCCATATCAAAAAAACGATGTAACCAGTCTTGGTCTGGATCGCCAGCCGTTTCATCTTTGCATGAAACATGAGCGAGTTTGAGGATCTGTTCGAGGTTTTTTTGTCTCTGCTCTTTGCGCTGACGCTCTCTAAATAGGGCGCGATCGAGTGGTGTTTTCTGTGGTGGTTCGTTTTGCAGCAACGCATCAAGACCGTGGCACTGCGCAATATTCAAAATGCGGCTGGCGCTGTCTTTTATATAACTCGATTTTTTTTCGTGGCTTTGGTTTGAGTTTGTTTGATGCTCAATCACGACAGGTTTACTGGTATCTACCATTCACATTTCCGATTCAATCGCTCGTTTTATCTATAAATCAAAATGTAACGTGTAACTCATTTCGCATCTAGAAAAAACAGTCATTCTAGATCATAAATTTGAGCTACCGCCAATGATAATAAGTTGTTAAAATTGTTATCAGTATTTACGAGGTGCTTATGAAGTGTTGGAAAGAGAATAAACTAAAAAAGCCCCTATCGTTCGCCTTACTCTTTTTGGTATATGTCGCTTTGTTAGCGTATCTCTCCAAATATATAGTTTAGCTTAGACGAATCGATAGGTTGCTGCTTTGTTAATTACATATCATCGTATTCTTCGATGGCCGTCCCTTCGATCACATAAGCGGTCTCAGCCAATTCGTGGCTGATATTTTCTGTTTTCAATGTGCCGACGACATAAATCACATCCCATAACTGTTGAATGGGCGCACCTTTTGGAAATTTAACATAAATGATTTGGTTTGGTGGTGGTGGTGGCACGTGTATGCAAGCGCCAAAATACGGAACCAGTAGAAATTCGGTCACCATGTTGGCATCGCCTTCTAATGGAATCACAAACCCCGGAATTTTGACTTTACTACCGTTTAGCTCACTTCTCACACCTCCAACCTTAGACTGTTCCGCTGTCATATCACCATTATGGCTTAAGGCTGGCATGCCTTCGGGTGTGAATTGGTTTCGCTCGTTTTGTGGAATGAGATCAATCCAATCGAGCTTTAACACATCTTCGTTACTTTGGACGTAAAAGGGCAGCAAGCCGGACAGCAATAAGGTGCTGATAAGTAGTAGTTTCTTCATTAATAAATCCTAAATTCGGATGGTCATACCATCACTGAGTGATTGTCGATATGCGCGCAATGCAGGAATGAAACCAATGATCACACCGGCGAGTTGTACATAAGCTAATAGTTGCCACTCATAGCGACTAATAGCACTTAAGGTAATTTGGATGCCATATTGTTGAGCAATAAATGGTTGAGCAATAGCGAGTAAAGCATATAGCCCAATAAGCCCAACGACGATTCCCATAAAAGTGAGCGTCGTGGCCTCACTGATGAGCAGGGCAAAAATATGTTTAGGTTGAGCACCCATTGCTCGTAGTATGGCCATTTCACGACGCCTTTCTTGCAAGCTGGTTAATAAGCTACTGAGCATGCCCAGTAAACCTGCGGCCACTACAAAAATGGAAACCGCCATTAATGCTTGTTCAGCGACGGACATCATGCTCCACAATTCTTGCAAGGCAACGCCCGGCATAATCGCGCTGAGGGGTTCTTGGCGATAATTATTAATTTCACGCTGTAGGGCAAACGTCTGAATTCTTGATTTCAGCCCGACCAACATGGCGGTGATCTGCTTTGGTTGAAAGTCGTACTGGGCTAATTGCTCTTGCGATGGTGTATTGCCTAAATGTGCACCAGATTCCCAGCCAACGTGAATCGCTTCAATCGCTTCAAGTGATACGTGTACGGTTTTATCAACCGGTGTGCCAGTAGGAGCTAAAATGCCTACAACTTTGAATGGTAAGTTGTCATGGCGACTAAACCCAACATCGCTGATGCCATGAGCGATAATGATATCGCTACCGATGTGATATCCAAGCGTTTTGGCGACATCTGAACCTAATACTGTTTCAAATAATCCATTAAACTCAGTTCCTTGAGAAAAAGTAAGTGGTTGCTTACTTCCATATTTAAAATTCTCAAAATAGCTGTGGTTTGTGCCCATCACTCGAAAACCTTTGTGCGAGTCTCCTAGTGAAATAGGGATTGCCCATTTCACCGCGCGGTGCTGGCTAAAATCTTGGTAGCTTTTCCAGTCGATATTATTGGTGGCATTACCAATGCGAAATACAGAATAAAGCAGTAAGTTAACTTGTCCTGAACGGCCGCCGACGATTAAATCGGTTCCTGAAATGGTGTTGGCAAAGCTATTTTTGGCTTGAGTGCGGATCCGCTCTACACCCATCAGCAAAATGACGGAAATGGCTACCGTCAGTATCGATAGTATGGCTGTTGTTTTACGGTTTAGGACACTTTTCCAAGCAAGGTTGGCAATCACATTCATGCGACTTCTCCCGCTTGGTTTAATTGTGGTAAGTGAATACTTCGGTCAAATAGATTTTCTAGTGTTGGGTCATGGCTGACAAAAACCAAGGTGGCCCCTGCGTGGTCTGCTTCTTCGAGTAGCAGTTCAATAAAGGCTAAGCGATTATCGTGATCGAGCGCTGAGGTTGGCTCGTCGGCAATGATCAATTGTGGCTCGCCGATGAGTGCTCGAGCGGCAGCAACGCGCTGTTGTTGGCCAATACTTAATTCAATAACTGATTTAGTAAACAGCGATTCAGCTAAGTGCAGCCTAGTGAGCAGTTGTTTGGCTTTTTCGGCCATATCCCCCTCGACCTGCTGTTTACGTATGGCTGAAAACTGACAAGGTAATATCACGTTTTCAATAACCGATAAGTAAGGCAGTAAATTAAATTGTTGGAAGATATAACCGATATGGTCGGCTCTAAATTTATCTCGTTGACGGGATGTTAGTGCTGAAAGATCGGTACCTAAAATCGAAACTCGGCCATGTTGGGCTTGGTTGATGCCCGTTAACAGGCTGAGTAAGGTTGATTTTCCACAGCCACTGGGTCCTTTTATAAATAGATGCTCACCACGTTTAACCGACAGCTGTTTGATGTTTAACGCTGATTGAGGGCTGTTGGGCCAACAAAATTCAACGTCATTCAATTCAATGACAGAGGCCAGCGATAGAATATGCAGATCACTCATGGTTGATTCCTGTAACAACAAATGTGTTGGGTAAGTAAGTGCTTACCCAACTTTGTGATGGCTTAAAATAAAATACGCGTATTGTTCTCTTTTAATTCCAATGCAGATTGTGCTTTGTCTGTAAGCAGATTAGCACTGATTGATTTGGTATTTGGGAACAACTTAAACCATTGAGTATCAATTTGTTGTAATTGAGCAATGTCATCACAGTGATATTGGTATTGTACGCTGAATGAACCATGAGACGAGTGTTCATCATCGTGGTGATGCTCATCATGATCATGATGGATATCTTTATCTTGATGTTTTTCATCATGTTTATCATGATGGTCGTGGTCGTGGTCGTGGTCGTGGTCGTGGTCGTGGTCGTGGTGCTCATCAACACCTAAAGTGTGCGTAATATCACTTTGTTCTAGGTGGCAGTTCGCTGCGCTAGATAACTGGAAAATTGCCTTGGGTTGGTTGAACTGTTCAAGTACTTTATTCAGTGTTTGCTGTTGTTTATCATTTTCTGGGGCATGCTCAAAACCCACCACATCAGCGCCTGGCGCTGTAATCTCGATTAATAAATCTTGTCCATCTTGAGCAATATTAAATTCAACATGGCCGTGTACGTGTGCTTCATGTTGACGAAACTCTTCATTGGCGAGTGCTGCCGTGCTGATCATTAGGCTAGATGCGCTCATCGCAACGCCGATACATAAAGCTAGTTTGTGTTGCATTATCATTGGTTGGTTCCTTTTAAACATTAAAATATCCCTTAGCGCATGCGCCTTGGGTAATAATCATGGCTATGAAAATGTTTAAAAGATCGGCGGAGAGCGCGCAAGATAAGCGTAATGGACAGAAGGACGACGCTGTATTCTTTCGACAGTAAAAGGAATCTCACTTCCAACCATCACCGGCAGCGTCGGCATCGCACAGCTTAGGCCATTTTGTAGACCTGCAAAATGCTGACAATGGTGCTGTGTATGATGGGATGGCGTGATGTCGAGGTAATGCTCAACATAAGCCGCATTCAGCCATAAGGTGAGTAACACGGCACATAGTGCAGTGAACTTTATGCTGGAATAGGAAAAACACGGACGATTGAGCATTAAATGAAGACAGTCGTGAAAATAACAATTGTTATAATATAACAATATAAAGAGAGCAAAGAATACTCTTTTTTATATTGGGTGAGAATATCTATCGATAGGCATCACCCAATCATGGTGAGTTTGCGAGCGCTATAAGCTCTGCTTGATTATGCCTAATACTGTTTGAATTTCATCTTCTGTAAGGACACCTTCTTTAACAAACAGCACCTTGCCTTGTTTATCTTGAACGATAATGGCTGAAGATTCGGCTTGTAAATCCCAAGCATTAGCAACATTTCCTGCTTCATCCAGAACCATTGAAGACCATGGGAACTCTTTTTTGCTGTCTTGAGCTGACGATTTCACAAAAGAGCTCGTCCCCCAGATAGCATCATCTTGGTTGATGATCGAGGTCGTTTGGTAATTTTCCTGTGGGTATCCGGCTGCAGTAATCGCAGCCATGAGCGGCGCGTTCATTTTTTTTGCACTGCTGCGCCCTGCAATAGCTTGAATTACGCGAACTTTACCTAAGAGCTGATCACTGCTCCAAGCTTGGTATTCGGCTTTATCGCCTTGCAGGATGATTTCGCCATGTTTCGCAACCTCAACTTTAGGTACAGATTGACCCAAAGTGATATTGTGCGCTAAAGCGAGTGTTGGAGAGCACGCCAATAGAATGGCGATAAGTGTTTTATTTTTCATTGTATTATTCCCTTTGATTGAGCAACAAAGGTATAGCACAGAATGATAGAAACAACGAAAATAGGCACTCACGGCATTAGGTAAAATGCCAAGAGAGCCTCATTTTAGTACAAGTTATTGATTGGATTGTGGTGGGAAGCAGATGCCTGTTCCGCCTAATCCACAGTAGCCGTTCGGGTTTTTAGCTAAATATTGTTGATGATATGTTTCAGCAAAATAGTAGTGACCCGCTGGTAGAATTTCGGTCGTGATGGCAGCTTTATCATGTTCAGATAAAGCTTGCTGATAGTTTAATTTTGACTGTTCAGCGATTCGTTGTTGCTCGTCGTTAAAGGTGTAAATAGCAGAGCGATATTGAGTGCCCCTGTCATTACCTTGTCGCATCCCCTGAGTTGGATCGTGTTTTTCCCAAAAATGACTGAGTAGTGTTGCTAATGGCAAGCGTTTTGGATCAAAGATAACGCGTACCACTTCTGTGTGCCCTGTTTTACCGGTACAGACCTCTTCGTAGGTTGGGTTGGGCGTAAATCCCCCTGCATAACCAACAGAAGTCGATACAACGCCATCGAGTTGCCAATATAGGCGTTCTGCACCCCAGAAGCAGCCCATGCCAATGAGGATTTGTTGTTCATCATCAGTGGGCTGTGCATTTAAGTTGCTGTTATTCACATAATGAGCAGCATCAATTTCCATTGTGGTATTACGTCCAGGTAGAGCAGTGTCAGCGTTGACCATGGCTTGCTTGTCAAACATAACCTTTCCTTTTATAAACTGATTGATACTTTATTTTTTATTATTGAGTTATTTACTAAGATTAAGACTGAATAATTGACTGATTTCATACAGACGAAAGTTGTTATTGACGGTATGATTTCAATCTATTCAAGATCTGTTAACTCAACTGCGCCCTAATTAAGCATGAGACGAAAATCATTACCAGTGCTATTGACGATGTTACTGCTCTCTACTTCGGTTGATGCGAAAGTGGATTTGGCCATTAATGGCTTGCAAGGAGAGCAAAAAACAAACGTTGATGGTTATCTATCGTCAATTCCACAAAGCGACTATTCGACAGGCCTACGCTTTCAATCCCGTTTAGAAAAAAGCATCTCTGAGGCGTTGAGTGCTATAGGCTACTACCACCCTAAATTTGACTTTCTCGTTGAGGCTAATGGCCAGAAGTTAGTGGTTAATGTTACCCCTGGTGAAGTAATGACAGTGCAAGAGTTTGATGTTGTCATCAGTGGTGAGGCCGAATCTGATCGTGATTTTCGTGAGTTAATTTCCCTAAATGCTTTGCAAGTTGGCGCACCACTCAACCATGGTCAATACGATACTCTGAAATCAGGCATTCGCAATTTGGCGTTGCAGAAAGGCTATTTTAACGGTGATTTTACGCTTAGCCGATTGGAAGTGGTGCCAGAGCTGAACCAAGCATTTATTCGCCTGCATTTCGATAGTGGGATACGTTATCATTTCGGTGCATCAACTATCACGGGCAGTCAGATTAAAGAAGAGCGAGTCTGCTCACTGCAACCTTACGAGACCGGTAAACCCTATTTGGTGTCTAAGGTTGGCGCATACAACCAAAACCTCTCCAATACCGACTGGTTCTCCTCTGTATTCGTTGAGCCTGACTTAAGCCAATTAGATAATGGGCGAGAGGTGCCAATGAAGGTGTCGCTTGCTCCACAAGCTCGCAATAAAATTGAAACTGGTCTGGGTTATTCAACCGACGTTGGTGTGCGAGGTTCATTGAAATGGAATAAACCTTGGGTGAATAGTAGAGGTCATAGTTTTGATAGCAGTGTCTCGATTTCTGCGCCTGAGCAAACTATTACTGCCGGTTATAAAATTCCGTTAGAAGATGTGTTGCGTCAGTATTATCGCATTCAGTATGGAATGAAGAATGTCGATAGTCGTGATACTCAAAGTTTAGAATCCAATTTATCTGTTGAACGTCATTGGGAGCTAGATAATGGTTGGCACCGCACACTATTTGTCCGTTATTTGATTGAAAATTATGAACAAGGTTTGCAAAGCGATGTTGGTCATTTTGTATTGCCAGGTGTCACTTATACCCGTACCCGAGTGAGGGGAGGTTCGATGCCCATGTGGGGAGATAAGCAGAGTATCACCTTAGAATACGCAGACCCTAGTCTTGCATCGGAAACTCGAGTGGCTCGTGTTTTAGCTAGTACAGCTTGGCTGCGGGGTATTGGTCGGAACCATCGTGGTCTATTTCGTATCGATGGAGGAGCTAATATTACCGATGAGTTCGATAAGCTCTCTCCTTCACTGCGTTTCTTTGCTGGTGGTGACAATAATTTGCGTGGTTATGGCTATGAATCTATTTCACCTAAAGATGAAAGTGGTGCTTTAACTGGGGCCAAATATATCGCGACGACGTCATTGGAATATCAATATCGTGTAGTAGGAGATTGGTGGGGAGCTGCGTTTGTCGATTACGGCGATGCTTTTAATGATTCCCCTGAGTGGAAAACTGGTGTTGGTGTAGGCATTCGTTGGGCATCACCTGTTGGTCCTGTTCGTCTAGATTTCGCTTGGGGGCTGGATTCAGAGCCTGGTGATGAATTTAAATTGCACTTTACATTGGGGCCTGAATTATGACCAAGGCTATGTTGAAGATAACCAAGTGGATAGCCACTATTTTATCTGTCCTGCTGATGGTATTTCTCATTGCTATTATTGGCTTGTTGTTCACCAATACAGGATTGAATGTACTGTTGTGGGGTGCGCAACAAGCCGTACCTCAACTGCAAGTCGCTACTACGCAAGGTGCCTTATTTCCACGCTTTACTCTTAATCAAGTGACATTTATCGATGATGACTTACATCTTGATTTGAAAGCCAAAAGAGTAACGTTAGCCGTCAATGCTAATTGCTTATTCGAGCCTGCATTGTGCGTGCAAGAACTTGCGGTCATAGGACTAGACTTTGCTATGCCAGAGTTACCGCCAGAAAGCGATGAGACGCAAGTGGCCGAATCTGAGCCGGTAACCGCCATCTCTATTCCTGTGCCTATTACCATTGGGAGGGTAGTGTTAAACGATATTAAACTGGATATTTTGGGCAATAAAATAGCGTGGCAGAGCTTCTCGACCAACGCTTCTATGTTCGGTAATCGTTTAAAAATAGGTAAAACCAGTTGGAATGATATCCAACTATCATTAGCCCCAAATGAAGCTGACTCAGCAACGCCTACCGCGGCTGAGTCAGAGAGACAACCGATCGTGCTACCGGATGTGACGATCCCACTGCAAGTTGAGCTTATGCGTTTTGACATCAATAATTTCACTCTGCAACAAGCAGAACCTATTGTGGTCAATCATTTAGGTTTAGTGGCGAATGCCTATCAACATAACGTCTCATTAAAAGCGCTAGAGTTGGATCTTCCACTGTTGGTGGCAAATCTAAAAGCAGATGTGAGATTACAAGGCGAGTACCCATTAAATTTATCGTTAAAAAGCACCATTAAACAGGCTGAAGCTAATGGGCAGACTGTTGCGCTCGACGCTTTTGGTAGCGTTAATGATTTAACCCTTGATGCTAAGTTTGGTGGATTGGCGCAAGCGACGCTGCATGCACAATTATCGCCTCTAGATCCTGAACTCCCATTTGATATCGTGTTGGATGATGTACAGGCCCAATGGCCACTCATCGGGCAAGGTGACTATTTTATTTCTGTTCCAACACTGAAAACACAAGGCTCATTGCAGGGGTATAACCTAACCTTGCAGACACAGCTTAAAGGTAAAGATCTGCCCGATGTGTCGTTGGATGTGGCAGGAAAAGGGACGTTGGAACAGATTGCTCTTGAATCTTTGTTGGTTGAAACGTTAGGTGGCAGCGTACGTGGTCAAGCGATGGCCAATTGGCAAGCTCCAATCAATTGGCAAGCCGCATTAACCATGCAAGATATTCAGCCCGGTTTACAGTGGTCAGAAGCAGAAGGGGTGATCAGCGGTAAACTGGAAACAAGCGGCGAGTTAACTTCGCAAGGTGGGTGGAAGGTCGCGTTACCGCTTTTAGATATTGATGGGACATTGCGTGATTATCCGCTCAATATTGAAGGTCAACTCGATGCCTCAGATCCTACTGGTAACGGTGAATTTCAAGTATCGACAAGTGGTTTAACGCTCGCTCACGGTCCAAACCAAATAACGGCGAAAGGTGTACTGGATAAGAATTGGCGCATGGGATTGTCTGTCGATTTCCCTGATTTAGCCAAAAGTGTTCCCGATCTTGCTGGTAAATTAATCGGTGATATTCAGTTAGGTGGCGATCTCAAACAACCAAAAATCAAATTGAGATTAGATGCTGATTCTTTAGCGTGGCAAAAAGAAGCCACCTTGCAGCATGTGACTTTACAGGGGGATGTAATACCGCTACCAACGCCACAAGCCAAAATACGCTTACAAGCTCGTCAACTGGAATACCAACAACACAGTGTTGAAAGTCTGGATCTAAATTTTGCTGGGACTCAGCAGCAACATACCCTGAGCTTAGATATGGTGTCAGATTTACTCTCAACTAGCTTAGCTATCAGTGGTGCTTTTGAAGATAAACCTGCCATGATATGGAAAGGTGCGCTAGATAGCGTGCAGTTTTCTACTCAGCAAGGGCCTTGGGAACTGAATCAAGTTACTCCAATCGTAGTTAATGTAGATAAACAGCAAGCGACGATTGCGGCGCACTGTTGGTTACAAAATGATTCCTCTCTCTGCTTAGATAAAGAGGCGACAGTTGGTCAAAATGGTGCAGCGCAGCTTTCGATTAACCAGTTCGATTTCAAGCAAATTTCCATGTTTGTACCTGCTGAAACTGAAATCCAAGGGCAAGCGGATGCCAATATCACGGCTAAGTGGGCGGAAAATAGCACTCCTCAAGCACAGGCCACACTGAATTTATCTAAAGGGCATGTCACACAGCACCTCGAACATCCGGTGACGCTTGGCTGGGAAAGTGTGTCGCTGGAAACGAATTTAGATCAAAACAAACTGTTGGCTCAATGGCTACTAGATGTTACGGACAATGGAGATATTTCTGGGCAGTTGACCGTTCCTAATGTCATAGCGAAAGACAAAACAATTGATGGAACGTTAAAACTCTCCACATTCAATCTTGATTTTCTTAAGCCAATTATCGGTGAGTACAGCCAAGTTAAATCAAACATTACCACCGATCTGACATTTAATGGGCCAATGTTACATCCTAAAGTGATCGGTAGCTTAGTTGTCGATGAGATGCTTATCAAGGGAGATATTTCTCCTGTAGATGTCAATTCGGGGCGTTTAGCGGTTGATTTCAATGGTTATCAAGCTGCACTAAACGCAGCAATTCAAACCCCCGATGGTGAACTTGATTTAGTGGGTGATGCAGACTGGCAACGTTTAGAAGATTGGCACGCCAATTTACGAGTATTTGCAGAGGAGTTGATGGTCGACTTACCGCCGATGGTCAAAATTAAAGTGGTTCCCGATATGACGATTAACGTTAAGCCAACTCTTGCAAAGATTACGGGGAATATCAATTTACCGTGGGGTCGAATTTTGGTTGAAGAGTTGCCGTCAAGTGCAGTCAGTGTCTCGAAAGATCAAGTCATTCTTGATGCCTCCTTACAGCCCATTGATGATTTTAACGCTATTCCGTTTAACATCGAAACTGATATTAATATCTCAATTGGTGATGATTTCAAACTCAACGCTTTTGGTTTACAAGGTAGCTTAATCGGTCGTCTGAATGTGGCGCAAAAAGACAAAGGTCCATTCATCACTGGCGAGATTAATATCAAAGATGGTTCGTATCGTTCATTTGGGCAGGATCTGGTTATTGAAGAAGGTAAGATCTTAATGAACGGCCCTGCTGACCAACCTTATGTGTCTATCAAAGCGATCCGTAACCCTGACAATACCGCCGATGATGTGATTGCTGGTGTTAAAGTAACGGGTCCTGCTGATGAGCCAGAAGTATCCATTTTCTCTGAACCTGCTATGCCACAAGCAAATGCTTTGTCTTATTTACTACGTGGACAAGACATCGACGGTGAAGCTGGTGGTAACGCAATGACGACTGCTTTGATCGGCTTGAGTTTAGCTAAAAGCGGTCGAGTCGTTGGCGAAATTGGCCAAGCATTTGGTGTACAAGATCTGCAATTAGATACCGCAGGAACAGGCGATGATTCACAAGTGACTGTCAGTGGTTATATTTTACCCGGCTTGCAAGTAAAATATGGAGTGGGCATTTTCAGCTCGGTTGGTGAATTTACGGTGCGTTACCGCTTGATGCAGGATCTTTACTTAGAAGCGGTCTCTGGCCTAGATAGTGCGGTTGATATTTTATATCAGTTTGAGTTTGACTAAGCCTGCTGAGTTCCGAGTTCTTCGGTACGGAAGTGCCGCGAGTTTTAGCCTGTTAGATAAATCTTAACTTACTAGGGAAAGTAAAATGCAGCATTTGGTCTTTGTATATGGCACGTTGCGCCAAGGTGAAAGCAATCATCATTTTTTGCAGTCTGGTCAAATGCTAGGATCCTTTATAACAGCATCTGAATATGCATTGTATGATTTAGGCGCGTATCCTGGTCTTATAAAAGGCCATCAATCGATTACTGGTGAAGTGTATATGATCGATGAAGCAACGCTCAAGCAGCTCGATATTTTAGAAGATGTTCCTGTGGAATATCGACGAGAAATGATTGATACCCCTTTTGGCCGTGCTTGGGTGTATATCTATCAACAAGTCGGTGACTTAAATTCGCAGATTGATTCTGGGGATTGGTGTCAAAGAGTGTGAACTAATTGGTAAGTGAATCCGTATTATTATGGTGTCTGTGTCAAGGAGGTGTTTTATGAAGCCTATTTTGTTACTACTTACATTTGTGTTATTTGGTTGTGCAGTTCAACCAACTCCGACAACATCAGTGAATAGCGATTGGTTGCAATTTGGTCTGCAGCAGGGAGAGAGAGGACTATTGAAACTCTCAGTTGAAAAATTAGCCACATCGGATGAGCTTTATCTCGCTTATAGCGACGGATACGAGCAAGGAAGAGCGATGTATTGCCAACAAAATGCTTATATACTTGGGGTTATCGGTAAACCGTACTTGGGTGTGTGTGATAAAGACAATGTATTTTTCCAACAAGATTACATATCGGGTCGTCAATCAACCGCTGGTCGATTCTAGTATCTTCAAGAGCCAGTCACTGCTGGCTCTTGCCTTCCTGATACGCAGCGCTTCACTTACAAATTATTGTTGTGCGCGTTCGTAAGACGATAGAATTTCAGCGCGAGCAGCGGCGGCATCTTCCCAGCCATCCACTTTGACCCATTTTCCGGCTTCTAATTCTTTGTAGCGTTCGAAGAATTGGGTGATTTGCGCTTTCAGTAAAGCAGGTAAGTCGTCTACATCTTGAATATGATCGTACTCTTTGGATAATTTTGAATGAGGCACCGCGACAACTTTTGCGTCCTCTCCAGATTCATCGGTCATTTTCAACACACCTACTGGGCGACAACGAATTACTGAACCAGGCATTAGCGGGTAAGGAGTTGGCACCAAGACATCGACTGGGTCACCATCTAATGACAATGTGTGGTTCACATAACCGTAGTTACATGGGTAGAATATCGGGGCTGACATAAAGCGGTCAACAAACACAGCGCCAGATTCTTTATCTACTTCATATTTGATGGGGTCAGCATTGGCTGGGATTTCAATCACTACGTAAAGATCATCAGGTAATGATTTACCCGCAGGTACGTTGTTTAAGCTCATTTGATATTTCCTTTTCAATTATACCAATCGTAGTAAATAACTGTTCATCCTAGCTGGTTAAAATGCTTGATAACTGCGTTAGAATTTTTGATTGTAGAATAACTACTTATCGAAAAATCCTGCCTTGTTCTCAAGCCTTTTTCCTGCGCTATTTCTGATCACTTATTTACTGTGATTGGTATTACTGGACTTGAATCGCTAAATGTTAATAGAAATAACGTATACCCTTCCTACTTGAAGTTGCAGCGGTGTTGGCTACGTTCCCTCACCCCAATCACATAGTTTATCTATGCTCATGGGGATTCACTTACTTGCCGCCTACCTGCAACTTCAAGTGGTTTGGGTATAGAAACTGTAGCGGTAAACACGAAATAGTGTAAACCCATAAGCAAGAGCTTTGTGCCATTCTTCGATGAGGCTGCAGTAGTAGTTACGCTCGCCTACCTGCCACCCCAAGTCGTTTGAGGATAGATGATTTTGGGTAGAAAAAAAGCGCCTGATACTAGGCGCTTGTTTGTCTTGATGATTAATCGCGGTAGCGTTCTATAAACTCTTCTACTTTTCTGACCATGTTTTTTGAGCCGCAGAAAAAAGGAACGCGCTGATGCAATTCTGTTGGTTTGATATCCAAAATACGATTCACACCGTCAGAAGCGATACCGCCAGCTTGTTCAATCAAGAAAGCCATTGGATTACATTCATACAATAAACGTAGCTTACCGTCAGGGTGGCTTTGGGTACTAGGATAGAGATAAACACCGCCTTTCAATAGGTTGCGGTGGAAATCAGAGACTAGCGAACCAATGTAGCGTGACGTATAAGGACGATTTTCCTCAGGTACATTCTCTTGACAGTACTTGATGTACTTCTTCACACCGGTTGGAAAACGAATGTAATTCCCTTCATTGATGGAATAAATTTTACCATCTTCAGAAGTCATCATATTTGGATGAGACAAATAGAAGGTGCCCAGTGAAGGGTCATAAGTAAAGCCATTGACTCCATTACCCGTGGTGTAAACCAACATGGTCGATGAGCCGTATACTACATAGCCTGCCGCTACCTGTTTATGGCCCGGTTGCAAGAAGTCTTCTTGTGTTGGTGGAGTGCCGACCGGTGAAACGCGGCGGTAGATAGAGAAAATAGTGCCCACCGATACGTTAACATCGATATTTGATGAGCCATCGAGAGGGTCCATCAACACTACGTATTTGGCGTTTTTGTTGAGTTCTTTATTGAATGCAACCGCTTCATCTTCTTCTTCACTCGCGACACCACACACTTGGTCACGAGCCTCTAAAGCCGCTTTAAATTTTTCGTTGGCATAAACATCCAGTTTTTGTTGCTCTTCACCTTGGATATTATCGGTACCAACGGCACCAGTAATATCGACAAGACCCGCTTTATTGATTTCTCGGTTGACTATTTTTGCAGCCAAACGAATAGATGACAAAAGGGATGAAAGATCACCGCTTGCGTGGGGGAAGTCATGTTGTTTCTCAACAATAAACTCGCCAAGGGTGCGAATCTCAGGCATGTTATTTCCTTAACATAGATATTTTTGGGGGTATTTTGTTTCGTCGCCCATCCTCTTACTGGAATGTTGCTCGAAACGGGTGACCCGTTTCATAACGTTCGGGTAACAATGCGATTTTAAAGGTTAGATCTTTTTAATGGTAATGAACTAACAGATTGAGATCTCAATTTGTTTGTCGACTTTTTTGAAGTTGCAAACGAGCTCGCTTTTCTTGGTTGGATGGTGATAATGGGGCAATAACTCACAACGCAATGTGCGAGGCTAGGTTTTATGCATATTCATATTCTTGGGATCTGCGGTACATTTATGGGAGGCGCTGCGGTTTTGGCTCGTCAATTAGGCCATAAAGTCACGGGTAGTGATGCCAATGTATACCCCCCAATGAGCACTTTATTAGAGTCTCAAGGTATTGAGATTATCGAAGGGTTTGATCCTGTCCAATTAGAGCCAAAGCCAGATCTGGTGGTGATTGGCAATGCGATGAGCCGTGGTAACCCTTGTGTTGAATATGTGCTGAATAAGAACCTGCGCTATACCTCTGGTCCACAATGGTTACAAGAGTTCCTATTGCATGATCGCTGGGTTCTGGCGGTATCTGGAACACATGGTAAAACCACGACTTCCAGTATGCTCGCGTGGATTTTAGAAGCGTGCGGTTACCAACCGGGATTCTTGGTTGGCGGGGTGCTAGGTAACTTTGGTATTTCTGCCCGTTTAGGTGACAGCATGTTTTTTGTAGTGGAAGCCGACGAATATGACAGTGCTTTTTTTGATAAGCGTTCTAAGTTTGTTCACTACCACCCTAGAACCTTGGTTATGAATAATCTGGAGTTTGATCATGCCGATATTTTTGATGATCTTGAAGCGATCAAGCGTCAATTTCATCATTTAGTGCGTACGGTTCCTGGAAATGGTCGTATCTTTGCACCTCAACAAGATAGCGCATTATCGGATGTTTTAGCTCGTGGCTGTTGGAGCGAAACCGAGTTCACGGGTGAACAAGGTGAATGGAAGGCAGAGAAAATTATCCGTGATGGTTCTCAATTTAACGTTTTCTTGCGCAATGAATTAGTGGGCACAGTCAAATGGGATCTTGTTGGTGATCACAATGTCGATAATGCCTTAATGGCGATTGGCGCTGCGCGTCACGTTGGTGTCACCCCTGATCTTGCTTGTGAAGCGTTAGCTAAGTTCATTAATACCAAACGTCGTTTAGAGCTCAAAGGCGAAGTGAATGAGATTACCGTTTTTGATGATTTTGCTCATCACCCAACGGCGATTGAACTTACCTTGGGCGGTTTACGTAACAAGGTTGGCGATAAGAAAATTATCGCAGTTTTAGAGCCACGTTCGGCGACAATGAAGTTGGGCGTACATAAACAAACCTTGGCGGCATCGTTGCAACAAGCGGACTCCGTTTATCTCTATCAGCCTAATAATATTCCTTGGTCGGTGCAGGATGTTGCAGACCAATGCTCACAACCTGCGTATGTCAATGATGATATTGATGCTTTCGTGGCGCAAATCGCTCATGAAGCTAAGCCGGGTGACCAAATATTGGTGATGAGTAATGGTGGTTTTGAAGGTATTCATAACAAGTTACTGCTTGCTCTGAAGCAAGTCATCTAATATCAGTCGCACAAATGAAATAGAGCTATGACAACAAAACAGAAAACTATCACATTGGCTTTTACTGGCGCTTCAGGGGCTCCTTACGGGCTGCGTTTACTTGAGTGCTTGCTTGCCGCAGATTACCAAGTTTATTTGCTGATCTCATCCGCGGCGCGGGTTGTGCTGGCGACAGAACATGGTTTGAAGTTACCTAGTGGGCCAGAAGCTGCGAAAGCGGCATTGGTTGAACATCTTCATTGTGACGCTGATAAGTTGATTGTTTGCGGTAAAGAAGACTGGTTTTCTCCCGTAGCTTCTGGTTCTGCTGCGCCAAAACAGATGGTGGTGTGTCCTTGCTCTGCAGGCAGTGTGGCCGCGATTGCTCATGGTATGTCGGATAATTTGATCGAACGCGCTGCCGATGTGGTCATGAAAGAGCGTGGACAACTGTTGCTGGTGGTACGCGAAACCCCATTCTCAACTTTGCATCTTGAAAATATGCTCAAACTGTCGCAAATGGGGGTAACGATTATGCCCGCTGCGCCGGGGTTCTATCATCAACCTCAATCCATCGAGGATTTAGTCGACTTTATGGTTGCCCGTATTTTGGATCATCTGGGGGTTGAACAAGGTTTAGTTCCGCGTTGGGGATACGATCAACGCGGTGCATAATTTGCTGAAGTGTAGAAGGTTGTTAGTGATGTAGAGAGTAGCTTATTCGAGCAATTGCAATTACAATCCACCTTACTCAACGGGGAGCAAATCATTCATCTAGTGAATGAAGCTGAGATCAAGTGCGAGCTTGGGACCCGTAAACCTGAACCAGATAATGCTGGCGTAGGAATTGGGTTAGGATTTCAGAATAGGAATAACGGAATATTCTCATCCTCCTCAAGCCTGTGCCGCTCAACCAAGGAGAGCGACCAGTGAAAACCACTTTAAGTGCTATTGCACTTGCTACTATCACCTCTTTCTCAGTGCATGCTGCTGAAAACACGTTAACCGTATATACCTACGATTCTTTTGCTGCCGATTGGGGCCCAGGTCCTGCGATTGAAAAAGCATTTGAAGCACAATGTGGCTGCGATATTAACTTTGTCGCGCTTGATGATGGCGTATCTATTCTTAACCGCTTACGCCTTGAAGGTAACAATACCAAAGCTGATATCGTACTCGGTTTGGATAACAACCTGATGGCAGAAGCCAAGCAGACGGGGCTACTCACCACACACAGTGTTGATACCAGTAGCGTAACCTTACCGAATGGTTGGAGCGATGATACGTTCGTGCCATACGATTATGGTTATTTTGCTTTTGTTTACAACAAAGAGAAGACGACTAACCCACCGAAAAGCTTAAAAGAACTGGTTGAACAACGTGATGATTTGAAAGTCATTTATCAAGATCCACGCACTTCAACACCAGGACAAGGCTTATTGCTGTGGATGAAAACCATATACGGTGATGATGTAAGTGAAGCTTGGCAAAAGTTAGCGAAGAAAACCGTGACGGTGACTAAAGGTTGGTCGGAAGCGTATTCGATGTTTTTAGAAGGTGAGTCTGATCTGGTACTGTCTTATACCACATCTCCGGCTTACCATTTAATTGCTGAAAATGATAACAAATACGCGACAGCCGATTTTACCGAAGGTCATTACATGCAAGTGGAAGTAGCTGCAAAAGTGAAAGGTTCTGCAAACGAGAAATTGGCTGATGAGTTCATGCAGTTTATTTTAAGTGATCAATTCCAATCGGTAATCCCAACCGGAAACTGGATGTATCCAGTCACATCGGTTGAGTTGCCTAAAGGGTTTGAAACTCTCAACGTACCACAAAAAGCACTTACATTTAGCGCGCAAGAGGTGTCTGAAATGCGTAAGCCGTGGATACGAGAATGGCAAAACGCATTAACATTTTAAGGCTATATAAGCTTAAATTAAGGTCACATAAGGTTTGAATTCGATTCCTAAAATCGGCATAGGGGTCGCGATCGTGGTCGCGACCTTTGTTATTTGTGCGCTTGCTGCACTGCTGCTACACGCGCCGAGTCTCAATGTGTTGCAAGTATGGCATGACCCTTATTATCGTCATGTTACCCTATTCAGTTTTTACCAAGCTTCACTCTCAATGCTGCTCAGTGTGGGATTGGCGATTCCAGTGGCACATGCCTTTTACCGCCGCCGCTTTTGGGGGCGCGATTTGATCCTCAAACTGTTTGCCACAACCTTAGTGCTTCCGGTACTGGTAGGGGTCTTTGGTTTGTTGGCTATCTATGGCAATAGCGGCGTATTAGCTTCGTTGCTGGCATGGTTTGATACAAAATTGCCGTTTTCCATCTACGGTTTAAACGGGATTTTACTGGCTCACCTGTTCTTTAACCTTCCTTATGCCAGCCGTTTGTTGCTGCAAGCGTTAGAAACAATTCCAGCAGAACAACATAAGCTGTGCGCACATCTCGGTATGAGCCACTGGCATCAGTTTAAATGGGTTGAATGGCCACGTTTAAGACAACAGCTTCCGCATGTGTGTGGCCTGGTGTTTATGCTTTGCTTTACCAGTTTTGCTACGGTGATGGCGTTAGGTGGTGGACCAAAATCAACCACTATAGAGCTGGCTATCTACCAAGCGATTAAGTTTGATTTTGATCTGCAAGCTGGTGCGTTATTAGCTTTATGGCAAATGCTGTTATGCAGTGTGCTATATCTTTCTATTTCTCGACTGGCAAAGCCTTTGGCGATAAGTGCAGGCCGCAAGCCTGTCGACTATGTAGTGAGCCGAGATAGCCGAAAAGCGAAATATTGGGATGCTGCATGGATCCTCCTATCGTTACTTTTAGTGCTTCCGCCATTGATGATGGTGGTGCTGAGCGGTTTGAATGCGCAGCTTTTTAGTGTGCTGAGTGACGAAAAGTTTTGGCAGGCGCTATTGGCTTCGTTACAAGTGGCGTCATTGGCGAGTATGGTAGCAGTTTGCGCTGGGGTGGCCATTTTAATTACCACCCGCGTTTGGCGTTTAAAGCTGCGTAATCGCCGAGCCGATCATCTTGAATTAGTGGGCACTATTATTTTGGTCACTCCTGGGCTGGTGATTAGCACTGGGCTGTTTTTGTTACTACGAACGTTCACCGATGCTTTTAGTATGGCGTATTGGGTGGTGCTGCTGGTGAATGGCTTAATGGCATTGCCTTATGTGTTGAAAACATTAGCCCAGCCAATGCTGCATAGCGCGCAGCAATACCAACTGCTGTGTGCCAGCCTTGGTATGAAAGGTTGGCAGCGTTTTAAAGTGATTGAACTCAGAGCATTAAGAAAACCTCTGGCTCATGCTTTTGCGATCAGCTTTTTGGTCTCAATGGGGGATTTAAGTGCCATTGCACTTTTTGGTAGCCAAGAATTTAGAACTCTACCGCTTTATCTATTCCAATTGCTAGGCAGTTATCAAATGCAGGCGGCAGCAGTGATTTCTCTCGCTCTATTGGTGTTGAGTGTCGGTTGCTTTGCCATTATCGAACGCTTATTTAGCATCAACTCAAGAGGTCGTTAATGTTAGTACTAAAAGATGTGCAATATGAGTATCAACAGGAATGGTTTGAGTTTTCACTGACAGTGCCGCGAGGAGCGATAGTATCCTTAATGGGGCCTAGTGGTGCAGGTAAATCGACTTTATTGAGTTTGGTGGCGGGGTTTATTGAGCCGAGTCGTGGCGAGATTGAAGTAAGCGCTCAATCGGTGTTAGGTAAAGCGCCTCACTTACGGCCATTTTCGATGCTATTTCAAGAACATAATTTATTTATGCATCTTACTGTGCGCGAAAATATTGGTCTTGGGTTACACCCCGGTTTGAAGTTATCTGCTGAGCAACAGCTTTTGATAGAGCAAGCGGCACAACAGGTGGGAATTGCGAGTCTGTTGGAGCGTTTGCCAGAGCAGCTTTCTGGTGGTCAACGTCAGCGCGTAGCATTAGCGCGTTGTTTTGTTCAATCTCACCCTATATGGCTGCTGGACGAGCCGTTCTCAGCATTAGATCCTCTACTGAGAGAGGAGATGCTTGCGTTAGTTAAGCAGTTAGCTACTGAGCGATGTATTACCGTAGTGATGGTGACACATCATGTTAGTGATGCAAAAGCGATAGCCAGTCATTTTGCGTTTATGGCACAAGGAAAGGTATTAGTTAGTGATGAGATTACCGAGCTTTCAGCGCAACATTCGCATCCTTTACTGAGCGACTTTGTGCGGGCAGGGCAATAGCCTCAGTGATTGGCAGAGATAAAAAACCTCGCATTGTCGCGAGGTTTTTCTAACGTAAAGCAGATTAGAGCTTAAAAAGATTCGTCGTTGTGCTCTTTCAATATTTGGAAGATTTCACGCGACGCTTTTGGTGGCTTGTTGTTTGCTTTTTCTTTGTTAGCTTGACGTGTTAATTGACGCAAGCGTTGGCGATCCATTTCAGGGTAAAGCTCTAGAGCATCTTCGATGGCACTGTCACCTTGCTCAACAATACGGTCACGCAGTTGTTCTAGTTTGTGCAACACCGCGGTGTTTTGTGAGTGCTTGTTACGCAATTTATCCAGTGCGGCTTGAATGGGCTCAGGATCGATCGTGCGCATCATCTTACCAATGAACTGCAATTGACGACGTCGTGCTTCCATATTGAAGCGTTGTGCATCTTTAACGGCATCCATTAGGTCTTCAGACATTGGGATCTTTTTCAGTTGAGATGGTTTCAGCTCAACTAACTCTTCACCAAGCTTTTGCAGCTCAATCATGTCATTTTTCATTTCGGTTTTGCTAACCCAAATGATCTCCTCTTCTTCTTCCCAAGGAGCTTTTTGATTCTTACGCGCCATATTCTTCATCTATTGAGTTATGTATGTCTGCTATTTTAGCAAGAATCGTGGGGAGAAAGCGAAATTCTTGTTATCCTAATGGCATTGATTGCTAAATAAAGATGAAATATGGACGTAAAACAGCAAGTCGCTCAGCAACGTGTTGAGCTTGAAGCTGCGGTTGCCAAAGCTTTAGAGCTAGCTGCCGTGAGTTCCGATGCCGCCGAAGTGGCGATTACCAAAAGCACGGGTTTGAGTGTTTCTACTCGTATGTGCGAAGTCGAGAACGTTGAATTTAATAGTGATGGTGCTTTGGGGATCACCGTTTATCGTGGTCAACGTAAGGGTAGTGCATCAACATCTGATTTAAGTGAAAAAGCAATTCAACAAACGGTTGCCGCCGCGCTGGATATTGCGCTATTCACATCAGAAGATCCATTTGCGGGGCCTGCACCTAAAGAACTAATGGTGCAGAATATTCCAGATTTGGACCTATTTCATCCTGATGAGCCAAACCCAGACATGGCGGCAAAAATTGCCATTGCCGCAGAAGAAAAAGCGTTAGCTTACAGCAGCAAAATTAAGCAAAGTGATGGCGCAAGCTATGACAGCCATTACGGTGTCAAAGTGTATGGTAACAGCCACGGTTTGTTGGCCAGTTACGCATCAAGCCGCCATAGCATCAGTTGTTGTGTGATTGGTGAAGGTAAAAATGGTGAGATGGAACGTGATTACAGCTACACTGTTGCCCGTCACCGTGATGACTTATGGACACCAGAATTTGTCGGTCAACAAGCGGCAGAGAAAACGATTAGCCGTTTAGATGCGCAAAAGCTGAAAACAGGCAAAGTGCCAGTGATGTTTGCTGCTGATGTTGCAACCGGTTTGGTTGGGCATTTAGTGATGGCGATCAGTGGTGGAAACTTGTACCGTAAATCTTCATTTTTGCTCGATAAACTGGGTGAAAAAATCCTGCCAGATTGGTTTAATATTGCCGAAAAACCTCATCTATTGCGCGGTTTGGCATCGAGCCCATTTGATAGTGAAGGGGTCTTTACTCAAGATCGCCAAATCATTACCGATGGCGTGTTATCGACCTATTTGCTAAGTAGCTACGCAGCTCGCAAAATGAACATGACGCCAACCGGCCATGCTGGTGGTATTCATAACTGGTTTGTGAAATCGACAGGCCAGAGTTTTGAACAGATGCTCAAAGAACTAGGCACAGGTTTACTGGTTACTGAAGTAATGGGGCAAGGTGTTAATACCGTTACTGGTGACTATTCACGTGGGGCCGCTGGCTTTTGGGTTGAAAATGGTGAAATTAAGTACCCTGTTTCTGAAATCACGATTGCGGGTAACCTCAAAGAGATGTTCAACCAAATCGTGGCGGTGGGTAGTGATGTTGAAACTCGCTCGCAGATCCAAACGGGTTCTATTTTGCTTGAATCAATGAAAATTGCCGGTGAGTAATCACGAGTAAAAAACAAAAAAAGCTTGGTCGAAACACCAAGCTTTTTTTTTGGCAAATTGGATGATTACATCAAAATTGTAGCTAACCCTAGAAACACCGATAAACCAATCACATCCGTTACGGTCGTTAATGCCATACCACCAGCAAGAGCTGGGTCAATTTTCATCTTCTTCAATAAGATTGGAATGGTCACGCCAGCAATACCGGCAATCAATAAGTTAGTCATCATCGCCGCAGAAATTATGCCGCCAAGTAGCCAATTACCTTTCCACGCAATGACAATACCACCAATGATTGAAGCCCAAAGAACCCCGTTTAAGAAACCAATCGCGGCTTCCTTGAACAGCAATTCTCGTTTGTTACTGTCACCGATATGACCGAGTGCTAAACCGCGAATCACCAAGGCAACGGTCTGATTACCCGCAACGCCTCCCATCGAAGGGACAATCGTCATTAACACAGCAATTGCGGCCATTTGTTCAAGAGTTGCTTCAAACATATTAGAAACAGAAGCGGCTGCCAGTGCTGCCAATACATTGGCTCCGAGCCAAATACTGCGCTTACGTGCAGACTGAACCACAGGAGCGAAGGTATCTTCATCATCATTCATACCGGCCATACTCATCATCGAGTGTTCGGCATCCTCACGAATGACGTCGACCACGTCATCGATGGTAATACGACCGACAAGGTGTTGGTTTTCATCAACAACTGGCGCTGATACCCAGTTACGACGTTCAAACAGGCTCGCCACGTCAGAATCACTAGTATTCACCGAGATGGCTTCATCGGCATCGTCCATCACCTCACTAACCTTAACGTCTGGCTGCGAGGTTAATAGGGTGATGAGAGATAAGTGGCCAATCAGTTTGCGATCTTCATCGATAACATAAAGTGCATCAGTACTTTCTGGTAATTCTGTGTGCATACGCAAATAGCGCAGTACTACATCAATATCGACGTCACCACGAATGGTAATTACGTCGGTATTCATTAAGCCACCGGCAGTATCTTCAGAATATGAGAGCGCCGTTTCGACACGTTCACGATCGGCGCTATCCATTTGTGAAAGAACTTCACGAGATAGGTTATCAGGTAAGCTACGTAAGACGTACGCAACGTCATCGGTATCCATACCTTCGGTGGCTTCAGCGAGTTTTTCCGGAGCCATTTTCGATACTAAAGCATCTTTGACGTCTTCGTTTAGCTCGTCGAGAATTTCACCATAATCTTCGGGATCGGTCAGTTGCCACAGCACTTCACGACTTTTACGCGGTGAGGCTTCTAACAGGTGAGCAATATCTTCTGGCTCCATGTCCTGGAGTTGACGACGGACATGGACAAAACGACCATTTTCTAGCGCTTCGCTGACTTCTTGGAGGGTAAGGTGAGCTTGATCAAATTCAATTTGCTCGGCCATGGTTTCCCCCTACTTGGTATTCTTACAATGTGTTGAATAGTAACTTAATTCTAGGCCTTATTTAATAAGTTCTTATTAAGCGCTGAATTTATTTTTGTTTGGAAAGGGTGAATCATGGTGAGGGATACAAAATAGTGAGTCCGAGTTACTTATTCATCTTCATCAAATTTATGCTCAATTAAAGAACTGACGGCTTCCAGTGCTTGCTCCGCTTGTGAGCCTTCTGCGCTGACGGTTATCGGTTGTCCTTGAGCCGATTCTAGCATCAATAACCCCATAACGCTGTCGGCTGTGGCTTCTTTGCCTTCTTGATTTTTGAGTGTTACAACAGCATCAAAAGATTGAGACAGTTCGACCAGCTTTACTGCCGCACGAGCATGGAGACCTAAACGATTTTGGATTAAAACAGTTTTACTCAGTAGCGGCATGCGATCAGTCCTGCTGTTTTTCTAAGGAAGTGTGGCGGATCTGTACCTGATGACCTAATTGAGAGAAATATTCCCCAATCTGTTGTGTCAGATACACAGAACGATGTTTACCACCAGTACAACCTATGGCAATGGTCAAATAGCTACGGTTATTTTTTTCTAGCATAGGCAGCCAGTATTCAACGAATTTCTGGATTTGCTGTTTAAGCTCCATCACTTCACTGTGACCTTCAAGAAAAGACTTGATAGGGGCATCTAAACCTGTGAGTGGCCTGAGTGCGGGTTCCCAATGTGGGTTTGGTAAGAATCGCACATCAAACACATAATCAGCATCACTCGGTAAACCATATTTAAAGCCGAAAGATTGAAACACCATGACTAAATCTTTTCGCTCACGCCCTTCAATGCGCATGCGAACGGTTTCGCTTAACTCGTGTAAAGATTGATTACTGCTATCAAGAACTAAATCTGCTTGTTCTTTTAGTGGTGCAAGTAACTCTTTCTCTAGCTCAATGGCCTGAGCTAAAGATGGTTTATTTGAGTTGAGTGACAGCGGGTGAATACGACGTGTTTCACTGTAGCGTTTTAATAAGGTTTCTTTGCTCGCATCGAGAAATAGAACACTGACATCGTTATTTTGTTTAAGCTTCTCTAACACATCGCTGACTAGAGTCGGCTCTTGGGGAAGGTTGCGGATATCAATGCTCACCGCCACATTTTGTTTGCTATCTTGGACGGCTTGAATAAAGGGATCTAACAAGTTTACTGGCAGGTTGTCGACACAGTAGTAGCCGAGATCTTCCAATACACGTAGTGCAACACTTTTACCTGCGCCAGATTGACCACTGACAACGATTAAACGCATAGTTTTGGGCTCGATGATTAATGGTTAGTCATAATGTCGTACAGCTCTTGGTCGCTTTGAGCGCTTCGTAGCTGCTTTAAAACTTGTTTGTCATTCAAACGTTCTGCCATGCACGAAAGGGTTTTTAGATGCTCTTTACATTGATCTTCAGGAACAAGTAGAGCAAAAAGTAGGTCGACAGGACGATTATCAATAGCATCAAACTCAATAGGCGTATCGCATTGTAAAAGTACAGCGATAGCGTTGTCACTGGCCGTCATTCGAGCATGAGGAATAGCGATGCCATTACCAATGCCTGTACTGCCCATTTTTTCTCGGCTGAGCATACATTCAAAGAGTTCGGTGGAGCTTTGGCCTGAATGTTCGGCAGCGATTTCGCTGATGATTTCTAAGGCTCTTTTTTTACTGGTACATTGGACTGCACTTTTTGTGCAGTCCAATGAAAGTACTTCGCGTAATTGCATGATTAATGACTACTTAGCTTTTCTTTATGCTTGTTGAGTTGTCTGACAAGTTTATCCACGAGGCTATCGATGGCGGCATACATACTTTCGTTATCAGCCGTGGCGTGGATATCACCTTGATTTATGTGGAGCGTAGCTTCAGCGATCTGGTTTACTTTTTCAACACGTAAAACGACCTGAATGGTGTTTATGTGATCAAAAAATCGCTCAAGTTTTTGAAACTTCGAGTTAACATAGTCTTGCATTGAATCGGTTAGATCAATGTGATGGGCATTAATATTGATTTGCATAGACTTTCCTTCTCTTTTTTGTGCCTTATAGTAGGCGTTTGCGCTGACTCGATGGAGCAATCCCCAATGATTCACGGTATTTAGCTATCGTCCTTCGAGCTACCTGAATTCCTTGGTCAGCGAGTAGATCTGCAATTTTACTGTCGCTTAATGGTTTTACTGTATTTTCAGCTGCCACCAATTTCTTAATGAGCGCTCTTATTGCAGTTGATGAACACTCTCCTCCATTGTCGGTACTGACGTGACTGGAGAAGAAGTATTTCAATTCGAAAATACCGCGCGGAGTATGCATGTACTTCTGTGTTGTCACCCGAGAAATGGTGGACTCATGCATTTCTACCGCTAAAGCAACGTCATTGAGTACCATCGGTTTCATGGCTTCTTCGCCATACTCAAAGAAATCACGTTGATGTTCAACAATACATTTGGCCACTTTGAGTAGTGTTTCATTTCTACTCTCTAAACTCTTGATGAGCCATTTTGCTTCTTGTAAATTGCTGCGAATATAGTTGCTGTCAGCACTATTTCCCTTACCTAAAGCAGCATATTGTTGATTGATTTTCAGTTTTGGCACACTGTCAGGGTTGATGGTGACTACCCATTTCCCATGGTCTTTATACACAGAGACATCGGGTACGACGTATTCTGCATGTTCAGTCGAAATGTTGTTACCTGGTCTTGGGTCGAGTTGCTGAATCAGTTGTAAGATGTCGCGTAGTTCATCTTCTTTTAGTTTGGTCTCTTTTAAGATCAGCTTATAGTCACGGTTACCAAGTAAATCAATATGTTGAGTGAGTAGCTGTTTGGCTTCTTCTAACCAAGGTGTGTCGGTTGGATAAGTGGCGAGTTGTAAAAGCAAACAGTCTTGTAGATTGATCGAACCAACCCCTAATGGGTCGAATTGTTGGATGCGTTTACGAACCGCTTCAATTTCATCTAATTCAATCTCTTCATCGGCAAAGCTTTCTAAAATGTCGTCAAGAGAAACGGTAAGGTAACCATAGTCATCAATAGCATCAATGAGTGCTAAGGCGATGCTTCTATCGGTGTCACTAAACGGGGTTAGGTCGAGTTGCCAAAGTAGATAGTCTTGTAGAGTTTGAGTGGTTTCACCTTGATAAACAGGCATGTCGTCGTCAAGAGCAATCCCTGTGCTACCGGTATTGGCACTGTATACATCATCCCAAGTAGTGTCGATTTCCAGTTCATTACTAATTTCTGATTTTTCAATCAAATCTGAGCTGTCTTGAGTCTCTACTTCAACAGGTTCAGCACTGACTTCTGTCTCCTCACCACGTTGAGCTTCAGCCGTTGCACCTTCGTCATAAGCCTCTTCAACATCCAATAATGGATTTGATTCAAGGGCTTCTTGGATCTCTTGTTGCAGATCTAACGTTGACAGCTGCAACAAACGAATCGCTTGTTGTAACTGAGGTGTCATTGCTAATTGTTGGCCTAGCTTTAGTTGTAATGAGGGTTTCATTCAGCGTTGGTTACCTTGTTATTTTTAGAATTGATGTCACTCTCTACTTAATCATAGACGGAATTTGAATCAGAGACGGAATTGTTCGCCGAGATAAACCTGTTTTACTTCATCATTATTAAGCACGTCATTCGGCGTGCCTTCTGCGATTAAACGTCCTTGGCTTACAATATAGGCTTTTTCACATACATCCAATGTTTCTCGAACGTTATGGTCGGTAATTAGAACGCCTAAACCACGATCACGCAGATGTTCGATAATCTTTTTAATATCGATAACCGAGATAGGGTCAACACCAGCAAAAGGCTCATCAAGCAAAATGAATTGTGGGTTTGCAGCGAGAGCACGCGCAATTTCAACACGACGACGTTCACCACCGGACAACGCCATACCTGCGCTGTGACGAATATGTTGAATGTGGAACTCTTCAAGTAAGTCTTCTAGTTTGTCCTGACGCTGCTCGCGGGTCATTTCTTCACGAGTTTCTAATACAGCCATGATGTTATCTTCCACCGACAATTTGCGGAAAATAGAGGCCTCTTGTGGTAAGTAGCCTATCCCTAAGCGTGAACGGCTATGCATTGGTAGAATACTAATGTCTTGATCATCAATGCTAATTTTGCCTTCATCGCGCGCGACAAGGCCGACGATCATGTAGAACGATGTCGTTTTCCCTGCACCGTTCGGACCAAGCAGCCCCACGATTTGCCCTGATTCCACTTGTAAACTTACATCGGAAACCACTTTGCGTTTTTTATAGCTTTTCGCTAAATGTTCTGCTTTGAGTATGGCCATAATTATTCTTGAGTTTTCGTCGCTTGTGGTTGAAGTACCGTCGAAACTCTTTCGTTAGAGTTACCGTCAGCCATCAGTTTTTGTGATGAAATTTTGTAACGAATCTTGGTGCCACGGATGATGCTATCATCTTGTGAAAGCATTGCTTGATCTATCATGGTTAGTTGGTCATCAACCATTTTGTAATACAGCTCTTTCGCTTCACCGTACAAGGTTTTACCGTCATCGGTTAACTGTGAAAATGTAGCGAGATCACCGTATCCTTCAATTTCTTGAATGGTGCCATCTTTTGGATCACGGATCACAATCACTTTGTCCGCATTCATATTGATGCTGCCTTGTTTAAGCTTCACATCACCAAGAAAAGTAACGCGATTACTTTTCATGTCGAGTTGTTGGCTGTCAGAATCAATATAAACTGGTTGTTGGCTGTCTGTTGCCAGTGCCAAGGCGTTGCCAGAAATAGCGAAACAAGCAATAAGACTAAGGTGTGAGAGTTTCATATCTACCTTGTACATGGTTATAAAGAACAGCGTCGTTTTCAGCAAAATTGCCTTTCATCGCCTGTCCTGTTGTTTCAAATTGCGGTCCAACCAAGTCGACTTGGTTATCAGCCCAAAAATCTCGATTATCCAGTTGAATACTCATCTTAATGGTAGAGAGCGTATCAAAACCAGAATCAGGTAATAGGTTTTTTGCAAGCACATCGTCATAAAGTGTTAGTACATGCTCTTCATCTAACACACCACGTTTAGCGGTAATTTCCCATTCTTGAGTAGTGCCTTCACGGAACACTTTTAAGATCGGATATTGAAAAATAGTATCGCCACTTTTTGAGTAATGATCTAAATGCGTAGATAGGATTACGTAGCTGCGAATACCTTGCTCGTTGTACGAGACATTGTCGAGGTTTTTTCCGCTAAACAAAGGCAGTTCCAAGTTGGGTGCAACTTGAATATCAGGTTTTTGCTCTTTATCGAGTAAATAATATGCAGACCAAGATGTGATAAAAATCAATATCACATAGAGGACTCGAGACAAACTCATATGCTTAAGCCTTTGTGTACTTCTAACTCGTTACGTGCTTGCAAAATCAAATCGCACACTTCACGTACCGCACCATGACCACCTTTAATTGTAGTGATGTAGTTTGCTTTTTGGAGCAGTAATGGGTGTCCATCAGCCACACAAACCTTAAGTGCGACTTTTTCCATTACAGGCCAATCAATCAGATCATCACCAATATAGCCAGTATATTCTGGTGATATATTCAACTTCTGACAAATATCTTGATAGGCTTTTACTTTATCATCTTGGCCCTGATAGATCAGTTTGATGCCTAAAGCAGTCATGCGGTTTTCGACAATCTGCGACTGCCGACCAGTGATTATTGCGATTTCGATCCCCGCATTCATCAACGATTTCACACCGTAGCCATCACGAGTATGGAAGGTTTTTAGTTCTTCACCTTGATTACCCATATACACTAAACCATCAGAGAATACGCCATCCACATCACAAATCAGCAGTTTGATTTGTTTGGCGATATTCAAGATGTCTTGAGATACCGTACCATAGGGAGTATTAACCATCGTTGTCATTACATGACTCCTGCTTTTAGTAAATCATGCATGTTCAGCGCCCCCACCAGTTTACCGTTTTCACACAGCATCAAACCATTAATTCGTTTATCTTGCATCAAGTTTAACCCTTCAACTGCAAGCATATTGGGTTCGGCAACTGTCGGTTTTTGTGTCATGACTTCACTGATAGTCGCGCTATGAATGTCAATGCGTTTATCCAAAATACGGCGCAAATCGCCATCGGTAAAAATCCCGATAAGCTGCATCTTTGCATCGACAATTGCGGTCATACCTAAGCCCTTTTGGCTGATCTCTAGCAGTGCATCTCGAATCAATGCCTGTGGCTGAACGATGGGAAGGGCTGCACCTGTATGCATGATATCGGACAGTTTTAGTAATAGTTTACGTCCCAATGCTCCGCCCGGGTGAGACAGCGCAAAATCTTCAGCGGTAAAACCGCGTGCCTGTAATAGTGCAACGGCGAGTGCATCACCCATTACAAGTGTTGCGGTAGTACTCGAGGTCGGTGCTAAGCCGAGCGGGCATGCTTCTTCTGGTACGGTAATTTGTAGGTGCAGGTCAGCCAGTTTTGCCATGTTTGACTGTGGGTTACCTGTCATGCTGATAATACGAATATTGAGGCGCTTTAAGACCGGGATGAGCGATAAAATTTCTGAAGATTCTCCAGAGTTGGAAATTGCGATAACGATATCGCCACGCTCGATCATGCCAAGGTCACCGTGTGAAGCTTCTCCTGGGTGCACAAAAAAAGCAGATGTGCCCGTACTGGCGAGCGTAGCGGCTATTTTCTTACCGATGTGACCTGATTTCCCCATCCCCATGACGACAACTTTACCGTGACTGTTGTCCAAAATCATCTCACAGGCATGGCAGAATTCATCATTAAAGTACTGCTCTAACTGTTGTAAGGCGGCAACTTCAGTGGCAAGTACTTGCTTGGCAACACTGCGATAATCAAACTGATTCGACATCCTAAACTCCAGAATTGGTTAAGCGGTCATATTCATAAGTAGGTAAGCTTGGTACCCGATAAAGGTCAGTAGCAAAACGCCACCTTCTAAGCGGTTGATACTACGAGATTTACCTAAAGCCATAATAACAAGTAGCAAGGATACGCCAAGCATGACCCAAAAATCACGCCCCATAGCATATTCACTGAGCATGGAAGGATTAATAAGACCTGGTATGCCCATCACCGCTAGAATATTGAAAACGTTGGAGCCAATAATGTTGCCTACCGCCATATCATCTTCGCCCTTCAGCACACTAGCTAGCGAAGCGGCGAGCTCAGGTAAGCTCGTTCCGACAGCAATGATCGTTAAACCAATAACTAGATCACTCATACCGAAGTATTTCGCAATGATCACCGCGTTATCGACCAGGACGCTTGCGGCAATCGGGAGAATAATAAGGCCAACGACGACCCACATTGCCGCTTTTAAATTACTGACACCTTGTGGAATCTCTGACTCTTGATCATCTAATAACGTGTCGCCATTTTTTTGTTCGTTACGGCTAATGCGCAGCATCGCAAGAATAAACGCAGCAAAAAGAACGAACAGTAGTGCGCCTTCGTAAAAGCCTAAATGATTATCCCAAAGCAGAGCGCCAGACAGTAATGTGACTCCAATCATCAGTGGTAGTTCACGACGAATAACGGGCGAACTTACTGACAGCGGTTTAATTAATGCGGTAATACCAAGAATAAGAGCAATATTGGCAATGTTGGAGCCTAGTACATTGCCGACGGCGGTATCTGTTTTGCCTTCTAATGCCGCAGTGGCTGATACCATCATTTCAGGTGCAGAAGAGCCCATCGCAAGAATCGTCATACCGATAACTAAAGGTGATATTCCCACGTTGCGCGCCAAGGCTGCTGCACCAAATACCAACTTGTCTGCGCTCCAAACTAAGAAAACCAAACCTACACTGAGAAACACAATGGCTTCGATCATGATGATACCTAACTAATGAAATGAATGAAAAAACGAGACAATTAACCGCTAATTTTGACGTGTTGGCTACTAAAAGGGAAGTCGAAGATCTAATTAATTACGTTCAATGAGGTGTTTACTTGTGTATCCATCATTAAATTATGTAAAAGATTATTTTGGCGAAAGGTTAACCTTTCCTTTAGGATGTAATTGAACAGTGCTTTTAATTCTGCTGTCTTATGCTTATGATTGCCCATCATTTTTGAGGCGAATAAAATAGTGAAACACGAATTATGTCAATGACCGACCTTGTCACGATAAATCATTTGACCTTCTCTCGTTCGGGGAGGGTAATTTTTGATGATGTGAGCCTCAATGTTCCACAAGGAAAAATTACCGCCATTATGGGGCCATCCGGTATTGGTAAAACCACTTTATTGCGTTTAATCGGTGGGCAGCTATTCCCTGAACAAGGTGAAATTTGGTTTGATGGTGAAAATATACCAACGCTGAGCCGTAAGAAGCTTTATCAAGCTCGTAAAAAAATGAGCATGCTATTTCAGTCTGGGGCGCTGTTCACCGATTTAAATGTTTTTGATAATGTCGCATTTCCATTACGTGAACACACACAATTAGATGAGCCACTGATTAAAACGTTAGTGTTGCTCAAACTTGAGGCCGTTGGTCTGCGCGGCGCGGCATTCTTAATGCCAAGTGAATTGTCTGGTGGGATGGCAAGAAGGGCGGCATTAGCCCGAGCGATTGCGCTTGACCCTGAACTGATCATGTACGATGAGCCTTTTGTCGGTCAGGATCCTATTACCATGGGAGTGCTTGTTGAGCTTATCCGTAATCTTAATCAAGCCTTGGGAGTTACCTCTGTCGTCGTATCGCATGATGTACCTGAGGTGATGAGTATCGCTGATTGGGTGTATCTATTAGCTGATGGAAAAGTGATCGCCAAAGGAACTCCGCAACAACTGCTAGAAAATAGTGATCCACGCGTACAACAATTTCTACAAGGTGAGGCGGATGGTCCTGTTCCATTTCGCTTTCCGGCTCAGAGCCTAGAAAAGGACTTATTTTAATGATGACAAGTTTTGTTCAGTGGGTTGAAGGGCTTGGACGTAGTACGCTTCAGTTTTGCCAGGCGTTTGGTAAAGCGAGCTTGATGTTATTTGGCGCACTTTCTGGTCGCCCTAGGCCAATTCAAAATTTCCCTCTATTAATGAAACAGCTCTACAGTGTTGGCGTTCAATCACTTGCAATCATTGTGGTTTCGGGGTTGTTCATCGGTATGGTACTCAGCCTGCAAGGGTATGTCATTTTAGTCGACTATGGTGCGGAAGGCAGTTTAGGCCAAATGGTTGCGCTTTCGTTACTGCGTGAATTGGGGCCTGTCGTGACAGCGCTTTTGTTTGCTGGACGGGCGGGTTCAGCGTTGACCGCTGAAATTGGCTTAATGAAAGCAACAGAGCAGCTCTCTAGCTTAGAAATGATGGCTGTTGACCCACTAAAACGAGTGATTGCACCACGCCTATGGGCAGGGTTGATCTCGATGCCTTTACTGGCGATGATTTTTATGGCTGTTGGCATATGGGGCGGTCAGATTGTTGGCGTTGATTGGAAAGGCATTGATCACGGCAGTTTTTGGTCGGCGATGCAGTCATCGGTGGAGCTAGGACAAGATATTGGTAACAGCATGATCAAGTGCGCAGTGTTTGCGATTACTGTCACTTGGATTGCATTATTTAATGGTTACGACGCGATTCCGACTTCTGAAGGGATCAGCCGTGCCACAACACGAACCGTGGTACATTCGTCTTTAGCTGTATTAGGGCTAGACTTTGTACTTACCGCATTGATGTTTGGGAATTAATCATGCAGCAAACACGAAAAATAGAACTTTGGGTCGGCAGCTTTGTACTGGCAGGAATTTGCGCAATTCTGGTAATGATTTTTCAGGTTGCTGACGTAAAAGGATTGGGCTCAAACGATACTTATTCTTTAAAAGCTGAATTTGACAATATCGGTAGTTTGAAAGTCCGCTCACCCGTCAAAGTTGGTGGTGTTGTTGTGGGCCGAGTCTCAAACATATCTCTAGATAAAGAGAGTTTATTACCAGTTGTGACTATGGCGATCAATAGCCAGTACGATCAGTTCTCTGAAACATCGAGCGTCAAAATTCTCACCTCAGGCTTGATTGGTGAGCAATACATTGGGCTGGTTCCCGGCTTTGTGTTTGAAGACGAACAAATGCTAAAAGAGGGTGATTTGATTGAAGATACAAAATCAGCCTTAGTGTTGGAAGATTTAATAGGTCAAGTGCTGTATAGCGTTGGTGGTAGCTCTGACAATAAGAGCAAGGAGTAATATAAATGCTAAAGCGAACTTTAATTTTGTTATTCACTCTGATGAGCTCTATGTGTATTCAAGCGGCTAGTATTGATAAAACGCAACCATATACGATGATGAAACAGGTATCTGAAACTGCTTTTGCTCGCTTAAAAGCGGAACAAGGAGCCATTCACAATAATCCAGATTATCTAAAAGAGATTGTTGAACAAGAGTTTATGCCCTATATCAATGAGCAATATGCAGCGCTCAAATTATTAGGCCCGAACCTCAAAGGCGCAAAGCGTGATGATGTTGCTGTATTTATTACCGCGTTCCGTTCTTATTTGGTGAGCTCTTACGCTCAAGTGTTGACGCAGTATAGTGATCAAACCATTGAGTTTGAACCAGAGCAACCCATTGCCGATGATAAGCGAATTACGAATGTCAAAGTGGATATCATTGATACACCGCGTCCTAACATCAAACTCGAATTTACTTTACGTAAAGAAAAGAATGGTGATTGGTTAGCTTTTGATATGTCGGCGGAAGGGATCAGCTTATTATCGAGCAAACAGTCGGAATGGAGTGGAAAAATTCGCCAAGAAGGCATTTTATTTGTTGCAAAGGAATTACAACAACTTGCAGAACAACCGATTCGTTTCGAGAGTAAACAACAATGAGTCATAGCCAATGGCAGCCGTTGAGTTCTCAATCTGTCGCACTATCTGGTGCTTTAGATAGAGAGCATGTACCTGATTTATGGAAATTTATCAAACAGTGGACACCAGCTGGATCGACGCTTGATGTTGAGTTAAAGCAGGTTGAACGTATAGACTCTGCCGGAATGGTGATGTTAATCCACCTAATAGAGCATGCAAAAAAACGAAACTGTCATATAATGTTCAGTTTCGTGCCAGAGCAACTGCGCACACTATTCCAATTGAGTAACGTCGAAAGTCTGATAGCTCAACACATAAAGAATTAAGCAGGGGAACATTGTGGATAGCGCAAAAGTACAACAGTTGTTAGATGAGGCTCTTAACCTTCAAGAAATTCATGTCAAAGGTGAAGGTAGTCACTACGAAGTGATCGCTGTTGATGCTTGTTTTGATGGCATGAGCCGAGTTAAGAAACAACAACTTATTTATGCTCCATTGATGGAGTACATTCAAAGAAATGACATTCACGCAGTTTCTATTAAAGCGTTCACACCAGATGAGTGGGCTCGTGATAAAAAGTTGATGTCGCTGTAAGGTTTATTGATGGAAAAGTTTCGAGTTATTGGGTCAGACCAGCCATTACAAGGTGAAGTGACCATTTCAGGTGCAAAAAACGCTGCACTACCTATTTTATTTGCGTCTATCCTGGCCTCTGAGCCCGTTGATGTGGCGAACGTCCCTCACCTGCGTGATATTGATACTACCATGGAACTGCTTAAGCGTTTGGGCGCAAAAGTAGAGCGTAATGGTTCAGTGCATGTTGACCCAAGTGAAATCAATGAATATTGCGCACCATACGACTTGGTGAAAACCATGCGCGCGTCAATCTGGGCACTAGGTCCATTAGTGGCTCGTTTTGGTTATGGCCAAGTATCATTGCCTGGTGGTTGCGCTATTGGTGCTCGCCCTGTTGATTTACATATCCATGGTTTAGAACAGTTGGGTGCCACTATTACACTGGAAGACGGTTATGTAAAAGCCAGTGTTGATGGTCGTTTGCAGGGTGCTCATATTGTCATGGATAAAGTTAGCGTAGGTGCGACTATCACTATCATGTGTGCTGCAACGTTAGCTGAAGGCAAAACGATTTTAGATAATGCGGCTCGTGAGCCGGAAATCGTCGATACCGCTCTGTTTTTGAACAGGTTGGGGGCGAAAGTCTCTGGTGCAGGTACTGATACCATTACCATTGAAGGTGTTGAGCGCTTAGGTGGTGGCCAGCATTCAGTGGTTGCAGACCGCATTGAAACGGGAACGTTTCTTGTTGCAGCGGCTGTTTCTCGCGGTAAAGTAATATGTCGTAATACCAATGCTCACTTACTTGAAGCGGTACTGGCGAAGTTAGAAGAAGCCGGAGCCAAGGTTGAAACGGGAGAAGACTGGATCAGTCTTGATATGACGGGGCGAGAGTTGAAGGCGGTTTCTATTCGCACTGCGCCGCACCCAGGTTTCCCAACCGACATGCAAGCACAGTTTACTTTGCTCAACATGATGGCCAAAGGCGGCGGTAAGATCACCGAAACGATCTTTGAAAACCGTTTTATGCACGTTCCTGAACTGATGCGCATGGGCGCCAAAGCTGAAGTTGAAGGCAACACCGTTATTTGTGGTGATGTTGAATCACTCAGTGGTGCACAAGTGATGGCAACGGACTTACGAGCTTCTGCAAGTCTTGTGATTGCCGGTTGTATTGCCAAAGGCGAAACGACGGTCGATCGTATTTACCACATTGATCGTGGTTACGAAAAGATTGAAGATAAGCTTTCTGCTCTTGGCGCGAATATTGAACGTATACGAGAGCCGAACTGATTCAGTTTCTATAGCCGAAACAAAGGTTTCGGCTTTTTTTATCGATTTCTTTGGAGCACAAGAATGATTGCACTCTTGCGTTTATTTGCCGTTGCGATTTTTGCTGTCGTAATGTTTGTATTTGGGTGTGGCTACTGCCTACTGAGCCCTCGTAACCCAAAACACGTATTTACTTTTGGTCGTCTATTTGGCCGAATGTCCCGTGTGATGGGCATTAAATTAGACTTACGTATTCCAGAAAATGCGTATAACCGCGGTCAGCATATTTACATTGCTAACCACCAAAATAACTGGGACTTGTTTACGGTATCATCTGCGGTGACACCGAAAGTGGTAACGGTTGGTAAAAAAAGTTTAGTGTGGATGCCACTATTTGGTCAGCTTTATTGGATCACCGGAAATATACTGATTGATCGTGCAAACCGCAGTAAAGCGAAAGGCACTATCGATCAAGTAGTTGATAGTATCAAGAAAAGTGACGTATCAGTGTGGATGTTCCCTGAAGGAACACGCTCTCGTGGGCGAGGTTTATTGCCGTTTAAAACCGGTGCTTTCCATGCGGCTATTGGCGCGGGCGTGCCTATCATACCTATCGTATGCAGTTCAACCAACGACATTAAACTGAACCGTTGGAACAACGGCCACGTCATTGTTGAAATGCTGCCACCAATTAGTGTTGAAGGTTATAGCAAAGAAAATACGCGTGAACTGTCGACAATATGCCGAGAGCAAATGATCGCCAAATTAGCTGAGTTAGATGAAGAAGTTGCAATGCTGAATGGCAAGCAAGTGACATCTCATTAATTGTTAATGGTCACAAACATAAAAAGGGCTGAAGAATTTAATTCTTCAGCCCTTTTTTCTATGATTCATAGGTCACTTTTAGCAACGAGGTTATTTACGAACCGCGATAGCTTCAATTTCAATGCCGACATCTTTTGGAAGACGAGCCACTTCAACACATGAACGCGCTGGATAGTTAGCAACATTGTGCTCGTCGAAGAACTTGCCATACACTTCGTTGACGGTACCAAAATCATTAAGGTCTTTTACAAACACCGTCATTTTCACGATATCAGCAACGGTTAGGCCAGAAGCTTCAACAACCGCTTTCACGTTATCTAAAGATTGACGCGCTTGTACTGCGATATCTGCGGATACTTCACCAGTTACTGGATTAACAGGAATTTGACCTGAAGTAAGAACCATATTACCAAGGTCAACGCCTTGCACGTATGGGCCAATAGCAGCCGGTGCTGATTCAGTATGAAGTACTTTAGTCATTATGATGTTCCATCTGTTTTATAGGAATTAGAGGCCTCAGTTTGCCTCTAAAAAAACGGTAGGTAAAGTGCAAAATGCCCCACAACGATGGGGCACTGATAGCGGCTAATCAAGCCAGCTTACTATTCACGTTCAGTCACGATTTCACGTGAGAACACTTTTTCACAGTACTTACATTTCAAACGAATATCGTTATTTTTTTCAAAAATCTTAAAACTGCTTTCTACTGGTTCATCGTGTGTAATGCAGTTGGTATTTGGGCAAGAGAACACATCATTAATTTGCTCTGGCAGTTCAAGTGCTAATTTTTTTACGACTTGGTAGTTTTCTATTTGATTGACGGTTGCATGTGGGGCATACAACGCCAGCTTGCTGGCTTGTTCTTCATTGATGAAGATATTTTCAATCTTCAGCAAATCTTTGGCGCCAAGTGCAGAAGATGGCAAGTTCAAACCAATAGTGACGCGCTGATTTGAATTATGCATATCAAATAATTTTAGAACCTTGATGCCAATTTGAGCAGGAATATGGTCAATCACGGTACCATTTTTAATGGCTTCAACCTGTAACTGAGTTTCTTTAGTCATGATAGGTCTCCTCGATCACAGGGTGTCATTAAGCACAAGAGCAAGCAAAGCTTCGCGGGCGTAAACACCATTCTCTGCTTGTTGGAAGAAGTAAGCGTGTTGGGTTTTATCGACATCGGTGGTGATTTCATCAACACGAGGTAGAGGGTGCAACACCTTCATGTTATGACGAGCATTTTTTAACATTGAAGCGGTCAAGATATATGCCGACTTAATATGCGCATATTCTGATTCATCAAAGCGTTCTTTTTGAACACGAGTCATATACAGGATATCTAAATCAGGGATCACACTCTCAATATCAGTATGCAAGCTGTACTGGATGCCAGCTTCATCAAGCTCTTCACAAATATAATCCGGCATAGCTAGCGCTTCAGGAGCGACAAAGAAAAAGCGAATATTATTAAACTTGGCTAAGGCTTGAGTCAGAGAATGCACTGTACGGCCATATTTTAGGTCACCAACGAAAGCAACGTTGAGGTTATCCAAACGGCCTTGAGTTTCGGCAATGGTGAACAAATCAAGCAGTGTTTGTGTTGGGTGTTGGTTAGCACCGTCACCAGCATTGATAACCGGCACACCATGAGAAAACTCAGAAGCTAAACGAGCTGCACCTTCTTGTGGATGGCGCATCACAAACGCATCCACGTAAGATGAAATTACCTGCACTGAATCAGCCAGCGTTTCACCTTTCTTAGCCAATGAAGTGTTGCCGCCATTGTCAAAGCCAATCACACTGCCACCAATGCGCTGAATTGCCGTTTCAAAAGAGAGGCGAGTACGTGTCGACGGTTCAAAGAAACAGCTCGCCACCACTTTATTTTTAATAAGTTCCGGGTTGGGTTCTGCTTTCAGTTGGCCAGCGGTTTTGACAATCAGTTCCAGCTCATTACGAGACAGTTCTGGAATCGAGATAATGTGCTTTTGATAAAGCGAATTCGCCATGATCTTATTCCCTATAATTTTCTAACAGCCACAAAAAAGCCCCCCAATAAGGGAGGCTTTAAAAATCAAAAGAGGGTAAAAATAGTAAGCCCAGTAAGCAAAAGAACTTACTCATGTTGAATCGAATTGCGTTGTAGATGTGAATAACAACGTTCAGCTTCATGGCTACCCCTCAGATAAATCGCAGGGAATTATACGCTTTCGTTGTGTGAGCGCAAGCGATTACCTCACAATCCTCTTCATCATTAGCACTGTCGCTGCGTTAGCTGCTTTCACTCACCCCAATCACACATTACGAATGTAAGTTCATCAGGCTTCGCTCAATTGTTGCCTAGTTTTTTAAGCGCCGAGCGTGGCAACCATTACCGCTTTGATGGTGTGCATGCGGTTTTCTGCTTCATCAAATACGATCGAGTATTCTGACTCAAAGACCTCTTCGGTAACTTCTAAGCCCTTCATTCCGTATTTTTCAGACACTTCTTTACCAATTGCGGTTTCATCATTATGAAAAGCCGGTAGACAATGCATAAATTTGACGTGTGGATTGCCAGTTTGTTTGATCACATCCATGTTTACTTGATAAGGCGTCATCAGAGCGACACGTTGATCCCATGCATCAGCAGCTTCGCCCATCGAAACCCAAACATCGGTGTAAAGGTAATCACACCCTTTCACACCTTCTTCGACATTTTCAGTGAGGGTTATTTTAGCACCAGTCTGTTTGGCAATGGTTTGGCAAGTTGCCACTAACGCTTCCTCGGGCCAAAACTGTTTTGGAGCCACTAAGCGAATGTCCATGCCCATTTTAGCTGCACCTACCATTAAGGAATTGCCCATGTTGTTACGCGCATCACCCAAGTAAGCAAATGACATTTGATGCAATTGTTTACCACGACCGTGCTCAAGCATGGTCAGGAAATCAGCCAAAATTTGAGTTGGGTGGAATTCATTAGTCAAGCCATTCCAAACGGGAACACCTGCATGTGTACCTAACTCTTCGACTATTTCTTGTCCAAAGCCACGGTATTCAATGCCATCGTACATTCTACCTAGTACGCGAGCGGTATCTTTCATTGACTCTTTCTGGCCAATTTGAGATCCCGAAGGGCCGATATAAGAGACTTGTGCACCTTGATCAAAAGCAGCCACTTCAAAGGCACATCGGGTCCGAGTCGAGGCTTTTTCAAAAATGAGTGCGATATTTTTGCCGAGCAGCTTTTTCTGTTCGGTGCCTGCATATTTGGCTTTTTTCAGTTCGGCTGATAAGTCGAGTAAGAATTGAATCTCTTTCGGCGTAAAGTCGAGCAGTTTGAGAAAGTTGCGGTTACGTAAATTAAAAGCCATATCTCAGTCCTAAGATGTGAGTGAAGAATGGCTTTAGTAAAACATATAAATGCTGAATTTGTGAATAATTATTTTAAATAAATGGCGAAATATTAATAATATCTCGCCAAATGTGATTATAAATTCTCTTCGGCGAACTCAGCTAAGCGGCTGCGAACTACGCCATTTAAGTGAATATTGGCGCTTCCTTCAAAGTTTTTGAATCGTTCAACCATATAAGTTAAACCCGAAGTAACTGGGGTTAAGTAGTGGGAATCGATCTGCGCTAGGTTGCCAGAGCAGACAATTTTGGTGCCTTCACCACAGCGTGTGATGATGGTTTTGATTTGCGACGCGGTTAAGTTTTGGCACTCATCGAGCAGAACGAAGGCATTTTGGATTGAGCGACCACGCATAAAGTTGATCGATTTAAACTGGATGTTGGCTTTATCGCAGATGTACTTGAGCGAGCCTTCCGTACAGTGATCGTTTTTGTGCAGAGCTTCGAGGGTATCGGTGACCGCGGCGAGCCACGGCATCATTTTCTCTTCCTCTGTGCCGGGTAAGAAACCAATCGATTCGCCAATATCAGGTGTGTTACGGGTGACAATGATCTTATCGAACATTTTTTTCTCTATGGTTTGCTCAAGTGCGGCTGCCATGGCGAGTAGCGTTTTACCACTACCGGCCGCCCCGGTGAGGATAACTAAGTCAATGCTTGGGTCGAGTAGGGCATCTAATGCCATCCCTTGATAAATATTTTTCGGAGTAATATCCCAAGCTTTGCGGTGCAGCATTCGTTCTCGGCTGATATCGAGCAGGGTGATTTTGTCACCATCAATTTGGTGTACGCGGGCCGCAAATTCACTCTCTTCATCAATCACATATTGATTGATAAACGTCGGGTCAAAAGGGGCTTTATCTAATGTGTGGAAAGTTTTTCCGCCTAAGGTTTTGCTTTCTACTTCATTGACGCTATCCCAGAAATTACCTTCACGAATTTGAAAGCCTTTAGTGAGATACTGTACGTCGTCAATTAATTGATCGGTACGATAGTCTTCAACATAGCGCACACCTGCACCTTTCGCGCGTAAGCGCATGTTGATGTCTTTAGTGAGTAGCACGACAGAGCGCGGTGCTCGTTTGGCTTGTAGGTAAAGTACAGCATTGAGAATGCGATTATCACCCGCTTTATCAGCAAAGGCTTTAACGGTTTCTTGCAGCTCAAAATCGGCCAAAATAGAAATGGTGCCAGTTGAAGTCGCTTCTTTTGAGAAAGGAATACCTTCGGTGATTTCATCCGGTGTTGCATCGTGAAATAAGTGCTCTAGGGCGCGAATGGCAACTCTTGCATCACGTGCTACATCGCGCTTGCTGTCTTTGATGCGGTCAAGTTCTTCTAGGACAGTCATTGGAATGACGACGTCATGTTCTTGAAAGGAGTATATGGCTAGAGGTTCATGAAGCAGGATATTGGTATCCAGTACAAACAGTTTCCGGTCGGTATCGCCCATAAGCGTCTCCTTGCTGCGGTGCAGCGTGCTTAACATAAAGATGCTTGCAGAGATGTGACGAGCAATGTGTGCATGGTTGTGGTTCGATCGCTCGATACTGCTGCAAACTCGTGTTGATACTCATTGTCTGTTTGATGCAGCATGTTTTATGCCAAAGTCATGATTTTGATTCATAAAGCATGCGTTTTCATAATGAGTATAGCAACCTTGTTAACTACAAATGCCATTGATTTCTTACAGTTTGATGTCAGCCAAAAGTTGCAGAAAAAAAACTGAGCATTCGTTCGCTTAACACGTGACCTGTATCACGCCATCAAGTAAGATTAGCGACCTTTTTCTGCACCATACTCCAACAACAATCATAATTAGGAGTTATCTCCACTTGGTGACAGACCGATATAATTCATTCTAAATAAATGAGGTAGTCGATACATGACTTTTGCTTTGGGGCAACGCTGGATAAGCGATACAGAAAGTGATCTTGGTTTAGGTACAGTTGTTGCGTTAGACGCAAGAACTGTCACTTTGATGTTTGCAGCATCAGAGGAAAACCGCGTGTACGCACGCAGTGATGCCCCGGTAACCCGAGTGACGTTTAATTCTGGTGATGTGGTTGAAAGCCAGGAAGGTTGGTCACTCAAGGTTGAGCAAGTGGTCGAAGATCAGGGCTTGCTGACTTACCTTGGTACGCGTGAAGACACGGGCGAAAGCGGTGTTGCGCTGCGCGAAATTTTCTTAAGCCATCAAATTCGTTTCAATAAACCACAAGACAAGTTGTTCGCAGGCCAAATAGACCGCATGGATAACTTTGTATTGCGCTACCGCGCTTTGACGAACCAATACCAGCAGCACAAGAGCCCAATGCGTGGTTTGTGTGGGATGCGCGCTGGTTTGATTCCGCATCAGCTATACATTGCGCACGAAGTGGGTCGTCGTCACGCCCCTCGTGTTTTATTGGCCGATGAAGTGGGCTTAGGTAAAACGATTGAAGCGGGTATGATCATCCACCAACAGGTATTGTCTGGTCGCGCTGAACGCATTTTGATTGTGGTACCTGAAACATTACAGCATCAATGGTTAGTGGAGATGATGCGCCGTTTTAACCTTCATTTCTCCATTTTTGATGAAGAGCGTTGTGTTGAAGCCTTCGCTGAAGCGCACAACCCATTTGATACTCAACAATATGTGTTGTGTTCGCTTGATTTTCTACGCAAGAGTCGTCAACGCTTTGAGCAAGCGATGGATGCGGAGTGGGATCTACTGGTGGTCGATGAAGCTCATCACCTAGAGTGGAGCCAAGATAAGCCAAGTCGTGCTTACCAAATCGTGGAAGGGCTTGCACAAAATACGCCAGCTGTATTGCTGTTGACTGCAACGCCAGAGCAGCTTGGCCGTGAAAGCCACTTTGCACGCTTACGCTTGCTTGATCCTGATCGTTTCTATGACTACGAGGCTTTTGTCAAAGAAGAAGAGCAATATGCTCCAGTCGCCGATTCTGTGACCGCACTATTTTCTGGCGAAAAGCTGCAAAATGAGGCAAAAAACCAAATTACAGAGCTACTTTCAGAGCAGGATGTTGAACCACTGTTCCGCATTATTGAAAGCAATTCAGACGAAGATAGCAAAGCGGCAGCCCGCCAAGAGCTAATCGATAACTTGATGGATCGTCATGGTACGGGTCGTGTGCTATTTAGAAATACACGCGCTGCCATTAAAGGTTTTCCGGTGCGTAATGTACACTTGATGCCAATGGAAATTCCAACGCAATATACGACATCAATGCGTGTTGCTGGCATGATCGGCGGCAAACTCAGCGCGGAAGCTCGTGCGATGAAAATGCTCTATCCAGAAGAGATCTTCCAAGAGTTTGAAGGTGACGATGCAAGCTGGTGGCAGTTTGATTCACGCGTGAATTGGCTGATCGAAAAAGTTAAAGAAAAACGCAGCGAAAAAATCTTAGTTATTGCTTCACGTGCTAGTACGGCTTTGCAATTGGAGCAAGCATTGCGTGAGCGTGAAGGTATTCGTGCCACTGTCTTCCACGAAGGGATGTCGATTCTAGAACGTGATAAAGCCGCAGCCTATTTTGCTCAAGAAGAGGGCGGAGCGCAGGTTTTGATCTGTAGTGAAATTGGCTCTGAAGGTCGTAACTTCCAGTTTGCTAACCAATTGGTGATGTTTGATTTACCATTTAACCCTGATCTGCTTGAACAGCGTATTGGTCGTTTAGATCGTATTGGTCAACAGCGCGATATCGATATACATGTGCCTTACCTAAAAGGGACTTCACAAGCAATTTTAGCTCGCTGGTTTGATGAGGGTTTAAATGCCTTTGCTGAAACTTGTCCGACCGGGCGTGCTGTTTACGATAAATACGCAACGACTCTAATTGAAATGCTTGCATCAGGTAATACTGAACAATTGGATGAGATCATTGATGAGTCAGCTAAGTTAAATAAAACCTTAAAAACACAACTCGAACAAGGCCGTGACCGTTTACTAGAGATGCATTCCAACGGTGGTGAAAAAGCACAAAAGATCGTTGCTGATATCGCCTCAACTGATGGTGATACTAATTTAGTGACCTTTGCATTGAGTTTATTTGATGCGATTGGTTTAAACCAAGATGATCGCGGTGAAAATGCACTGGTCGTGACGCCATCGGAACATATGATGGTACCAAGCTACCCAGGTTTGCCGTATGAAGGCGCTACGATTACTTTTGATCGTGACACAGCACTTTCTCGTGAAGACATGAACTTCATCAGTTGGGAACACCCAATGATTCAAGGAGGAATTGATCTTCTAATGAGTGAGGGGGTGGGGACTTCGGCGGTTTCGCTTCTGAAAAACAAGGCGCTACCAGTTGGTACTATTTTGCTGGAATTGGTTTACGTTGTGGACGCACAAGCACCAAAACGCAGTGGTATTAGTCAATTCCTTCCACAAACGCCAATCCGTTTGATGATGGATGCTCGCGGTAATGATCTCTCTGCTCAGGTTGAATTTGAAAGCTTTAACCGTCAGCTAAGTCCAGTTAATCGTCATTTAGCGAGCAAGTTGGTGACTTCAGTTCAAAACGATGTCCATAACTTAATTGCCGCCAGTGAAAGCCAAGTAGTTGCTCGTGTTGAAACTATCCGTGAGCAAGCTCAGCAAGAGATGCAGGCCAATTTGAACGCAGAACTTGAGCGTTTGTTAGCATTGAAAGCGGTGAACCCGAATATTCGTGATGAAGAAATCGAAGCGATTGAAGAGCAAATCAAAGAATTGACAGGCTATATTAGCAAAGCTCAGTTCCAGCTTGATTCCTTACGTTTGATAGTGGTCGCGCACAATTGATTGAGTTTGTTCGATATAACAAAGGCCTTATTTATAAGGCCTTTGTTTTTTCTTGGGGTTTATACCAATCGTAGTAAATAACTGTTCATCCTAGCTGGTTAAAATGCTCGATAACTGCGTTAGAATTTTTGATTGTAGAATAACTACTCATCGAAAAATCCTGCCTTGTTCTCAAGCCTTTTTCCTGCGCTATTTCTGATCACTTATTTACTGTGATTGGTATTATTTTATCTCGCCGGTTACATTAACCATTTCCACCAAATAAAGACGGCCAGAAAACCAAATAGGTAGATCAAACCTACAATCGATAACCATTTGAGCTTTTTACCAACGGCTAGCGCGGCTGGTAGTGGTGTTTTAGTGACTAGAATGTAATTCAATAGCGCAAAGATCGGTGTGGTCATGAAGGCCATGATCATTGCAAAATTTAGCATTGGCATTAATGCTGATGCCCAAAATGCAATAATTCCCAACGCCAATGCAGAGACAATGATAACCCACACTTGATAATGACGTGGGCTCTCCGTTTGCTGGTTTTGCAGTAAACGCTGCGCTTCAGCAATCACACGCGAATAACCATCAATTACCGTAATCGTACTGCCAAAAATACAGAAGAAAGCGATCACGGCAATCAGATAGCGCGCCCACTCTCCGATCGTTGAGGCATAGAGCCCGACTAATTGATGAGAGAAACCGACGCCTGACTGCGAGAGCTCTACACCAGTACCGTGTAGAACCAAAGCCCCTAATGCTAAAAAAACAATGGCCAAAATAGCGGTACCGATGTAGCCGACATTGAAATCAAATAGCGCTGATTGCGGCGTGACTTGTTGCTCACGACACTGACGTTTGAGCCAAACTGACGTGATACTTGAAATTTCAATTGGCGCAGGCATCCAACCCATAGTGACCACCAAAAAGCCAATCGCCGCTAAGGTCCAAGGAGAAGGTGAGGTTGTTTCGACCACAACTTGCGCTGGGTTAACGGCTGCAATAACAACAGCAAGTAAGGTGGCAATGGTCAATACTGCCATGATAACTTTTGACAGTGAATCAAGCGCCCGGAAATGGCCAGCAAAGAGAATCACCAAACACGTGACTAGCACCACGGTAGATAAAATGACAGTACTCAGCTCAAACGGTACAAAGTAGGCAAGTAAACTGGCACTAAACAGCAATAAAGCAGCGGTGTTGATGATGGCTGAGACAACGCTGAGTATCATAAATACCCACAGATAAGCGCGCCCTAGTTTTGCATATCCTTGTACTAGGCTTTGACCTGTGCCCATTGTGTACTGGATACCTGCTCGGAAAAAAGGATATTTCAAGAGATTAACAAGCAGGATCATAATGGCTAATTGCCAACCGTAAATTGCGCCAGCTTTGGTTGAAGCGACAAGGTGTGAACCGCCAACAGCGGCCGCTGCCATCATAATTCCGGGGCCGAGAGAGCGGAGCAATTGCGGTAAGGTCAAACTTTTAACTGCTTGATAAGGGACGGCGTTTTCCATTCTTGTTCCTTGAGTAATGTTGTGTTTTTCATTGATCTGTCGATTATGATTTATTATTTTCGACTTTTGTCTTGCGTTTAATGTCAAGATACACATTCAATATCACACTGATTTAATCTGTCAATTTATAATTACACCCTATGGCTCATTTCTACCTTGACCGATTTTTAGCGAGGGGGATTGATACAAGCATCTTGAGTCAGTTTCGTTATATAATGCGCCGATTTTTTTTGGAGACCTCTTATGGCGATGCTTGAATACACACCACCGACCGATCCTTGGATCGATATCGTCTATGAAGATGATCATATCCTAGCGGTGAATAAGCCTTCTGGGCTACTTTCGGTTCCCGGTCGATTGCCAGAACATCACGACAGTATGTGGAGTCGCTTGGCTGAACAATATCCGGATATACAAGTCGTGCATCGTTTAGATATGTCGACATCAGGTCTGATGTTGCTAGCAAAAAATAAGTACGCCGAAGGCGCATTAAAAAAACAATTTCAGTATCGTTTAACGCATAAAATCTATTACGCACGAGTGTGGGGAAATGTCGAACTTGATGAAGGTGTGATCGAATTACCTTTGATTTGCGATTGGCCAAACCGCCCTAAACAGAAAGTATGCTTTGAGGATGGAAAACCATCGAAAACCTTATATCAAGTAGCGAAAAGGGAAGAAAAGACGACAATTGTACGCCTTCTTCCTGTTACTGGACGTTCACATCAATTGCGTGTTCATATGCAAGCATTAGGTCATCCAATCGTGGGTGATGAATTTTATGCAACAGAAGAGGCAAAAGCATTTTCTGATCGTTTAGAATTGCATGCCGCGGAGCTGAGTTTTTATCATCCGAAGAGTCATTGGCTGCGCAACATTTTTGTCGGCTGTGATTTTTATCCCGATGCACAAGAGCAAATTTTGCAACACTTTGATCCTGAGCGAAAATTACCTGATTATAAAACGCTGCCTCGACCATAATTTGCTGTGGGTAGCGACAAGGAGTTGATATGTCATTACCCACTGTTGTGTTTCTCGATAGAGCGACAATTCCTGCGCAGATTCACTTGCCAACGCTGCCTTTTGCTCACCAATGGCTTGAGTTCGACTTTACCTCTACCGAGCAAGTGCTAGAACGCTTGTCACAAGCCGATATCGTGATCACGAATAAAGTGATACTCGATAAATCCTTACTTTGTCAGTGCCCTAAATTGCGCCTCATTGCAGTCTCTGCAACTGGGGTGAATAACGTTGATGTTGAATATTGCCGTGAAGCGGGAATAGCGCTGGCTAATGTTCAGGGTTATGCGACCCGTTCAGTGCCAGAGCATGTTATTGCAATGATTTATGCGTTAAGACGCAACCTGTTTGCCTACCATCAAGATATTGCCAATGGAGAATGGCAGCGTAATAAACAATTTTGCTTTTTTACTCACCCGATAGGGGATGTCGCAGGTTCAACACTTGGTGTGGTCGGCAGTGGTGCGCTTGGACAGGCGACAGCGACGTTGGCACGAGCGATTGGTATGCAGGTGATATTTGCTGAACGAAAAGGTGCTGAATTATGCCGACAAGGCTTTATGCCCTTCGAGCAAATGCTGGCTGAGGCGGATGTTGTGAGCTTGCATTGCCCACTGACCGATCAAACCCTTAACCTTATTGGTGAACAAGAGCTGGCGATGATGAAACCTAACGCATTGTTGATTAACGCTGGCCGTGGTGGCTTAGTGGACGAAAACGCGTTGGTTATGGCGCTTAAAACAGGGCAGATCGCTGGAGCAGGGGTAGATGTATTCAGTCGTGAGCCCGCAGATAAAAGCAATCCGTTACTAGCTAATTTGGAACTGCCGAATCTATTATTAACACCGCACGTTGCGTGGGGCAGTGATTCAGCTATTCAACAGTTGGCTAATATCTTAATGGATAACATTGCTGCGTTTGAGCGTGGAGAGAAACTGAATCGATTGGTGTGATTGGATATTAGCGCCATAAAAAAGGTCGGTATTTTTATACCGACCTTTTGCGTTTTAATGGTTAGTGAGCCTGCTATTTATAGTTATAGGGCTGCAATGGTTGCTTTTTGCTCTTCCAGTTTAACCAGTGTCTCTTTATAGCCGTCAAGCTTACCACGCTCAGCTGCAACGACAGCTTCTGGTGCTTTAGCGACAAAGCCTTGGTTGCCAAGTTTGCCTTCGATGCGTTTGATCTCACCTTGAGTTTTGGCGATCTCTTTTGCAAGACGATCAAGCTCAGCATCTTTGTCAATCAAGCCTGCCATCGGGATCATCAGTTCAGATTTACCGACTAGCGCTGTTGCACAAGCTGGCGTTTCTTCACCGTTTTCTAGAACGCGCAATGCTTCTAGCTTAGCCAGTGACAATAGAACCGCTTTGTTAGCTTGTAAGCGTGCCGCTTCTTGCTCGCTTGCTGCTTTTAGCATCACGTTTAGAGGCTTACCTGGGTTGATGTCGTATTCCGCACGCAGGTTACGAATACTGGTAATAAACGCTTTCACCCACTCGATATCATCAAGGGCTTCTTGATTGAAGTTAGCTTCATCATACTGAGGCAGTGCTTGCAGCATAATAGTATCGCCTTCCACACCATCAACCATTGGTTTGACGCTCTGCCAGATAGTCTCTGTAATGTATGGAATCACAGGGTGAGCTAAACGCAACGTTTTTTCTAATACGGTAATAAGGGTACGACGTGTGGCACGTTGCTGCGCTTCGGTGCCTTTCCATAGTACTGGTTTAGTCAGTTCTAAGTACCAGTCACAGAATTGGTTCCAGATGAATTCGTAAATTGTATTCGCTGCCATATCCAAACGGAAGTTGTTGATATGGTTATTGAACTCTTTTGCTGCCAGTTCAAATTGCGATTCAATCCATTTGTCTGCTAGTGAGTACTCAAGTTCACTACCTGCGGCGAAACCACAGTCTTGCTCTTCGGTATTCATCAACACGTAACGGCTTGCATTCCACAATTTGTTACAGAAGTTGCGATAACCTTCTAGGCGTTTCATGTCCCAGTTGATATCACGGCCAGTTGAAGCCATCGCAGCCAAGGTAAAGCGTAGTGCATCAGTACCATAAGCTTCGATGCCGTCTTCAAAGGTTTTACGTGTGTTTTTCTCGATCTTAGCGGCGAGTTGAGGCTGCATCATGTTGCCACAACGTTTTTCAACCAAAGATTCAAGGTCAATACCATCGATCATATCGATAGGATCAAGCACATTACCTTTTGATTTCGACATTTTGTCGCCGTTTTCATCACGGATAAGGCCGGTGACGTAAACAGTTTTGAATGGAACTTGTGGTTTGCCGTTCTCATCTTTACAGAAGTGCATGGTCATCATGATCATACGAGCAACCCAGAAGAATATGATGTCGAAACCAGTAACAAGAACATCTGATGGGTGGAATGTTTTTAATGCGTCAGTATTTTCTGGCCAACCTTGGGTACCAAATGTCCAAAGTGCCGACGAGAACCAGGTATCGAGTACGTCATTGTCTTGGTTTAGTACAATCACTGGGGCAAGGTTGTGTTTAGCGCGAACTTCTTCTTCAGTACGGCCAACATACACATTACCATTGTTGTCGTACCATGCTGGAATGCGGTGACCCCACCAAAGTTGACGAGAGATACACCAGTCTTGAACATCACGCATCCAAGAGAAGTACATGTTTTCGTACTGTTTTGGTACAAATTGGATTTCACCATCTTCAACAGCTTTGGTTGCGACTTCCGCTAGTGGCGCTGTGCGCACATACCATTGGTCGGTTAGCATTGGTTCGATAACCACACCACCACGGTCGCCATAAGGAACTGTTAGGTCGTGATCTTTAATTTCATCAAGCAGACCAAGCTCTTCAAATTCAGCAACGATAGCTTTACGCGCAGCAAAACGCTCCATACCCTGATACTTGGCTGGGAGCTCGCTGCTGTATGCATCGCTTGCTTCACCATTGGTGGTGAAAACTTCTGCTGCGTCACGGATGTTGGCATCAAAAGTTAGGATATTGATCATTGGTAGTTGGTGGCGTTTACCAACTTCATAGTCGTTAAAGTCGTGAGCTGGAGTGATCTTCACACAACCCGTGCCTTTTTCCATATCAGCATGCTCGTCACCAACAATTTTGATGCGACGATCAACGATAGGCAGGATGATCTCTTTACCAATCAGTGCTTGATAACGAGGATCTTCTGGGTTTACTGCTACGCCAGTATCACCAAGCATGGTTTCTGGACGTGTGGTTGCAACGACAATGTAATCTTTACCATCGGCTGTTTTTACGCCATTCGCTAATGGGTAGCGGAAGTGCCACATGTGGCCTTTTTTATCTTTGTTTTCAACTTCGAGATCAGAAATCGCAGTGTGCAATTTTGGATCCCAGTTAACAAGACGCTTACCACGGTAAATTAAATCATCTTCATAAAGACGAACGAAGACTTCTTGAACCGCATTTGAAAGACCTTCATCCATTGTGAAGCGCTCGCGATCCCAGTCTACAGATGCACCTAGACGACGTAGCTGTTTGGTGATGGTACCGCCAGATTCGCCTTTCCATTCCCAGATTTTGTCGATGAACGCCTCACGACCGTAATCATGCTTGGTTTTGCCTTCTTCTGCGGCAATTTTACGTTCAACAACCATTTGAGTTGCGATACCTGCGTGGTCAGTACCCACTTGCCATAAGGTATTTTTGCCTTTCATACGCTCACAGCGGATCAAAGTATCCATAATGGTGTCTTGGAATGCGTGACCCATATGAAGGCTACCAGTGACGTTCGGTGGCGGGATCATGATGCTGTACGCTTCTTTTGATGTGTCACCGTGAGGCTTAAAGTAGCCGTTCTCTTCCCAAGTCTGATACAGAGCTTGTTCGATTGCTGTTGGGTTATATGTCTTTTCCATAGTGCTCTTAAATGGGTACTGTGAATGATTAATCTTAGTCAAACTTTATAAGTGAAGAATCTTGTTTAAGATCGCCTTAACTATAAGGTTTAACCTATGGATGTTGGATCTCGATTGTTTGCAACTGATAGCCAGCTTGTCGGTAGATTTTATACCTTTCGCGAGCCAGTTGCTTTGCTTTTTCTTCGCAGGGGACGAAGTCTACCACCTCTGTAAAGGCGTTCGCAAAGGTTGTATGATTATCCGCCACATTTATTACCAGTTGGCGATTCCAATTGGGTTTTACCCCTTGATAGCCAATTTCAATATTGGTTGAGTATTTAGGGCCTTCTCCGACTAGATTATGCGCGACGAAATTTTCTGGTAATACTTGCCACAGGTGTTCTGCAAATTGTTCAGCATGAGTTTTATCATGGCAATGCAAATACACTTTAGCGCCTTGTTTGGCAAAGTGATGAGTAAGGAACAAGACGTATTGTTCGAACCCCTCAAGCTGAGCCTGAGGACTATTTTCATTCACAATGTAAAAAGTAGCTCGTTGCATTTTATTGCCTAATGATCAGTTACTCATCAACAAAAAAGGGCCTTGCGGCCCTTTTCAAATTTTGAGGTTTATTCCTCAGCCTCTTGGCCACTGCGATTCAATAAGAATTGGACGAGCAATGAGACCGGGCGACCCGTTGAGCCTTTAGCCGCACCTGACTTCCACGCTGTGCCTGCGATGTCCAAGTGCGCCCAATTATATTTCTTAGCAAATTTAGATAAGAAACAACCAGCGGTAATTGTACCACCAGGGCGGCCACCGATATTTGCCATATCGGCAAATGGACTTTTCAGCTGTTCATGGTATTCGTCTGCCATTGGTAGACGCCATGCGCGATCGCTTGCTTGTTCTGAAGCGTTAACCAATTCGTGTGCTAACGGGTTGTGGTTTGAAATGACACCACTGATATGATGACCTAGAGCGATGACGCAAGCACCAGTCAGCGTTGCTACGTCGACTACGCAATCGGGTTCAAAACGCTCAACGTAAGTGAGTGCATCACAAAGCACTAGGCGACCTTCGGCATCAGTATTGAGTACCTCAACGGTTTGGCCTGACATAGTAGTAAGAATATCACCTGGGCGGTAAGCATTGCTGCCTGGCATATTTTCACAGCCAGCCAATATACCCACAACATTTAATGGTAGGTTTAATTTCGCGAGTGCTTTCATTGCACCAAAGACAGAAGCCGCGCCACACATGTCATACTTCATTTCATCCATGCCTTCGCCTGGTTTCAATGAAATGCCGCCTGAATCAAATGTTAGACCTTTACCCACCAATACGATTGGTTTCGCATCTGGGTCTGGGTTGCCTTTGTACTCAATGACCGACATCATCGATTCATTTTTTGAACCACGACCAACCGCTAGGTATGAGCTCATACCTAGTTTTTCCATCTCTTCTTCACCAATAATTTTGGTTGATACTGTCTCGTAATCGTCAGCTAAGCGACGAGCTTGAGAAGCAAGATAGGCTGGGTTAGCAATATTTGGTGGCATATTGCCAAGATCTTTAGATGCTTTCACACCAGAAGCGATAGCCAGACCGTGCGAAATAGCACGTTCGCCTAAGTTAAGTTCACGGCGAGTTGGTACATTAAAGACCAATTTACGCAGTGGACGACGAGTTTCTGGTTTTGCACTCTTAAATTGGTCAAAGGTGTATAGGCCATCTTTCGTTGCTTCAACGGCTTGGCGTACTTTCCAGTAAGTATCACGGCCTTTGACGTGCAGTTCCGTGAGGAAACAGACAGCTTCCATTGAACCCGTTTCATTAAGTGTGCTAATAGTTTTTTGAATGATTTCTTTGTATTGACGTTCGCCTAATTCACGTTCTTTACCACAACCAACCAGTAAAACGCGCTCAGAAAGAACACCTGGTACTTGATGCAGCAGTAGCATCTGGCCTGGTTTACCCTCGAGATCACCACGACGAAGTAGTGAACTAATATAGCCATCGCTGATTTTATCAAGCTGCTCTGCTACTGGAGAAAGGCGGCGTGGTTCGAACACTCCCACAACGATACATGCGCTACGTTGTTTCTCTGGACTGCCACTTTTTACACTGAACTCCATGCGTACTCCTACATCCTGAAGACAAATAGAACTAAATGTTAGATAATGCGCTCTTAGTTGTTGAATCCATGTTTGGATCTACTATTAATTGAACGGGCTAACAGTTAGTGAAAATTTTAAAAATAAAAGGTTCAACGGGAAATTATAGTGATTCAATCAAAAAAACAAGTTTTGTATAGGTAATTTCAGCGTGATTATTGTTAGATATTTGATCCGCGAGACACTCAAGAGCCAATTTGCGATCTTTTTTGTGCTTTTTTTAGTGTTTCTGAGCCAAAAATTTATAGAAGTTTTGGCTGATGCTTCTGCTGGTGAAATTCCTGCCCGGATGATTTTCTCTATTGTGGCATTAAAAATGCCTGCGATGGGGCTATTAATGCTGCCTTTAAGCCTTTATATCGGCATATTACTGACTTTTGGTCGTTTATACGCGGAAAGCGAAATTACCGTGATGAATGCCACCGGAATTGGCAATAAGTTCTTGATTCATGGGGCATTATATCTTGCTGTTATTACCGCGGGTACTGCTGCATTTAATGCGTTTTGGTTGGCACCATGGAGCCAAGATAAGTACGCTCAATTGATAGAACAACTAGCAGCGGAAAACAGCGTTGATTTATTACAACAAGGTCAGTTCCAACGTACCCCTGACGGCTCTTCTGTTGTATTTATCGATAGTGTTGAAAATAAGAAGCTGTACAACGTGTTTGTTGCTCAACTGGCTCCACGTGATTCCATTTTACCAAGTGTGATGTTTTCGAATTCAGGCGATGTCAAAGAACTGAGTGATGGTCGGCAAATGATTACCATGTATGAGGGAACTCGCTATGAAGGGGTGCCGACTCGTATTGACTATATGATTACGGAATTTGATGAATACGAAGGGCTTATCGGGCAACGTGAAGTAAAACCTAAAGGTCGTGATTGGGAAGCTTTGCCTACGTTAAAGTTAGTATCGAGCTCAAATACAAAAGCGCAAGCTGAACTACAATGGCGAATTTCGCTTGTTGTTTGTATTCCGCTGTTAACGATGTTGGTTGTGCCACTTTCTGCCGTAAATCCTCGTCAAGGTCGTTTTGCAAAAATGGGACCTGCGATTTTAATTTATCTTGCCTACTTCCTGACGCTCAGTGCCACAAAATCAGCGATTGAAGATGGTTCACTTTCTAGCGTTATTGGTATGTGGCCAATTAATGCCGCATTACTTATCGCTGCAGTTTTGGTGAATACACTAGATAGTGTGCCAGTAAGGCGCTTTAAAGATAAGCTCAGACAGAAGAGGGTGGTATAAGTCGTGTTTAAGATTTTAGATTTATATATTGGCCGCACTATCATTGTAACCACCTCTTTAGTGCTGATTGTTTTTGTTGGTTTATCGGGCATTATCAAATTTGTTGATAATTTGAGACACGTAGGTAAAGGCGGGTTTGATCTGTTGCAAGCGCTGTTCTTTGTTATTTTGAGTGTCCCCCGTGATATTGAGATGTTTTTCCCGATGGCGGCCTTACTTGGAGCCTTGATCGGCTTAGGGATGCTGGCGGCAAGCTCCGAATTGGTCGTGATGCAGGCGGCGGGAGTGTCAAAACTTGATATCGGCTTCTCTGTTTTGAAAACAGCCGTTCCGTTGATGATCATAATTACTGTTCTTGGGCAATGGGGGGCACCTCAAGCTCAGAAGTTAGCTCGAGACTCTCGCTCTTTTGCGATTTCAGGTGGCAGTATCGTTTCGGTACGAAGCGGTGTTTGGGCTCGTGATGCGAACGATTTTATTTTTATTGGCAAAATAGATAACGATAAGCTCTATGGATTGAACATGTGGCGCTTTGATAACAATAAGAAATTACAGAACATCTTTTTTGCCAAAGAAGCCGATTATGACAAAGATAATCAATGGATAATGAAAGATGTTCAAATTACCGATATGCGCGATGAAATTGTCATTTCTAAGCAGCAATTGCCAGAGTATCAATGGACGACATCGCTTGCTCCCGATAAGTTAGCGGTTGTAACCGTTAAACCTGAAGAGCTCTCTTTAAGTGGGTTATATGATTATGTCTCTTATCTAAAAGCTTCTGAGCAGGACTCATCTCGTTATGATTTGGCGTTGTGGCGTAAGATCACTCAGCCGTTTTCTATTGCAGTGATGATGCTGATGGCACTTTCATTTATTTTCGGTCCATTACGTAGTGTCACTATGGGGGCAAGAATACTGTCAGGGGTGATTGCTGGGTTTACATTTTATATATCCAGTGAGTTTTTTGGACCACTTAGCATTGTATACGGGCTTCCCCCTGCATTGGGAGCAATAGCCCCAAGTGTTGTATTTCTTGTGATAGCCGTAATGTTGTTGAGAAGAAAGTTATAGATAAAGAAAAAGGAAGAGCATGGGCTCTTCCTTTTTTATCTGCTTACTTGGTGTGCTTCAATTAACTTTAGGAAGTACCACAACTTTCGTTTTAGCCCATATATCCTGAAACCCTCGTTTTTCGTGATCAAACGGTACTGTTAAGTTTGATAATCCAAAGCCAGAGGTAAATAAGCGTATTAAGGCTTGAGTGGCACTAATTTGCGTGTCATCGTCATTGACGATCAACAATCTCCAAGCTCTCATACCTAAAGTTTGCCCGGCTCTTGTCCAGAAAAAGACAAAGAAATAAACCCAAACAGCGGCTAAATAGAAAGTGTAAACATAGCTCCATATAGGATGATGGGTCAGCAAATCGCTGACATCATCATATGGGCCGTAACTCATTGCACCGAAAGCCACGAGGGCTTCTAATATCGCGATTACAATGCCTGCTGCCATCATCTCAAGTGCAATGATAATTAGTGCATCATAAAAAAGTGCACCAAAGCGGCGCATTAAACCAGCAGGGGGGAGGGAGGATTTACTACTCATAACGTTCATAGGTCTTTCGAGTTTTCCAAAATTGCAGCAAGCATATAGACTCAAAGTTGCGCTGAAAAGAGAACAAACGCACAGCTTTAATATTTGTGGCTAAAATATCGGCAAACGATTTGTATTTCAATATTTTGCTATTGCACCTCTGCGTTTCTTACGTATAATGCCAACCATCAAAGGGCAAAGCCCCAAGATGCCGGTGTGGTGAAATTGGTATACACGACGGATTCAAAATCCGTTGCCTTCGGGCGTGGCGGTTCAAGTCCGCCCACCGGTACCATATTTAAACGATAAAGCCTCGACGAAAGTCGGGGCTTTGTTGTATACGAGCAATTCAAATCTCTCTTTTTTCTACTTACCATTACATTGAATTCTAGCATTGAGCGTTATGAATTTTCGTTCTTATTCATACAAGTCAAATAGTGGTATCTGCTACGTTCATGCGTAGCGCAATTTATTTATATTAAAGAAACTAGCGTGTATACTTAAGCATGTTAAATGTCGAGAGAAGTATCGTGGATACTGAATGTTAATGAAAAAAATGGCTGCGCCTCTTGATATGCAAATAGGCGCTAGATTTGAAACTAAGAAGCACGGTTATGTAACTGTAGTTGAGTATTATAATACTCATACTGTTATCGTTGCTTTTGAGAATACTGGTAATATTCGTTCTATAACCGCCGCCAAACTTCGTAGTGGGCAATTAACTGATCGTTCTGTTCCACCTCAATCTTTAATGGTTGGTGAAAAGGTTGAATCTGTTAAACATGGCTTACTAACAATAACTCAAGTTGAATCCGAAAATATTGTCGTATTAGAAAATGAATACGGTGAAGAAATTCGCATGCTGTTACCGGCAGTGCAAAAATTAAGAGATAAACTCGAACATACTTATAATGTGCAAGAAAATCCTGTTCTTCCTACATCATTAAGTGCATTAACAAAAAGAAATAAGAAGACAAAAGATGTTAATAGCCTTCTGAAGAAAATCCTTACTGACTATGGTAAGTAGAGATATCTTTATATATCGAGTTGAGAGTAACTCATAATCTAGTCATATCATTTTATATCTATTCATTTCCTCTCTAATATTTACAATGGATTTTCGGTTAGCAGCAGAAATTTTTTTGCTGATAAAACACTCATGATTTAACTTAATGTGTGATTTGCTTCACAGGGTCATTTTGGTTTTGTGATGGTGATCTATTAATGTTTTGGGGTTATTTGGATATGATTCATGTCATCTAATAAGCGGGAATGATAGTGATTCCTAAGTTTAACCCTACAGAGATAATAATATGAAAAAGATTATGGTCGTATGCGGAAATGGTCTTGGTACATCATTAATGATGGAAATGGCAGTCAAAGAAGTTGCTAAAAAAATTGGTTTGGAGGCAGAGGTTGATCACGAAGATTTATCTTCGGCAGCATCTAGTCGTGCTGATATCTGGGTTGCAGCAACAGATGTTGCCAATCAGCTTACAGATGCAGGTAAAACAAACATTGTTAGTCTAGCAAATATTTTTGATAAAGCTTCTATTGAAGAGCAATTAAAAAAATTCATCTAAGGAAATAAGTTATGGCTAATTTCTTCGAGTTTATGCTTGGCTTATTAAAAGAGCCGGCAATCATGGTTGGTTTAATTGCTTTTATTGGTTTGGTGGCGCAAAAGTCCGATATTTCAACCATTTTAAAAGGTACGATTAAAACCGTAATGGGTTTCCTAATTTTAGGTTTTGGTGCTGGTGCATTAATAGGAGCTCTAAATAACTTTTCGATTGTATTTACAGAGGCATTTGGTGTAAGTGGTGTAATTCCAAATAACGAAGCTATAGTTGCAGTAGCACAAGAAGCGTTCGGTTATGAAATGGCGCTTATTATGTTTTTTGCATTTGTTGTAAATATTTTGTTGGCTCGATTTACTCCTCTTAAGTATATATTCTTAACAGGTCACCATACCATGTTCATGTCGATGTTAGTTGCTGTGATTCTATCTACATCTGGCATGGAAGGCACAGCATTAGTCGCGATAGGCTCTATTTTGGTGGGTACTCTTATGGTGGTAATGCCTGCGATTGGTCAAAAGTACACTGAAAAGGTAATGGGTACTGATCAATTGGCTATAGGTCATTTCTCTACCTTGTCATATGTAGTGTCAGGCTTTGTTGGTAGCAAGTTTGGTGATACGTCCAAGTCAACGGAAGATATCAACGTACCTAAGAGTCTTATGTTTTTACGTGATACCCCAGTAGCGGTAGCAACGACAATGGCTATTTTCTTTACGTTGGCATCTGTTTTTGCTGGTGGAGAATTTGTAGAGACGGTATCGAATGGTCAGAACTGGGTGATATTTACTTTTATACAGTCGCTAACTTTTGCTGGTGGTGTATATATTGTTTTGCAAGGTGTGAAAATGCTCATTGCAGAGATTGTTCCCGCGTTTAAAGGTATCTCAGATAGACTCGTACCTGGTGCAAAACCTGCCTTAGACTGCCCGATGGTATTTCCAGTGGCTCCTAATGCAGTATTAATCGGTTTTCTATGCTCGTTTGCTGCAGGTCTCATCGCTATGGGGATTCAAGGTGCATTTGGTTGGACAATTATAGTCGCTGGTGTAGTTCCTCACTTCTTTGTTGGTGGGGCTGCTGGTGTGTATGGTAATGCAACTGGTGGTCTGCGCGGGGCAATGCTCGGTTCATTTGCTCAAGGTTTATGCATCTCATTTCTTCCGATGCTACTTCTTCCTGTATTGGGCGGTATTGGTCTTGAAGCCACAACGTTTGCTGATTTTGACTTTGGTGTTGTTGGCCTTATTCTAGGGTGGATTGTGTCATGACTCTCCTTAATTTAATTGGCGACAATGGTATTGTTATCACGACTGAAAAAAACTTAAGTGTTGATAAGGCGTTAGATATCACATGCTCAAAATTACTAGAGCAAGGTAAGGTTGAATTAAGTTATTTGGAAGCAATTAAGCAAAAGCATAAAGAGATTGGTCCGTATTACGTATTAGCCCCAAAAATTGCAATGCCACATGCTCGACCTGAAGATGGTGTGAAGGAAGCCTCTCTTCAGGTGACGGTATTCAAAAATGGCGTTGACCTGGAGTCAGAAGATAACGGTAATGTCTATTTTTCTGTTACTTTGGCTGCTATGGACTCGAATAGTCATATTCAAACAATCATGGCTCTGTCTGAACTGTTCCAAAATGATGATGACATCGATGCGATTATTGCCGCTGATAATCAAGTTGAGATTATCGAGATCCTGAAAAAGTATTAATTATTTACTACTTCCCCCCTTTGATGGTGGTAAAGCCCTTTCTAACTAGTTAGGGCTTTTTTTGATTCTAATCCGAACATCTATTCATAGCATATTTAGTGCTTACATTGAGAAAGTGTGCACATTCTTACGCTTCTCATTTTATATTGTTGCGTTTAGCTACCACATTTATATACACAAATGATGGGTTGAGACTTAACATGTAGCTGATGAGCGTGTAAGTATCTTCTTTTTAAATGTTATAACCATTTGACTTAAGGTGTTGTGTAGATTGTGGCAAGCATAAAAATTACTGTAGATAGACTGCAACCTGGCTTACATATTAGGTTGCCAGTTAAATGGAATGAACACCCCTTCCTCTTCAATAGCTTTAAAATTAAGTCTCAAGAGCAAATTCAATTGATTAAGCATTTGGGTATTCAGCACGTCTATATTAATCCCGCTCAAAGCGATACACAGCCATTACCAGTTAATAGCCAACCAGAAGAGGTGGATGAAGAACCCTCTTATGTTGATAGTGAAGCTAAGAAACTGTGGGAAGAGAAGCAAAAACGAATTGAAAAGCTCAATGCTTATCGACGTCGCATTTTAAATTGCGAGAAAGAATTTGAACGTTCATTGGCTCGCATGCGAGCTGTGATGAATAAAATTCGTAATCGTCCAGAAGATGCAGTAGATGAAGCTTCTCTTTTGGTTGAGGACATTGTTGATAAACTTTTAAGTGAGGATAATGTCACTTTACATCTAATGAATGGCAAAAGTGAGTTTGAAGATATCTACTTCCATTCATTGAATGTTTCTGTCATTGCCATGCTGATTGGTAAAGCCAAAGGTTACGATGCTCAAAAAATCAAGGAATTGGCATTCGCAGCTTTGTTCCATGATATGGGGAAAATTAAAGTTCCAACCGCCATCGTAAGAAAGAAAACAAAGCTGACGGAACCTGAGCTAAATTATCTTAAGTTGCATACTAAATATGGCTTAGAGATAGCGAGCCATATTGAGATTTTTCCTGACAGCGCAAAAAAAGTGATAGAGCAGCATCATGAGTTAAACGATGGCAGCGGTTATCCACTCGGTTTAAAAGAAGCCGATATTGATGAGTTGTCACAAGTTATTACGGTAGCCAATGCCTTTGATAATCTTTGTCATCCTAGCATTGTTGCTGAACAAAAAATCCCATACATTGCTCTTTCTTATATGTATAAACATTGTAAACACCTCTACAGCAACGAAAACCTCAACATTCTGATCAAGTTTATGGGGGTTTTTCCGCCCGGAACTGTAGTGCAGCTATCCAATAATATGGTTGGATTGGTTATTTCCGTGAATGCCCGGCAATTACTATATCCCAATGTTTTGATCTATGATCCTTCGGTACCTAGAACGCAAGCCCCAATCATCGATTTGGCGGATAGGGATTTGAAAATCGTTAATGCGATTTTGCCTCATAAACTGCCTGACAAAATACGGGAATATTTAAATCCTCGTTCTCGGATTTCATATTTCTTTGATAGTGATGGCTAATTTCGAATTTGAAGCTGGCTTAACTAGTGTTGGATGAGTACTTTCTGGTGGTTAATTGAGCAAAAACAAGTGATTTGTTGGCTTTTTGTTCGCTTGAGTGCTGGAGAGGCAATTTTATAAAGAAATAAGTTGCCATCATATTTTATCTCCCTATAATGCCGCCTCACTGACACGGCACAGCCAGTAAGGGTTCAAGCCCCACTAGCCAGTCAATCAGTAGGTCAAATCGGTAAGACGAAATAATTTAAAAAAGTGTTTGACACAAAAAATTATCTCGCTAGAATGGCCGCCTCTTCCAAGGAAGCCACGGCAACCAAACGAAGAACGCTCTTTAACAATATAAACCTATCAATCTGTGTGGGCACTCGTTGATGATAATCGAAAAAGATTTATCAATGAACTGAGTGACCAATCAGAATCAAGTTTACTTGATTTTGGCACAGTCAATTCATTGTTGTTCTGTTGGAACAACAATAGCTTTAAAATTACTTTTTACTTTCGAGTAAAAGCAGTTTTGAAGTCAGTATTCATTGAGCCGGTCTTAGGACCAACAAAACTTTAATTGAAGAGTTTGATCATGGCTCAGATTGAACGCTGGCGGCAGGCCTAACACATGCAAGTCGAGCGGTAACATTT